>NZ_LR594662.1:5820946-6161262 GCF_901827175.1 Variovorax sp. RA8 | reverse complement strand
CGAGAGACCGGCATAGTGAACTGGAACGATCGCCTTTGTGCGCGGCGTAATCGCCTCCTCGACCAGCAGGGGATTGATGCACAGGGAGTTGGGATCGATATCGACCAAGGTCACATCGGCACCTAGATATCGGATGACCTCGGCCGTTGCCGTGAAAGTATGGGTGGTCGTGATCACTTCATCTCCCGGGCCGACGCCAAAGGCCTCCAAAGCCAAATGAAGTCCAGCCGTGGCAGAGTTGACCGCCAAACAGTGGAGCGCCTCGTCCCCGAGAAAGGTGCGAAAAGACTCCTCAAAGCGTCGCGTCTTGGGTCCGGTTGTGATCCAACCCGATTTGAGAGTGTCGGCAATCTCGGCGATTTCCTCGTCACCGAGCTCAGGCAGCGCAAATGGTAGAAATGCTTCTTGGGACATGGTTCAAGGTTTGATGATCCACGCGACCATGTGCGTGCGCAGCCACGGGATCGCATTGAAGAGGGTGTAGAGGGACGGATGCACCGCTGCAACACGGCGCGAAATCGGTGGCGCCAAAGTGACGCGTTTGGCGTACATGCATCCTTCTGGGAAGAGAGCGCTTACACGGCTCGGCGGGACGCCACGGACGTCGGGGTTGCGCGGATTGTCGACGGTAAAGTCATACCACAGGACGCCACCTCCGGGCCTCAGCCAGCGCCACATCGCCCGAGCCAGACGACATTGAAAAACGTCGTCAAGTAGGGACGAGAAAACCGTGGATGCGAGGACCACGTCGCAACTGTTGTCTTCGATCTCTGCGGTTACGGCATCGCCCAGCGTCAATCGCACAGAGCCGGGTAAACGCAAGCTTGCTGCGGCGTGGCGCTCCGGGAGAAGTTCGATACCACGAAGCCTCTCAGGCGAGCAGCCGAAGCGTAGCCATTCCAATAGGTTGGCCCCATCGCCACTTCCAACTTCGACAAGGTCAACGCTACTGAGCCTCGTCCTGCCGTCCCTAGCGAGCAGATGCAGCATGGCCCGCTGTCGTTCTTGCTGAGAGTAGAGCGCGGCAGGGTTGAAAGCGCTGTAGCGAGCATCCTGCGGACCGCGCCGAGAGTAGCGTTCTCGAACTGCTCGAAGCTCCTTGCCGGGATCGGCGTTTGAATCAGGCATTGCGGCTACCTAGTCAGTGTCGTGAACCGCTCGTTTGGCCCGGCACCGCGCAGCACATCGCACCACCCGAGGGTTGAGCCGGTACCGTAGCCCAGGTGATACGCAGCAATCACAAGGGGGACAAGAGCAAGCGCTGCCGAGTCGAGTCGTTCGCGATACGCGACGTCCAACGTTAGCACCCCGAGCACGACGACGTAAAGCAACAGCAAGGTGAGCGAGGGCCACATCGAAGCTCCCAACAGGCTCACCGTGAGCAGGAGACCCGAGCCGGCGACGAATAGGGCTGGCACCAGATGGCGCGCTGATCCCGCGCGTCCGTGCTTCCGGATGACAAACGGCTTCCAGTAGCCATACTGCAGATACTGGCGAAAAAGTTGCACGAGTGATGACCTGGGTCGATAGATACTCCGAATCCGTGGGGACTGCCACACTCCTCCACCGTTACGTATGAGTCGCAAGTTGTGCTCGTCGTCTTGATTGCGGACCAATGACTCGTCAAACAGGCCAAAGCGCTCAAAGGTCGCCCGCGGCCAGCAGCCGAGGTACACCGTGTCTGCCCATCCCTCGTAGTCGAGCCGTCGAGATAGAGCGCCGCCAGCCACCCACGGGGATTGAAACGCAGCGGCGATGGCCTGTTGTGTCGCGCCGGCGCCGGATTCGGGAGCAGCGCGCCAAGCACCGCCCACATTGTCCGCGTGGGTTTCGGCCAGGACCGCGATGCATTCGGCGATGTAGTTGGATGCATACTCGGTATGCACGTCCATGCGAACAATCACCTCGCCGTCAGCGCAAACTAACGCGCGGTTGAGCCCCGCGGAGACAATAAGATCTGGATTGTCGATCCACCGCACGCAGGACTCAGCCTGCGCAACGCGCTCCAACACTTCACGGGTTCCGTCTTCGCTCATTCCGTCCGCGACTACAAGTTGCATCGACCATCCCGGCGGCAGCGTCTGTGCGAGTACTGCAGCACAGAACGGCCCGACATGTCGTCGTTCGTTCCGGCAAGGAACGATGATGCTGACCCGACGCGGCGAAGTATTCATCGGAAGTTCCCAGCGTTACGCCACTGCCCGAGCAACGTAACGTAGAGCGCAGCCATCCGGTCCATCTGCGCAGACCGAGATCCATCGCGCCGCATGCGATCGAGGTTCTTCAAGCCGAGGGCCTTCGCCTTCGCCTCGTCCCGCCATAGATCCGTGAGTAGGGCCGCCACCGGCTCCTTGTCAACTTTGGGGAGAATCAGCTCTTCTTGGCCGTCGAGCCATTCGCGATTTGCGGGCAAGTCCGAGGCGATGACAGGCAGCCCGCATGCCATGCTCTCGAGGAGTGAGACCGACGTCGCATCGCTCACGGGTATCGATATCGAGACTTTGCACTGGTCGAGAACCGCCATCATGCCTGCATCATCCAGCCGGCCATGCAAACTCACGCGAGCACCAATACCGAGCGCTTGAACACGCGAACGCAAGGCAGCCTCCTGCGGCCCTCCGCCCAGAAGGTGGAGGTGCATGTTGGCTTCCGGGTGCTGGTGGTGGAAGAGTGCCGCGCTCTCAATGATTGTCTCGATTCGATAATTTGACTCCCAGGAACGCAGACTTGCAATATGAAAGCCGGTCTTTGCTGCCGATGGCGACGGCCGGAACCGTGTCATATCGGCACCCCAATGCACCTGTTCGACCACGCTGCCCGGCGTATGGTTCAACATGGCTTCAACAAGGTCCCGCGAGTCGCCTGTTAGAAGATCGGCATGCCCGAGTGTCCAGCGGGTCAATCTGCGTATCAAGGCGCTCTCAACCGGCGACACGAGAATATCGCTGCCCCATGCCGTCATCACCAGCGGACGTTGCCCGCACCGCGCTGCTAGATAGCCATAGGAGGTAATGTAGTGCGCGTGTACTATGTCCGGGGCCAGTTCACGAAGATGTCTGCGGACCTCGCCGACCCGCAGCAACCAATCGGCTGATCGCTTGACCGGCGACAGAACACGTTGCTCGACGCCACCTAGTGCCTGTGGTCGAGCGGTGATCAACGATACCTTGAAATTGCGCGCAAGCATCTCCCTGGCCCAGCGTTGGGTGTGCACGCTGCTCGCGTCGCCGAGCAGGCACAGGTCGATGCTCACGACTTCACTCCGATCGCAAGCAAGTGCGTCTTGAGTACCCCGAACAGGTCGAACAACGACATTGCACGCGGGCCGAACGCAGCGTTCAATTGTTTGAGCAATCCGAGGTCTGTGGTGAGCCGATGCCAAGTGAAGCGAGTGTCTGGAAAAAGGGACTGTACTTCACCCATTGGAACCGCGCGGAAATGAACGTCGCGGGAACGAGTGCGAAATGCGTCGTACCAGAGCACAAGCCCGCCGGGGCGCAGAACTCTCAACATCTCGCGGGCAACTTGCTTTTTCACGTCGTTGTCGATGATGGAACTGAACACGACGTTCTGGCAAACAACGTCGAAGCATCCATCCAAAAAGGGAAGTGCGGCGCCTGACGCGTTGACTACCGATGCGCTGTAGCGGTGCCTCGACTCCTGCAGACGCGGCAGCATCAAATCGACGCCGACAAGATTCTCAAGCGACGCACCCCAGCGCAAGTAATTGGCGAACTCCACACCCCATCCGCATCCTACGTCGAGCATTCGCACCTTGCGAAGATCGATTTCCGTATGCCTCGCCAGCGCTGCAATTGCGACGCGTTCGCGCTCCTGGGCGAGATGCAGCACGACGGGGTTCGAAAGCGTCCAAAATCCGCTAAGCGTCTGGCTAGCGTCGCGTTCCACGTAGCGACTGCGAACGCGGTCCTCCTCAGACATTGTCAGCCTTTCTCGATCGATGATGCTTTTCGGCGCACTCCCTCATGAACTCTGCCATCCGGCGGGCAAGTTCGCGCCGCTCGAAGCATGCCACCGGTTTGTCTAGGTCCGGACAGGCGTCTGGCGAGTGGCTGGCGCTGGCGCGGGCGCTGCGCAGGTCGAGCATGGAGCGCAACGCTGCTGCGACCCCCTCTCCGTCACCTTCCCGCACTAACCATCCACGGCTATGGCGACGGAGCAACTGCGCAGCATCACCATCAATGTCGCCAAGCAGCAGGATCGGCTTGCGCGCGCGCAGGTACTCGAAAATCTTTCCCGGCAACCAGCCGCGCACGCCGGCGCCACGCCCCCCTCCTACGACCAGCAACAACACATCGGCCGCTACCAGCTCGGCGATTGCCTGGCGGTGCGGTAGATACTCGATGCACTCGACTACATTTGGATGGCGCTCGCCGAAGGCCTTAATTTGTGCCCGAAAACGATCACCCATGTTGCCGACCAAACGTACGCGAAGCGCATCGTGTCCTTCGCGAGGCCCCTGAAGGTACAGCGAGACTCCCTCGAGAAAGGCCGAGGGGTCGCGAGGGCCATAGAAAGTCCCCGTATGCACGAGCGTAAAGACGCCGGGAAAGGCTGAGGAATGTTCGAGGCCGGCAAAGTCGTCCTCGTCGTAGCCGTTAGGTATGAACGCGGCAGGAGCCCCATGCGAACGACGCGCTGCCAGCAGTCGCTGCCATGATTCGGTTACCGTCACGATGCCAGTTGCGCGAGCGAGCCAACGTTGCTCCAACCGACGATCGAGAACGTGCCTCCACCGCGAGGCGAGGTATGCCGGGTTGTCGGTCCATAGATCACGAAAGTCGGCAACCCAAGGGAGTCCGAACTCCCGGCTCAATCTCTCTCCGATCGCGTGAGCTGAGGCGGGCGGTGACGTGGTGAAGACGAGGTCGAAGGGCACGCCACGACGCGCCTCTTGGCGAAGAAGGCGACGAGCCTCACGCCATGCGGTTCGCGCCCAACCAGCCTTGTCGTCGGGGTAGTGCAGCGCGTTCCAGGCGCCGAGAAGCGCATTGCGCAAGCCAGCCGAGGAGGCCTTTACCTCGGACGCTGGCATCGAGACGCGTCGCGCCCGCCTGTTGGCAGCCAGCTTGGTCAGCAACGGCGTATGCGGGACGCGCTGAACAACCAGCTCCTTGGACAGTTCGCTGGTCAGGGAAGCGTCCTGGACATAGTGCGGATCAAAGCCGCTCACGACCACAGGCGTAACACCAAATGCAGGCAGATACTTCGCGAACTTGAGCGCGCGTTGAACCCCGGCCCCGCCCATCGGTGGAAAGTAGTAGGAGATCTGCAGTATCTTCATCGGGCCGAGGACTGCTGTTTTCGAAGCAGCCAATAGTCGCAGTACGGCAATTCGGTAAAGTGCTCCACGATGAAATCCTGCGCCCGCAAGGCTGCAGTTATGTGTTCGCGCTTCACGCGGCCATCGCCGATTTCCCAGCAATGATGCGGATCGATCCAGATCCTGCGGCGGACGAATCGGTGGTAGGCCTCGCTGAGGCTTGTAAGACCGACCGGAAAGCGCCATTTCCAGAGATGCTGGCGAGGCGTGACAACCAGCATGTGGCCTTTGCGGTGCGGCACTGTGAGCAACAGACGCCCGCCTGGCCGCAAGTAGGTGTGCAAGTGTCCGAGGCAGATTGAGAAGTCCTCGAACGGGATGTGCTCCAAAACCTCCGTTGCGATCACTACATCGAAACGATCGACCAGGCTTGGAACTGGTATGCGGAGGTCGCCCAATACATCAGGCTGAAGCCTGTAGTTGACATCCATCACCGTGTAGCTCTTGACGAAGGGCTGGACGCAGCGCTTCACAACGCCATCGCCCGTGCCCACCTCCAGAACGTCCCCCTGCGCGAGCCTGCACAGGTCCTTGAGCACATGGAAGTGACGCGCCCACGTGTAGAAGTCAACCCCGGCCAAATACTGCCTTTGCGTCAATTCGAATTGCGTGCCAAATGCGTTGTCGCTCATGAGACCTCTATGGCCTTGCAAGCAGTCGAGCGATAGATGCCGATCGCGACCAATCCAGCCCCAAATAGATCGACAGACTCAAGGCCGAGCCCAAGGCAGACGCGGCAAGTGACCCGGAGCCGTACGCCATGAGCAGGAGCAAAGGCAATGATGCCGCGACGGCGTTGGCCAGAATCCGAAGCGATTCTTGCCATGGAAATGACCAAGGCAATGCCGCCCGCGCTAGTCGCACCGCCAAACAGACCATCACGATGTTGGAAGTCGCTGCCGCTGTTGCGGCGCCGACAAGCCCCAAGCCAGGAATCAGGGCGAGATTGAGTGCAAGATTGACCGCCACGGCCAGCCCGGCTAACCCAAGCACTTGCTTGCTGCGGCCCTCCAGCAGTAGGGCGTAGAGAAGAATCTGATAGACACCAAATGCTGCCACCGACACGGCCAGCAAGGCAAACACTGGGGCTTCTGCCCGGTACTCCACGGTGGCGAATAACGAAAGGAGGCGCGGGCCGGCGATCGCAAGCAGAAGTGCCATCGGGACGGTGAGGAACAGGAACACTCGCACGGCCAAGCTCATCAGCTTGCAGATCTCGGCGAGCCGGCCCGCCTGCCAGTGCTCGGAAAGGACAGGAAAGAGCGTGAAGCCGAGCACGCTGTGAATCACGGCGGGAATGGCGCATAGCGAGACCGCGGCCGCGTAGAAGGCGACCGACTCCAGATCGAGGGAATGAAGCAGCAAGAAGCGATCGAAAGAGCCGCCCATCCAAGTCAGGAGAGCAAGCAAGACAAGTGGTGCGGAAAATCGGAGCAACTCGTTGAGGTCGGGGCTGTCGCTCGTCTCCGCCGAGACCTGTTTTTGGCGAGTGACGACGGCAGCAGCAAGGCAGAAGACCAAGAAGGACACGATGAGCTGAGTACCAGCATATTGCGCGAACCAGACAGCCATCGAGGGTGGGGCTTGCCCCACCAGCGCCAGCACGACGCCATAGCGGGTAAAGCTGCGCGCGATCAGCGTCGCTGCAACCAGCCCGATGCGGCCAGACGCACGCAACCATGCACACGCATAGTCTGCTGTGGCGTCTGCTGCGAGCAGCATTAGCAGGGATGGCAGCAAAATTTGCTTTGCGCTGTCTCCAAAAATGGCATGGGAGACAGGCCCCGGGAAAGCCGTCACACAGACTCCACAGACGACGAACAGCGCGAGTGCGAGCATGCCCAGCCGCCAGAAGTAGCGCCTCCGCATCGCCGTCACTGCTGCCGTGGAGAAGTAGCGAACGATGGTCGTCGAGAACCCAAAGAGGACTATTGGCATAAGCATGCTCGCTGTGATCGCGGTTTGGGTCCACGCGCCATAATCCGCCGGGCTGATCGAGCGCGTCAACAGAGGCAGCAGAAAAAGGCCCAGCAGACGATCGACCAGGACGGCGGATGCGTAGACCCCTGTACTCCAACGGAGGGTTGACATCGTCAATACGCTTCAGTGCCGAATGGGCATGCTGTCACTGCGGTCGAGATGGTCATAGCCGGCGACTAGCAAGGACAGTATTTCCTTTATTCGGGCCACGTCATCCAGGCGCGCAGCATCCAGCAACGTTTGAAGATGTACCTTCAGGTCAGGCCAAGCCACAAACTCCTCCAATGCGCGAATAATGCGGGGGTGCGCTGTGGGCATCGGATTTTCTCCGATCAGGAGTTCCTCGAAACGCTTTTCCCCTGCGCGAAGACCAGTGAAGGCGATGCTGATGTCACCGGTCGGACGAAACTCGTCGCGGACCGTTCGCCCGGAAAGCGTGATCATGCGCCGGGCGAGATCCGCGATCTTCACAGGCGCGCCCATGTCGAGCACGAAAAGATCTCCCCCGCGTGCCATCGCTCCTGCATACAGCACCAGTTGCACAGCCTCCGGGATCGTCATGAAGTATCGCGTAACCTCCGGGTCCGTCACCGTCACTGGGCCGCCACTAGCGATCTGGGCGCGAAACAGGGGGACTACGCTGCCGCTGGACCCCAGGACATTGCCGAAGCGCACCATCGAGAATCGCGTCATCGTGTCCGTCTTGAAGCGTGTTGGGCTTCCATCGTCGAAAGGGTCGATCTCACAATCAGCAAGCGACTGCAGGATCTGTTCGGCAATCCGCTTGGTGGCACCCATCACATTGGTCGGCCTGACAGCTTTATCGGTGGACACGAGAACAAGGCTATCGACACCCCACTTGAGTGCCGTGCGGGCCAAGTTGAGCGTACCCAACACATTGTTGATGACGGCCTCTCCTGGATTGGACTCGACCATGGGGACATGCTTATAGGCTGCCGCGTGGTAGATTACCTGTGGACGGTAAGCCTCGTTGAGCGACTCCAAGCGCTGGAGGTTGCAGACGTTGCAGAGCACGGGCACAAGGGTCATGCTCGAGCCGCCGCCGAGCGCCCATTGCTCGAGCTCATGGTGGATTTTGTAGAGCGAATATTCGCTGTGGTCGACGAGAAGAAGCGTGCTCGGCGCTTGGCGCGCAATTTGACGGCACAGTTCGCTGCCGATGCTGCCTCCCGCTCCGGTCACCATGACGACCCGGTCGGCCACGCCGACGGAAAGGAAATCAGGCCGTGAAATCACGGGTTCGCGCCCGAGCAAGTCGTCGAGGTCGAGGTCAAGGAAGTCGTCCAGCGTGACCCGCCCGCTGGCGAGATCCGCCAACCCAGGCAACGAACGAATCCGTACAGGCAGCGATTGCAGACGCTCGATGATCTGATTGCGCCGCTGCCGCGTCGCGCTCGGCATCGCAAGAAGAATGTCCGTGACTCTGTGCCGCGCAACGACATCCGCGGTTTCGGCGTAGGCATGGACCTTGACCCCATTGATAGTGCGTCCGACCTTCTGGGGATCGTCATCGACGAATCCGACCAGCGCATAGTCGTGTGTTCCGGAGAGCGCAGCCGCGGTCTGCGCCCCTGCGATGCCGGCTCCATAGATTAACAAAGGCGTGCCGCGCAAACGGGTGCGGCTGGCGATCCATTGCCAGCCCAGTGCCCGGCTCGATGTGACGAGGAGTAGGAAGAGGAGCGGCTGCAGCATGATGAGGCTGCGAGGGATGCCCTCCCATTGGAAGAGCAGCCAGACGAGCGGACACAGCGCCAAGCCGTACAGCGCGACAGCGCGGCCCGTTGCCAGGATCGATGCCACGCCCGTGTAGCGGAAGATCGCCTTGTACAGGCCCAGCCGGAGGAAGACCGAGAGGGCCAGCGCGGGCGCCACTGCGTAGGCGACCCATTCGGCTCCCCCCGGCCAATGCAGCGTGTCGAGCCGCAAGGTGAATGCGAGCCACATCGCTATCAGCGCGAGCACGGCGTCGAGCGCCATGACCACCATGCGCTTTCGGGAACGAGACCAGCTCAGGATCGTCTCTTGCATCGCTGTGCGTTCATTGGGTACTGAGCCCCAGACGAGGAAAGGGCACAGGCTCGGCGCCAGGGTGTTCGCGCGCGAATTCGCCCCAGGCGATTCGAAGCTTGTCGCAATAACTATGCTGGAAGAGCATGCACGCTTGCCGTAGCGCGTCCTGCGCAGCCAGCGACTGCCCATTGAGCGCGGCGGCCTTTGCATATCTCAAGAGCGCGGCCTCCTCGGGATAACGCCGTGCGGTTAAGCGCAAGCGCTCGATCTCGTCTGCCGGCATGTGTTTGCGCGGCTCGATGCGCTCGTTGATAAGAGCGGCCTGCAATCCGTTTAGGATATAAATCTCAGGCGCCGGAGGGGGCGCGTGAGCACCGATTCGGGCGGCTCGCAAGCGCTGGGATTGCACGTCCAGTTCAATGGCGCGGTAGTCCTTCCACATGAGAAGCAGGACGCTGCCCAGCGCAATCACAAGGGCCGCCGATACGGCGAGTGGCAGGCGGGCGGGCGGAACGAGCGTCGAGCGCGCGTTCAGGATGCCCATCATTAGCGCGACCGGAACCAGGAAGAAGGCCTTGCAATGCGGCAGCTCGAGCAAAGCGTGCAGCGTGAATGTACCGATGGTCAGCAGAATCAGAATCTGCTCTGCGCTAGTGGCGCGCTGCACCTGCCACCATAACCAAAGACCCAACAGTGCAGCGATGGCCAGACCCAGGGGCAGCCCATTCCACAGCATCAAGTCGAGCACAAGGTTGTGGGCGTGCTGGATGCCCCTTTTCAGGTCGGCGTATTGGGGCAGTTCGTCGACCTGGACCAATCGGCCTTGGTTCCAACCGTAGCCCAGCCATGGTCGATGATGTATCCCATCGATCATCATGGACCAAATTTCCGGTCGGAGCCCCGACCTTAGGCGCGAACGCAGACTATCTGCCCCACCGGCACCAATGAGTTCCGTCGTGTATGTCCAGCCGAAGGCCAGCACAGCGAACCAGAGTCCCAGCCCGAGAAAGACCAGTCGGTGCTTCGCGGTCCCGAGCGAACCAGGCGAGACCCACGCGAACGCGAGCAACAGTGCAATGCCAAGCCAGCCCGTTCGAGACTGCGTACTTGCGATACCTACCAACAGGGTGGCTGCAGCAAAAATTGCTACCCAGGCGCCAATGCCTCGTCGGGCGTGAGCCCACCACAAACCGATCAGCCCCCACAGCAGCAGCGTGCTCAGCTCGTTGGACTGGCCCACATTGGCCATGGGGCGGTTACCTATCGAGATGGGGGCCATGAAAGGTCCCCAATCGAGCAAGAGCCATTGCGCGAGTGCAAGCGCCGTTGAGACCACGGCGGCGATGACAAAACCTGCGAACAGCGCGTCCGGCAAGCGGCCCGGGGCCAGCGCCTCGCAGGACCTGGCGATGGCAACTGCGACGGCGCAACCCAGAAGGTACACGCTGATCACAGGCGCCTCGCCTGGAAACGCAAGCATGCCGCCCGCGGCCTGGAGCAAGGGAACCAACGCGACGGCAGCAAAGCCCAGCGAGAGCATGTCGAAAACCATTCCCGCACGCCGCGTCACCACCCACAGGGCCAGCGGCAGGAGGGCAAGACCGGCGGCAACCTCGTTGTAGAGCGTAGGCCACGGATAGGAATGCACGGGGACTAGCCACGGCAGGGCGAAGCCGAAAGCCAACAGCGACCAGCACACACCCGTCGATGTGTTGCGCTTTGAGCGCGCCTTCGGCTCCACCGCCACGGTGCTCCCCAAGGCCTGCTGGAGGTTCGACACGGGACTCTGTTCGGTCGTCAAAGCAAGCTACTGCCTCGCACCAGTTTTGTCGAGATTAAGGACAGCCCCGCGTTGCCAGAAGCGCGGCGGGGACGTTCTGTCTGAATCATTGGAAGATTGGCGCGACACCAGATCGCGGCCATGGACAGTCCACATGCCCGCCAGCAGCATCGCGGATACCAGCACGATGGGGGCACGCCACCTGAGATTCGCAACTGGAGCGGCCGCCGCCGCGGCTGCATCGGTTGAGCGCTCGCGGTAGCACGCCAGCGCCCATCCAGCCATCCACATGGTCAGCAGCTGACTCAAGGGATAGACAAACGCTCCTGAAAAAAGACTGTTCATGACGCAAGCCAAAAGGCCGCCAAGGCAGAACGGAGGAATCCAGGGATGGCCCCGAACCAACCGGTGGAGAAGCAAGCCGACGAGAACGACGGCGCCCACCCCCAACAATCCGTACTCTCCGATCCATTGCAGCGCAATATTGTGAGGGTGCATCGCGATCACGAGGCCGTCGTGCCTTCCGAACTGATCGCCGCCTATTCCGACCCACGGCGATCGGGCCCAGGATTCCACGAGTCCGCTCCACAAATCGCTTCGATACGAAGTGGTCAGCCTAAAGACGGTTCGAGTCGTATGGTCCGAGTCAAAGAGCCATCGCATGCCGTAGAACAATGCCCCCGCGACCGCGAACGAGGAAATCGGCAGACGAAGCAGGGCTGCATCCTTTCGGAGAAACGCGACCAGCAGCAGCGCGCTTGTCACAGACAGCAGGACAGAGCGGGCGCCGTCTTGCCAAAGTGCCAGCAGATATAGGGTCGAAAGCAGCCAGACCAGAGGCGTCATACGCACTCGCGCCAATCCGCCGGGCCGATGCCAGAGCAGGAACAGGCATGGGAGCAAGGCGTCGTCGAATTCGCGAATCGTCGAGAACACCAACTGCCAGTCGTTCCATGTGCCGCTCAGGAAAACATCGATGATGCTCAGTACCATCATCCAGACGTTGAGCAACGGGGCCAGCGCCAGGATCACCGCGCTTCGATCCTGCTCTTGCGGGCAGTCTTCGGAAAGCCTCGCGCAAAAATAGACCCCCATGAACAGCATGCCGTACAACGTAGCGTCGGCGATGGAAAACGGGGACCACCGAGTGCCGTGAAGGCAGATCACTAGAAGCGCTGGCGAAACCGCCCAGAT
Source organism: Variovorax sp. RA8 (assembly GCF_901827175.1). Lineage (NCBI taxonomy): Bacteria > Pseudomonadati > Pseudomonadota > Betaproteobacteria > Burkholderiales > Comamonadaceae > Variovorax > Variovorax sp. RA8. The sequence goes on along the minus strand of NZ_LR594662.1, from coordinate 6,148,930 downwards.
CCAGAAGATGCCGGACCGTGGTCTTTCATGAAAGACGGCGGGCAGGCGAAACACGGAGCAAATGATGAGGATCGACAGGTAGATGATCTGCGCTTTTCGAGAGAAATCGTACGGATCCGCGATCCCGAAAAAAGTGGTGACGCCTGAAAAAGCAACAACGGCGAAGACGGGGATCATCCACGCCAGAGCGCCGTTTGCAAGATTTCGGTGCGTCATGAAGGATGGGAAACGAAAAAAGCGGCCGCAAGGGCCGCTTCTATCGCCGGTCTACCGTCAGGTGGGGCGGCACTCGGAAGGGAGGTATTTAGCAGCAATGGCGGAGGTGCACGTCCAACGCAGCTGGCCGGTGTTCGAACCAACGGTCGTGGGAGTCAGGACGATGTCGCCCGTCGCATTGGGAACCGTCGAGGTGACCGTCACGACGCCCGTGGAATCAGTGATGGCGACATTTGACACATATTTTGTTGCGCCAGGAAAGGTGTAGCCGCTATTGGATGCGGTGACGCTGCTCAAAAGGCCGAGCGACGACGTCGTTTCAGCGACTGCGAGCTTAGCCGGGGCGCCCATAACGATCACTTCAGAGATCTTGGCACGCGTCGTGTAGTCCTGATAAGCCGGCAGCGCCACAGCTGCCAAGATACCAATGATCGCCACAACGATCATCAGTTCGATAAGAGTGAAACCCTTTTGCACATTGCGTGCGATAGAACGACGGTTCATTCAAGAAACTCCTGGTTGGTTGATGGCCCGAGGAGGGCCCCCGGTGCGTTCAACCTTCCGCAGCATCCGTGCCACCTCGTTACAACTCCTTGAACGCAGTAGAACTGCTTACAAGCCCCCATTTCAGTTACAGGGTGTGACACATCCTGTTGCCGGGGAAGGACAGGGCCCGACAAATTTGTCAGTCACCCGACGCTCCAAGTCAGACCTGCAGCACCCCCGCCGCCTCCAGCCACCGAATGTCCCACCCCCGCCCACCACCGTGCATCTGCGAGCCGTCCGCCAGCCCGGCGATCTGGCTCATGATCTCCTCGGTCTCGGCCGGCTTGGTGTGGGTGATGTAGATCGGGTAGCCCTTGTCGACTGCAATGTGCGCCAACTCGTCCGCGAGCGTCGCCGGCGACAAATGAAGGCTGCGCCGCGCCAGCGCCTGCTCCCGGTTGCTGAACGCCGTCTCGATCACCAGCATTGCCACGTCGAGCTGATTCACCCGCTGCCAGAACGCAGGATTGCGCTCGGTATCCCCGCTGAAGACCCAGTGCGGTCCGCCCTTGGCGCAGCGCACGGCATAGCCGCAGGCCGGCACGGTGTGAACGGCCGGCAGCACCTCGATGTTCTTGGGCGCCCGCGTTCCCAGCTGCAGCTCCTGCCCGACCACGATGTCGTGGAAGCTCACGAACGGCGCCTCCAGGCTGGGAATGCTCGCGAAGTCCGGCCAGATCACGTTGTTGAACACATGGGCCCGCAGTGCCTCGATGGTGGCGCGCAGGGCATGCACGCGCAGCGGCTTGTCGCGGCGACTGGCCACCGCGTCGAGCATCAGCGGCAATGCGGCCACATGGTCGAGATGCGAGTGGGTGAGCACCACGTCGTCGATGGCGCCCATCTCGTCGAGGCTCAGGTCGCCGACGCCGGTGCCGGCGTCGACCAGCAGATCGCTGTCGACCAGGAACGAGGTCGTGCGGCAGTCCTTGGCGATGGCGCCCGAGCACCCCAACACGCGCACCTGCATTTTGCGAGAGCCTTTATTGCTGTTTGCTGTCGAACCGGGTTGCGCCGTCCCAGTCGGGGTCCTTGGGCCGCAACGCCAGCGAGGCTAAACGCTCGGCGTACAACTGGTAAAGGACTTTTTTGGCATCGGCAGCGAGCAGCGGGGCCAGCAGGTGTTGCGCTTGATGCCAATCCTGCGCGCGGTAAGCGTCGAGTGTACGAGCCCACTGCGCGAGCGCCTCGTGCGACCCCTCTGCCGAATCGCCCATCCGGCCCAGCGGGGTGAAGATCCGCACGGCCCTGGCCTTGCCCTTGACACGCACGAGGTCGAGTTCCTGCCAGGCGAAATCCGGGGCCGCGCTTTGGGTGGCGGCGCTGGCGACGATCTCGATGCCATAGTGGCTGCTCAGCCCTTCGAGCCGGGAAGCGAGGTTGACCGCGTCGCCCACCACGGTGTAGCTGCGCCGCACCGCCGAGCCCATGTCGCCGACGCTCATCAGGCCGGTGTTGATGCCGATGCCCACGCTGATCTCCGGCCGTCCGTTGTCGCGATGCGTGCCGTTGATCTCCCGCACGGCCGCGGCCATCTGCAGGGCGGCCTCGACGGCCAGGGCCGCGTGGCCGGGCGTGTCCACCGGTGCGCCCCAGAAGGCCATGACGCAATCGCCCATGTACTTGTCGATGGTGCCCCGGTGCTCGCTGATGATCCGGGTCAGGCGGCTGAAGACGGCGTTCAGGAAGGCCTGCAGCTCGACAGGCGCCATCCGTTCCGACAGCCGGGTGAAGCCGCGCATGTCGCAGAACATCACGGTGAGCTGCTTGCCTTGAGCCCGCATGCTGTAGCGGGCGGGATCGGCGCGCATCTCGTCGACCAGTTGCGGCGGCACGTAGGTGCCGAAGAGCTTGGCCAGGCTGCGGCTGGCGCGGGCCTCGACGAAGTAGCCCCAGCTCATGCTGAAGGCGAAAGCGAGCGGCACCACGACCAGCGCGGCCGCCAGCGGCAGCACCAGGCCGGCGCCGAGGTAGAGCCAGCTGTTCAGCCCGGCCAGGGCGGCCGCAGTGAGCACGGCAAGCAGGGCGGCCCGCGGCGCCGACAACAGCGAGAGGCCGATGGCCAGGAGCAGCCCCGCGCCCAGCACCGTGACAAGCTCGTAGCCGGCCGCGTAGTCGGGCGTCACGAGCAGTCGCCGGTCCAGCAGGCCCGAGATGATGTTAGCGTGTACTTCCACGCCAGGGAAGACGGCGCCGACAGGCGTCGATCGCAGATCCTGCAGGCCGGGGGCGGTGGTGCCGATGAGCACCACCTTCCCTTCGAGCTCGCCGGGGGCGAGCGCGCCGGCCAGCGCCTGGGCTGCGGCCACGTAGCGAAAGGAGCCGCCGCGCGCGCCGCCGGGGCCGCGGAAGGGCACCAGCATGCTGGCACTCTGGTCGACCGGCACGCGCAGGCGGGAGGCGCCTGCGCCCAGCTGCAGGGCTTCGAGCGCAGGCCATCCGCCCGGGCTGGCGGCCGGCGCGAACACGGGGGTCAGGGCGGGCGGCGATCCCTCGATCAGCCGGTGCACGACCAGCGCGAGCGACTCGTAATGGCCGGGGCGCGCGTCCGTACCGTCGTAACGTGCGAGCAGTGGCACCGAGCGCACGACGCCATCCTCGCGCGGGTCGAGCACGACATTGAAGAAGCCGGCTTCCGGCGCAGCCGTCGCCAGCAGCGGGATGTTGGCGCCGAAGCCGTTCCAGCGCGCGGCGTAGTCGAGTCCCGGGGGAAAGGCCTGGGGCGGCAGCGCCGGCGCCGGCAGCCGTCCGGTGGCGCGCGCCCCGGCCGTCTGGGTGAAGTAGTAGCCAAGCGCCACGCGCCGCCCGGCGAGCGCTGTCGCGAACAGGGCATCGTGGTCGAGCTGCGGCGTGAGCCGTTCGATCTCTGCGGCGAACTTTGGATCGTCGTGCCAGGGGCCGGCGGCGAGCTGGCGCAGAACGGGCAGGCCCGAGCTGGTGTCGGGTTCGGCGAAAAGCACGTCGAAGCCAAGCACCGCCGCTCGCTGGCGTCCCATCAGCTCGTCCGTCAGGCGTGCCAGCTTGTCGCGGCTCCAGGGCCATTGGCCGAGCTGTTGCAGGCTGGTTTCGTCGATGTCGACGATCACGATGCGCGGGTCGAGCGTTCCCGGCATGGTGGCGCGCAGCCGTGCGTCGTAGATGATTTGGTCCAGCCGAACCAGCAGGGGGAGCCGCCAGATGTCCGCCGCATGCAGCAGCATGAGCATCACGGGCAGCAGGGTGATGGCAATGCGGGCGCCGTGCCGCCGCAGTCCGCTCATGCGGACCGGCGTGCGCGGCGGCGCTCGCGCTTCACGCGATCAGTTGGCGACGAACTGCATCCGCGTGCCGCCGAGCTCGAGCACGTCGCCATCTTGCAGGGCGACCGCCTCGTTGCCCAGGGGCTCGCCGTTGAGGGCCGTGCCGCCGTCGATCGGCGCAACCACGTAGCCGTGCAGGCGCCGGGTGACCGCCGCTACGGCGACGCCGGGCTTGCCGATCGTGGTGACAACCTTCTGCAGCGAGAGTTCGCGCCCGGCGCCGCTGCCCGAGAGGACGCGGATGACGGCCACGCCCGTGGAGCCGCCCAGCGGCGTATGGACCGTGGGCGCGGATGAAAGCGGGATCGGCTCCGAGGACGTTGCCACGATGGTGGGGCCGTGCCCGGCGCCTTCGGCCGCGCCGCCGCCCACCAGGAAGCGGATCTTGTACTTGCCGACCTCGACGACATCGTTGTGTTCGAGCGCTTGCTTCTTGACAGCCCGCCCGTTGACGTAGGTGCCGTTGGTGCTGTTGAGATCTTCCAGGTAGACATCGCCGCCGATCATGTGCAGCACGGCGTGCTCACCGCTGATCGCCAGGTTGTCGATCACGATGTCGTTGTACGGGCGCCGGCCCAGCGTGGTGCGGTCCTTGGCGAGCGTCACTTCCTTGATGACGACGCCGTCGATCGAAACGATCATTTTCGGCATGGCCGACTCCTGGATCTCATTTGTTGTGTCACGGCGGTCACCTGCAGCGGGTACTTGTTCGAGCCTGCCTATCCGGATGCCTGCGGCGCGTCGCTCGAACCGGCCCTGGCCAGGACGACCGAGATGTTGTCCTTGCCACCATTTTCATTCGCGGCTGCAACCAAAAGTGTTGCTTTTTCAGACAGCCCGGTATCTTGTAACAGAATCGTGAAAAGCTGCGCGTCGGGCACCATCTCGCTCAGGCCGTCCGAACATAGCAGGAAAACGTCGCCTGCCCTCACGTTGTGCTCATGCATTTCGAGCTCGACGTGGCGCTCGATCCCCAGCGCGCGGGTCACCAGGTTGCGGTGCGGCGACAGGCTCGCCTGCTCGGGCGTGATGGCGCCCGCGTCGAGCTGCTCCTGCAGCAGCGAGTGGTCGCGCGTGAGCAGCTCCAGCTTTTCGTCGCGCAGGCGGTAGCAGCGCGAGTCGCCGATGTGGCCGACGATCGCGCGCCGCGGGCCGAAGGCGGCCAGCACGAGCGTGGTGCCCATGCCCTGCAGCTGCAGGTTGGCCACGCCGGCTTCCAGGACGGCGGCATTGGCCTCGTCCGTGCCGGCCTGCAGCGCGCGCCGCACGGCGCGGGGGTTGGCGTTCGGTCCGGCGTGGGCGAGCCAGCGTCCGAAGCTGGCCTGCAGCAGCGCGACGGCCATGCCGCTGGCCACCTCGCCGCCGTTGTAGCCGCCCATGCCGTCGGCCAGCAGCACCAGGCCCAGCGCGGCGTCGAAGGCGATCGTGTCCTCGTTGTTGGCGCGCACGCGGCCGGGGTCGGTGAGCGCGGCGAAATCCCAGGTGAGCGCGCCGGTGTCGGGGGAAACGGATGCGCCTAGGTTCGCCATGAATCAAATGAGCTTGGGGATCAGTAGGCCGCGATCATTGCACAGCCGTGACAGCGCGCCGCTGCTGCCACTTGCCATAGGCCACGACGAAGAAGGCACCCGCGGCCGCGCCGGCATAGTGGAGCCAAGGGTTCGCCGACAGCACGCCGCTCAGCGCGGCGTCGCTCGCGATTGTCTCGCCGCCGACCCAGCCGATCAGGGCGGCGCCGAGCATGATGATGATGGGGAAGCGCTCCATGAGCTTGATCATCAGGGTACTGCCGAAAATCACCAACGGGATGCTGATGGCCAGGCCGAGGATCAGCAGCAGCATGTTGCCCTGCGCCGCAGCGGCGACCGCGATCACATTGTCCAGGCTCATCACCAGGTCGGCCAGCAGGATGGTCCGCACCGCCGCGAACATGCTGCCGTACTGCTTTTCCTCACCGCCGTCCTCGCCTTCGTCGCCGAGCAACTGCACGCCGATCCACAGCAGCAGCGCGCCGCCCAGGATCTGGAGGAAGGGCAGCTTCAGCAGCCTGGCCGCCACGACGGTGAGCGCGATCCGCAACACCACGGCGGCACCCGATCCGAACACCACGGCCTTCTTCTGCTGCGCCGGCGGCAGCGAACGGGCAGCCATCGCGATCACGACCGCGTTGTCCCCCGAAAGAATGATGTTGATCCAGACAATCTTGACAAGGCCGATCCAGAAACCGGCAGTTTGCAGATATTCCATGTCTCTTTTCCACTGTTATGTATTGAAAAAGCGCCCGCAATGTGAATTGCGAGCGCTTTTCTTCTTGTGTGGTCCGGAAAGGCGGCAGCTCAGATCTGTGCTTTGAGGAGCTTGCCCAGTTCCGAGAAGTTGCGCGTGATCTTGAATCCGCATTCCTCCATGATCGCGAGCTTGGCTTCCGCCGTGTCCGCGCCGCCGGAGATGAGGGCACCCGCGTGGCCCATGCGCTTGCCCGGAGGGGCGGTCACGCCGGCGATAAAGCCGACCACCGGCTTCTTCATGTGGTCCTTGCACCAGCGGGCTGCGTCGGCTTCGTCAGGGCCCCCGATTTCGCCGATCATGATGACGGCATCGGTGTCGGGATCGTCGTTGAAGGCCTTCATCACATCGATGTGCTTGAGGCCGTTGATCGGGTCGCCGCCGATGCCCACTGCGCTCGACTGGCCAAGGCCGATCTCGGTGAGCTGCGCCACGGCTTCATAGGTCAGCGTGCCGGAGCGGCTGACCACGCCGATGCGGCCCTTGCGGTGGATGTGACCGGGCATGATGCCGATCTTGATCTCGTCGGGCGTGATCAGGCCGGGGCAGTTCGGGCCGAGCAGCAGGGTTTCCTTGCCGCCCGCGGCGACCTTCGCCTTCATCTTGTTGCGCAACTCGAGCATGTCCCGGACCGGGATTCCCTCGGTGATGCAGATCGCCATGTCGAGGTCGGCCTCGGCCGCTTCCCAGATGGCAGCTGCGGCGCCGGCCGGCGGCACGTAGATCACCGAGACGGTGGCGCCGGTCTGCTTCGCGGCTTCTTTCACGGAGCCGAAGATCGGGATGTTGAAGATCGACTCTCCGGCCTTCTTCGGGTTCACGCCAGCCACGAAGCAGTTCTTGCCGTTCGCGTATTCCTGGCACTTCTCGGTGTGGAACTGGCCGGTCTTGCCGGTGATGCCCTGGGTGATGACTTTGGTGTCTTTGTTGATGTAGATCGACATGTCTTTTCCTTAGGCCGCCTTGACCGCTGCCACGACCTTCTGGGCCGCTTCCGCCATGGTGTCCGCACTGATGATGGGCAGGCCCGATTCGGCCAGCAGCTTCTTGCCTTCGGCCTCGTTGGTGCCCTTCATGCGCACCACCAGCGGCACTTGCAGGTTGACCGCCTTGCAGGCTGCGATCACGCCGGTCGCGATGGTGTCGCACTTCATGATGCCGCCGAAGATGTTGACCAGGATGGCCTTCACGTTCTTGTTCTTCAGCATGATCTTGAACGCCTCGGTCACCTTCTCGGGGGTGGCGCCGCCGCCCACGTCGAGGAAGTTGGCCGGCTCGCCGCCGAACAGCTTGATGGTGTCCATGGTGGCCATCGCGAGGCCGGCGCCGTTCACCAGGCAGCCGATGTTGCCGTCGAGGCTGATATAGGCGAGGTCGAACTTGCTGGCCTCGATTTCGGCCGGGTCTTCCTCGTCGAGGTCGCGCAGGGCCACGATCTCGGGGTGGCGGTACAGCGCGTTGCTGTCGAAATTGAACTTGGCGTCCAGCGCGACGATGTTCCCCTTGCCATCGCGGTTCAACGGGTTGATCTCGACCAGGGACGCGTCGGTCTCCATGTAGCAGGTGTAGAGCTTCTTGAAGACGTCTACCGCCTGCGCGGTCGAATCAGCCGGGATGCCGATGCCGTCGGCGATCTGGCGGGCCTGCGCGTCGGTCAGGCCGTCCTTCGGGTCGGCATAGACGGTGATGATCTTCTCGGGCGAGGAGTGCGCCACTTCCTCGATGTCCATGCCGCCCTCGCTGGACGCGATGAAGGCCACCTTCTGCGTTGCGCGGTCGGTCACGGCGGAGACGTAGTACTCCTTCTGGATGTCGGCGCCGTCCTCGATGTAGAGGCGGCGGACCTTCTGGCCTTCGGGGCCGGTCTGGTGCGTCTTGAGCTGCATGCCGAGGATCTCGCCGGCGAGCTTCTTGACGTCGTCGATGCTCTTGGCGACCTTCACGCCGCCGCCCTTGCCGCGGCCGCCCGCGTGGATCTGGGCCTTGACCACCCACACGGGGCCGCCGAGTTTCTGCGCGGCTTCGACCGCCTCCTGCACCGTGTACGCTGGGATGCCTCGCGGCACAGGCACGCCGAACTTGGCAAGAATTTCCTTGCCTTGGTACTCGTGAATCTTCATGAGGGTGTCTCTCGGGAACGAGGGTTGGGAACGGGAGATTTCGTGTTGCCCTCGGGCCGCGGCGCTCGGGGGTGGCCGGGCGGAGGACAGCAGGGGACTGTATCATGGTGCGCCGCACCAACGGCGTGCCGTCGCTGCGGCCACTACGTAATTTCTTCTTACGCCCCCGAGGCAATCCGAGGCTCCACCATGCCCAAGGTCTTCATCGACGGCGAGGCCGGCACCACCGGCCTCCAGATCCGCGAGCGGCTGCAGAAGATGCCGCAGGTCGAACTCGTGAGCATCGCCCCCGAATTGCGCAAGGACGTGGCTGCCAAGCGCGAGCTGATGGCGGGCGTCGACCTGGTGGTGCTCTGCCTGCATGACGACGCGGCGCGCGAATCCGTGGCGCTCATCGACCAGCTCGAAGGCCACGGCCGCCGTCCCAAGATCATCGACGCCTCGACGGCGCACCGCACGGCTGCCGGCTGGGTGTTCGGCTTTCCCGAACTGGTGGCGGGCCAGAAAGACGCGGTGGCCAAGGCCGAGCGCGTGGCCAATCCCGGCTGCTATGCGACCGGCGCCATCGCCATCGTCCGCCCGCTGGTCGATGCCGGCCTGCTGCCGGCCGGCCACGCGATCGCCCTGCCCTCCGTCAGCGGCTACTCGGGCGGCGGCCGCACCATGATCGAGGCCTACGAGAAGGGCGAAGCGCCGCTGTTCGAGACCTACGCCCTGGGCCTCAAGCACAAGCACATCCCCGAAATCATGAAGTACACCGGCCTGACGCGCCGGCCGGTGTTCATCCCCTCAGTGGGCAACTTCAAGCAGGGCATGCTGGTGCAGCTACCCTTGCATCTGGACGACCTCCCCGGCAAGCCCAGGGCCCGAGACCTGCAGGAGGCGCTGGCGGCGCACTACGCCCAGAGCAACACGCCGGAGCAGTTCGTGAAGGTGCTGCCACCCACCGAGGACGGCAAGCTCGACGCGCTGGGGCTGAACGACACCAACGACCTCGAGATCCGGGTGTTCCCGAACGAGGACCACCGCCATGCCGTCGTCATTGCCCGCCTGGACAACCTGGGCAAGGGCGCCAGCGGTGCCGCGGTACAGAACCTGAAGCTGATGCTGGGGCTCTGAGCCGCTCTGGGCTCAGGCCCCTCATTCGTCGGACCCCTCGCGCAGTACCTTGGCCACCACGGCCGCGGCGAAGCCGCGCGCCAACATGAATCGGACCTGCCTGGCCCGCTCGCCCGCGTTTTGCGGCGGCACGCCGAAGCGCTGGCGCCAGACTCCGCGCGCTCGGTCGAGCTCGCTGGCCGCAAGACTGGCCACCGCCTCGGCCACTGCCTCCGGCGCAACGCCCTTGTGCAGCAGTTCCTGGCGCACGCGCGCCGCGCCGTGACGTGCCGCGCGCTGGTGCAATACCGACTGCACCACCCTCGCCTCGCTGATGAAGTCCTTGGCGGCCAGCTCGTCGAGCGCACGTGCCAGCGAGCCGGGCTCTTCCTCGTACCTGGCCAGCTTGCGCTCGAGTTCGCTGCGCGAGTGCTCGCGTTGCCCGAGCAGTCGCAGTGCGCGACCCTTGAGGGAAGGAGCACTGGAAGCCATCACCGGTGATCAAGCCCCGGATGCGCCCTCGCCCGCGTCCTCGGGCAGGAGCGGTATGCCCAGCGACTCGCGCACCTTGTTCTCGATCTCTCGCGAGAGCGTCGGGTTCTCGCGCAGGAACTCGCGCGCGTTGTCCCGGCCCTGTCCGATCTTCTCGCCGTTGTAGGCGTACCAGGCGCCCGACTTGTCGACGATCTTGGCGGTCACGCCCATATCGATGATCTCGCCCTCGCGGCTGATGCCCTCGCCGAACAGGATGTCGAACTCGGCCGTCTTGAAGGGCGGCGAGACCTTGTTCTTCACCACCTTGACCTTGGTCTCGTTGCCGATCGCCTCGTCGCCCTTCTTGATGGTGCCGATGCGGCGGATGTCCAGGCGCACCGAGGCGTAGAACTTCAGTGCATTGCCGCCGGTGGTGGTCTCGGGCGAGCCGAACATCACGCCGATCTTCATGCGGATCTGGTTGATGAAGATGACCATGCAGTTGGTCTTCTTGATGGTGGCGGTGAGCTTGCGCAACGCCTGGCTCATGAGCCGCGCCTGCAGGCCGGGCAGCGAGTCGCCCATCTCGCCTTCGATTTCGGCCTTGGGCGTGAGCGCGGCCACCGAGTCGACGACGATCAGGTCGACCGCGCCCGAGCGCACCAGCGAGTCGACGATCTCCAGGGCCTGCTCGCCGGTATCGGGCTGGCTGATCAGCAGGTCGGACAGGTTTACGCCCAGCTTCTGCGCGTACTGAACGTCCAGCGCATGCTCGGCATCGACGAAGGCGCAGGTGCCGGCCTGCTTCTGCATCTGGGCGATGACCTGCAGCGTGAGCGTGGTCTTGCCCGAGGATTCCGGGCCGTAGATCTCGATCACGCGGCCGCGCGGCAGGCCGCCGACCCCCAGGGCGATGTCCAGGCCCAGCGAGCCGGTGGAAACCACCTGGATGTCCTCCAGCGCCTCGCCCTCGCCCAACCGCATGATGGTGCCCTTGCCGAATTGCTTCTCGATCTGGGCCAGGGCGGCCTGCAGGGCCTTGGCTTTTTCGCTGCCCGCGACCGAGATGCTGCTGCCTTTGACGAGTGCGTCCATGTGGGGAACTCCTTGAAGATCAATGGGTTGTGTTGGATTCATCCAATCTGCTTTTAATCACAGGCTGGATGCTTGAACAGTAGTGTAGGGATTGGTGGCTTCGAGTAGATCTATTTTTTGGTCAGTTTGATTTACTATCGATCGAACGTGACAGACCCCACATTTCCGATCGACCCCGACGCGTGGCGCCAGACCCACCTGGGCCGTCTGCTGGGCCACGCCATGCGCCGCTTTGACGAGCGCGTGCTTGCGTTGATGGCGCACGATGCCGACGTGCCCCTTGCGCTGTCGAACCTCGCGGCGCGCGCGCAGGTGAGCGCGGCGCACATCCACATCACGCGCCATCTATCGAGCGATGGCTCGCGCCTGACCGAACTCGCCGAGCGCGCGGGCATGACCAAGCAAGCCATGGGCGCGCTGGTCGACCAGTGCGAGGCCTGGGGTCTGGTGACGCGCGGCCCCGATGAGCGCGATGCGCGCGCCCGGCGCGTGCTGTTCACCGCCGACGGCCTGGCCTGGCTGGAGGCCTTCCGCAAGGCGGTGGCGCAGGCCGAGCGCGAGTTCCGCGCCAGCGTCGGCGACGAGATCGCCACCGTGGTTTCCATCGGACTCGAAGCCTATGCGGCCGCCTAGAATCCAAGGCGGGAGACGGCCCGGCGGCCCGCGCAAGCCCGCCATGTCTGGAGACGCGGCATGCGAATACTGATTGCGGAAGACGACCAGGTGCTGGCCGATGCGCTGCTGCGCAGCCTGCGCACCTCGGGCTCGGCGGTGGACCACGTGGCCACCGGCTCGCAAGCCGATGCCGCGCTGATGACCAACAGCGAATTCGACCTGCTGATCCTCGACCTGGGCCTGCCCAACATGCACGGCCTCGACATCCTCAAGCGCCTGCGCGCCCGCGGCTCGCAGCTGCCGGTGCTGGTGCTGACCGCCGCCGACAGCGTGGAGGAGAGAGTCAAGGGCCTGGACTACGGCGCCGACGATTACATGGCCAAGCCCTTCTCGCTGCAGGAGCTCGAGGCGCGCGTGCGGGCGCTCACCCGGCGCGGCATGGGCGCCACGAGCAATTCCATCAAGCACGGCCCGCTGGTCTACGACCAGGCCGGCCGGGTGGCGACCATCGACGGCAAGATGATCGAGCTGTCGGCGCGCGAGCTGGGCCTGCTAGAGGTGCTCCTGCAGCGCGCTGGCCGGCTGGTGAGCAAGGACCAGCTGGTCGAGCGCTTGTGCGAATGGGGCGAAGAGGTAAGCCTCAACGCGATCGAGGTCTACATCCACCGTTTGCGCAAGAAGATCGAGAAGGGCCCGATCCACATCGCCACCGTGCGCGGCCTCGGCTACTGCCTCGAAAAAATCCCCTGACCCGTCCTCCTGCCCAAAGCGCTCGGTGAAGCTCTTCCAGCGCGCGCAGCGCTCCCTCTTCGGCGAGATCCTCGATTGGATGCTCACGCCGCTCCTGCTGCTGGTGCCAGTCAGCATCGGCGTGACCTGGCTGGTGGCGCAGGGCATCGCCAATGCGCCCTTCGACCGCACGCTCGACTACAACATCCGCGCGCTGGCCAAGCTGGTGGATGCGACGCTGCACGGCGAGGGCTTCGTGCTGAGCCCTTCGGCGCGCGAGATCCTGAGCGCGCACGACGCGGACCACGTGTACTTCCAGTTGCAGGACGGGGACGGCCGGCTGCTCGCCGGAGAGCCCGACCTGCCGCACCCCAATACCGATGACCTGCCCACGCCGGGCGTGGTCTACCTGCACAACGGGGACATCCACGGCCAGCCGGTGCGCGTGGCCTCGTTGTGGATCGCCGGCAGCACGCCCGAAGCGCCACCGGCCCTGCTGCAGCTGGCCGAGACGCGCGAGAAGCAATCGGTGCTCGCCACCGAGATCATCAAGGGCGTGCTGCTGCCGCAGTTCGCGATCCTGCCGCTGGCGGTGCTGCTGATCTGGCTGGCGCTGGTGCGCGGCATCAAGCCGCTGTCGGTGATCGAGGCTCGCATCCGCGAGCGCCGCCCCGGCGACCTGAGCCCGCTGGACGAGTCCTCGGTGCCGCTCGAGGTGGTGCCGCTGGTGCTGTCGGTCAACGAGCTGTTGAACAAGCTCAACGACTCCATCGGCACGCAGAAGCGCTTCCTGGCGGATGCGGCGCACCAGCTCAAGACGCCGCTCGCGGGGTTGCGCATGCAGGCCGATCTGGCGCAGCGCGAGGGCGCCAATGCCGACGAGCTCAAGCAATCGCTCAAGCAGATCGGCCGGGCGAGCGTGCGCGCCACGCACACGGTGAACCAGCTGCTCTCGCTGGCACGCGCCGAGGGCAGCGGCGCGGCTGTGGCGCGCCAGCCCTGCGACCTGGCGAAGCTCACCATCGAGGTGGTGCGCGAGGCCGTGCCGCGCGCCATCGAGAAGCGCATCGACCTGGGCTACGACGGGGCCGAGGCGGGTGCGCCGGGCGTGGTGCTCGAAGGCAATCCCACGCTGCTGAAGGAGCTGGTGCGCAACCTCGTGGACAACGCGATCAACTACACGCCCTCGGCGCCCGGCCGGCCGGGCGTGATCACCGCGCGCGTGCTGGGCGACCCCTTCGGCCGCATCATCGTGCTGCAGGTGGAGGACAACGGCCCAGGCATTGCAGAGAGCGAGCGCGAGCTGGTGTTCGAGCCCTTCTACCGGGTCCTCGGCAATGAGGCCGACGGCTCGGGCCTGGGCCTGCCGATCGTGCTCGAGATCGCGCGGCAGCACTATGCGACGGTGGTTCTGGAAGACGCACGCCCCGGCCAGCAGCCGCCCGGCGCGCGCTTCAGCCTGCGCTTCGACGCCAACGAGCGGGGGCAGGCCTAAGGGCGGGAGCTGGCGGGGGCAGGGCTTTCGTCCTTGCGGATCTGCAGCAGCTGCGGACGGATCTGCTGGCTCAGCCGCTCCGGCTCGCGCTGGCCCAGGCGCGCGGGGACGGCGCCGAACAGGGCGAGCCCGCCGCGCGCCCAGGCGAAGTAGAGCAGGTTCGCCAGCAGCAGAAGGACGACGAGCGCGCGCAGTCGCATGGTCAGCCGTTCAGCGGCGCCGGCCGCACGCTGACCTCGGCACTGGTGATGGTCTTCAAGCCCGCCGGCGTCTGCACCAGCAGTTCGCCGCCCCAGCCGACGCCGGCGCAACGGCCGGCGCTGCCGTCGCTGAGCTGCACCTCGCGGCCGCGCAGGACGTCCCGCGCGGCGAAGCGCTCGGCGAAGGGCACGAAGCCCCGCTCGCCGAACAGCAGCACGTGCGCCACCAGCGTCGGCACGATCTCGCGCAGCAGCTGGGGGGCGGTGGCCTCGGGGCGCCATTGCGCGATCCAGGCCGGCGCAACGCTCATGCCCGTGGCCTCGCGCGCGCCGATGTTGATGCCGATGCCGATCACCAGGTAGCGCTCGGCCGTGCCGTCCTGGGGCAGGGCGGTCTCGATCAGGATGCCGCCGAGCTTGCGGTCCTCGACCCAGAGGTCGTTGGGCCACTTGAGCGCGACGCGCGCCTGGTTCGATGGGTCCAGGCTCTCCGCCACGCTGACGCCGACCGCGAGCGAAAGCCCCGACCAGTCCCGCGGCATCAGCGGCAGGCCCAGCGAGAAGGTGAGCGAGGCGGGCTGGCGCGCATCCTGCGCGCTCTGCCAGGGCCGGCCCATGCGGCCGCGGCCGGCGGTCTGCCGCTGGGCGACCAGCAGCACCGGCTGCGCGCGGCCGTCCCGGGCGCGCCGCATCAGCTCGCTGCTGGTCGAGTCGATCTCATCGACGACCTCGACCGCCAGCCCCGGCAGCAGGGGGGATACGGCGGCGGCGATCTCCTCTTCGAACCAGGGGGCGGCCATGGTCAGTGCTTGTCGTCCTTCTTCCCGGCTTTCTTCGCCTTCTTGCTCTTTTTTTTCTTCTTCTTGTCCTTATTTCCGTCCTCCTGGGTCGCGAGCAGGGTGCCGCGGCACAGGTCGGAACCACACCAGCAGGGGAACTCTGCCTTGAGTTTCCTCGTCATGGGCTCGTCGATGATCAGGCCGTAGTCGTAGCTGAGCTCCTCGCCGGCCGCAATGTTGCGCAGCGCCTTGATGAAGATCCGCCCCTTGTGCTCGTCGGCCTCGCAATTGGGCTCGCAGGAGTGGTTGATCCAGCGGGCGGCATTGCCTTTCACCCCGCCATCGATCACACGCTCGTCATCGATATGGAAGTAGAAGGTGTGGTTGGGCTGGGACGGATCGTGCGGATGGCGCCGGAGCGCCTCCTTCCAGGAGATCAGCTCGCCCTTGTACTCGATCAGCGTCTCGCCTTCCGCGATGTCCTGCACGGCAAACACGCCATTGCCGTGAACGCCGGAGCGTCGCGTCTGGATGCGGCGACCGCCGGTTGTGGGGGATTTGGAAGGCATCGCCGAAGTCTGTTAGTTTGAATATGTACGCATGCGCGTGCGCGTGCGCACGCGAGAAGCCGCAGATTGTAGATGTGGGGCCCACGCTCCCGCACTGCGTGTCATCGGCGCCCGCGTCGGCCTGATACGAGGAACTGTTGATGAAGACTTTGGTAATTGCAGAGAAGCCGTCGGTGGCGCAGGACATCGTGCGCGCGCTCACGCCGGTGGCCGGCAAGTTCGACAAGCACGAGGAACATTTCGAGAACGAACACTACGTGGTGACCAGCGCCGTCGGCCACCTCGTCGAGATCCAGGCGCCGGAGGAGTTCGACGTCAAGCGGGGCAAGTGGAGCTTCGCCAACCTGCCGGTGATCCCGCCGCGCTTCGACCTGAAGCCGGTGGACAAGACCAAGACCCGGCTCAACGCGGTGGTGAAGCAGGCCAAGCGCAAGGACGTGAC
This sequence comes from Variovorax sp. RA8, assembly GCF_901827175.1. NCBI lineage: Bacteria > Pseudomonadati > Pseudomonadota > Betaproteobacteria > Burkholderiales > Comamonadaceae > Variovorax > Variovorax sp. RA8. The sequence goes on along the minus strand of NZ_LR594662.1, from coordinate 6,132,967 downwards.
GCAGCTCATCAACGCCTGCGACGCGGGCCGCGAGGGCGAGCTGATCTTTCGCCTGATCGAGCAGTACGCGGGCGGCAAGGCGCCGCTGGGCAAGCCGGTCAAGCGCCTGTGGCTGCAATCGATGACGCCGCAGGCGATCCGCGAAGGCTTCGAGCAGTTGCGCACCGAGCAGCAGATGCAGGGCCTGGCAGATGCCGCTCGCTCGCGCTCGGAGGCCGACTGGCTGGTCGGCATCAACGGCACCCGGGCCATGACCGCGTTCAACTCGCGCGACGGCGGCTTCTTCCTCACCACGGTGGGGCGGGTGCAGACGCCCACGCTGTCGGTGGTGGTGGAGCGCGAGGAGAAGATCCGCAAGTTCGTGAGCCGCGACTACTGGGAAGTGCACGGCAGCTTCGTGGCCGAGGCGGGCACCTACCCCGGCAAGTGGTTCGACCCGGCGTGGAAGAAGCCGCCGCCCGGACCCGACGGCCTGGCCGATCCCGAGCAGCGTGCCGATCGCGTCTGGAACGAACGCGAAGCCAGGGAAATCGCCGAAGCCGCACGCGGCAAGCCGGCCAGCGTCACCGAGGAAAGCAAGCCCACCACCACCGCCTCGCCCCTGCTGTTCGACCTGACCTCGCTGCAGCGCGAGGCCAACAGCCGCTTCGGCTACAGCGCCAAGACCACGCTTGCGCTGGCGCAAAGCCTCTACGAGCGCCACAAGGCGCTGACCTACCCGCGGACCGACTCGCGCGCGCTGCCCGAGGACTACTTGCCGGTGGTCAAGCAGACCATGGGCATGCTCGCCAACAGCGGCATGAAGCACCTTGCGCCCTTCGCCAGGCAGGCGCTGGACGACAACTACGTGAAGCCTTCGAAGCGCATCTTCGACAACGCCAAGGTCAGCGACCACTTTGCGATCATTCCCACGCTGCAGGCGCCCAGTGGCCTGTCGGACGCCGAGCAGAAGCTCTACGACTTCGTGGTGCGGCGCTTCCTCTCGGTGTTCTTCCCGAGCGCCGAGTACCAGGTCACCACGCGCATCAGCACGGTGGAGCAGGGCGGCAAGAAGTACCCCTTCCGTACCGACGGCAAGGTGCTGGTGAAGCCGGGCTGGCTCGCGATCTACGGCAAGGAAGCCCAGGACGACGAGAAGGAAGACGACAAGGACGGCAAGCGCCTCGTGCCGGTCAAGCCCGGCGAGATCGTGCGGGTCGACTCGGCGGAGCTCAAGGCCCTCAAGACCCGCCCGCCGGCGCGCTACTCCGAAGCCACGCTGCTCGGCGCGATGGAAGGCGCCGGCAAGACCATCGACGACGACGAGCTGCGCGAAGCCATGCAGGAAAAAGGCCTGGGCACGCCGGCCACGCGCGCCGCGATCATCGAAGGGCTGTTGGCCGAGAAGTACATCCTGCGCGAAGGCCGCGAGCTGATCCCGACCGCCAAGGCCTTCCAGCTCATGACGCTCCTGCGCGGCCTGGGCGTGGAGGAGCTGTCCAAGGCCGAGCTCACCGGCGAGTGGGAGTACAAGCTCGCGCAGATGGAGCACGGCAAGCTCAGCCGCGCCGCCTTCATGCGAGAGATCGCCCAGATGACGGAGCACATCGTCAAGAAGGCCAAGGAATACGACCGCGATACCGTGCCGGGGGACTATGCGACGCTGTCCACGCCGTGCCCGAACTGCGGCGGCGTGGTGAAGGAGAACTACCGCCGCTATGCCTGCACCGGCAAGCCGGGGCAGGAAGGCTGCGGCTTCTCCTTCGGCAAGTCCCCGGCCGGGCGCACCTTCGAGGTGGCGGAGGCCGAGCAACTGCTGCGCGACAAGCACATCGGCCCGCTGGAAGGCTTCCGCTCCAAGGCCGGCTGGCCCTTCACCTCCGAGATCATCCTCAAGTACGACGAGGAGGCGAAGAACTGGAAGCTGGAGTTCGACTTCGGCGACGACAAGAACGCCGAGACCGGCGAGATCGTCGATTTCAGCGACCAGCACTCGCTGGGCCCGTGTCCGAAGTGCGGTGCGCGCGTGTTCGAGAACGCCAGCAACTACGTCTGCGAGAAGTCGGTGCCCACCGAGGCCCAGCCGACGCCGAGCTGCGACTTCAAGACCGGCAAGATCATCCTGCAGCAGCCGATCGAGCGCGCGCAGATCGAGAAGCTGCTGGCCACCGGCAAGACCGACCTGCTGGACAAGTTCGTCTCGATGCGCACGCGGCGGTCCTTCAAGGCCTTCCTGGCCTGGAATGCCGAGGAAGGCAAGGTGAGCTTCGAGTTCGAGCCGCGCGACAGCAAGTTCCCGGCGCGCAAGAGCTTTGGCAAGGCGCCGCCGGCGGCCGCGAAGAAGACCGCTTCACCGGCCAAGGCGAAGGCGCCCGCGGCGAAGAAGGCCGCCGCACCCAAGGCGCCGCGCAAGCCGGCGGCAGGCCTCAAGCCGAGCGGCGCCCTGGCGGCGGTGATCGGCGCGGAACCTGTGGCGCGCACCGAGGTCATCAAGAAGCTGTGGGACTACATCAAGGCCCACGGCCTGCAGGACGCGGCCAACAAGCGGGCCATCAACGCCGACGCCAAGCTCAGGCCGGTGTTCGGCAAGGACCAGGTGACCATGTTCGAGATCGCAGGGATCGTGGGCAAGCACCTGAGCTGAGGAACTGACGAAAAGGAAGATCCAGTGAAGAAACTCTTTTCCGCCTTGTGCTTCATCGTGGCGCTGGGCGCCGTCGCAGGGTGTGCGTCGTCGCCCGCGGCCGCCGACGGGGAGCGCCCGACCATCGGCAGCAGCAGCGGAGTGACGGTGTTCGGCACCATCGACGCGGCCGTCACCGGCACCCGTAACCGCTCCTCGCGCGACTAGCGCGTCGCGCTAGCGCATCAGCAGCGCCTGGCGCAGCAGCCGCGCGGCGCGGTTGCGGATGCGGCCCGGGGCGGTGCGCAGCGGTCCCCTGGGGCTCACCTTCGCGGTCGCGCAGGCCCAGAGGAAGTCTTCCAGGATGGGCGTGTCGTCCACCGTCTCGGTACTGCCGTACTTGTGGAATTCCGGATGCCACTGGGTGGCGGCGATGTAGCTGCGGCCGCGCCCGTCCTTGCGGCGAATGGCTTCGGGTACGCGGTCGGGAATGCTCCAGGCCTCGACCTCGAAGCCGGGCGCGAGGTCCTTCACGCCCTGATGGTGGATGCTGTTGACGCGCGCGCGTTCGATACCCGGATAAAGCTTCGCCAGCCGCGAGCCGGGCGCGAAGCCGATCTCGTGGAAGTTCTGGTCGTAGGTCACCGGGTCGCGGTGCCGCAGCGCGTTGGGATGCTGCGCCTCGATGTCCTGATAGAGCGTGCCGCCGAAGGCCACGTTGATGAGCTGCAGGCCGCGGCACACGCCGAAGATGGGCTTGCCGGCCTCCTCGAAGGCTTCCACCAGCGCGAGGTCGTAGAGGTCGCGGACACGGTCCCCGACCCAGGCGTCCTTCAGCGGCACCTCACCGTAGCTGCCGGGCCAGACGTCCGCGCCGCCGTGCATCACCACGCCGTCGAGCCACTCCGCGTAGTGCGAGAGCTTGGTGTCGCCGCGCGCCGTCTCGCCGGTGGGGCAGGGCACCATCACCACCATCGCGCCGGCCGACATCAGCCAGTGGGTGATCGACTGCTCGACGTACTGCAGCGTCTTGTTGGTGAACAGCGAGCGCGCCGGGTCGGCGTGGGAAAAGCAGGCGGACAGGCCGATCTTCAATCGGCCGGAAACGGTTTGTGGCATCGCGATCCAGGCGCCGCGCTGGGGCCGCGCGCCTTCTATAACGGTACAAGCATTGTGAAACGTTCCAAAGCCCCTCGCAGTGGACAGCACACCCCGCCGCTGCGTCGGACAGCGCCGCGGCGATAGGATCGCCCTCTTTGGCGTGCGACTCGACAGACAGGAGTGACCGAATGAAGACCATCCAGGGCCCCGCCATCTTCCTGGCCCAGTTCGCGGGCGACGGCGCCCCCTTCGATTCGCTCGACGCCATCGCCGGCTGGGCCGCCGGCCTTGGCTACGAGGGCGTGCAGATCCCGAGCTGGGACGCCCGGCTCTTCGACCTGCGCCTGGCCGCGGACAGCAGGACCTACTGCGAGGAGGTGCAGGGCACGCTCGCGCGGCACGGTATCCGGATCACCGAGCTCTCGACCCACCTGCAAGGCCAGCTGGTGGCGGTGCACCCGGCCTACGACGCGGGCTTCGACGGCTTCGCGGCCCCCGAGGTGCGCAACGACCCGGTGAAGCGCCAGGCCTGGGCCGTGGAGCAGTTGCACCTCGCGGCCAAGGCTTCGGCGAACCTCGGACTCACGGCGCACGCCACCTTTTCGGGAGCGCTGGCCTGGCCCTACTTCTATTCCTGGCCGCCACGCCCGCCCGGGCTGATCGAGGAGGCCTTCGACGAACTGGCGCGGCGCTGGCTGCCGATCCTCAACGCCTTCGACGATGCCGGCGTCGATGTCTGCTACGAAATCCATCCGGGCGAGGACCTGCACGACGGCGTGAGCTACGAGATGTTCCTGGAGCGCGTGGGCCGGCATCCGCGCGCCTGCCTGCTCTACGACCCCAGCCACTTCGTGCTGCAGCAGCTCGATTACCTCGCATACATCGACCACTACCACGAGCGCATCAAGATCTTCCATGTGAAGGATGCGGAGTTCAACCCGACCGGCAAGCAGGGCGTGTACGGCGGCTTCCAGCCGTGGATTGACCGGGCCGGACGCTTCCGCTCCCTGGGCGACGGCCAGGTCGACTTCGGCGCCATCTTCTCGAAGATGGCGGCCTACGACTTCCCCGGCTGGGCGGTGCTGGAATGGGAATGCTGCCTCAAGCACCCGGAGGACGGGGCGCGCGAGGGCGCGAAGTTCATCGCCGACCACATCATCCGCGTGGCCGACCGGGCCTTCGACGATTTCGCGGCCGGCGCCGTCGACAGCGCCGCCAACCGCCGGATGCTGGGCATCCGCAGCTGAGTCATATCCCGGCGGGCTTGCGCAGCGTCTTCATGCGGTCCACCGCATGGATGCGCACCTTGCGCGTCTCCGTGCCCTGCTGCACCGTGAGCTCCACTTCGGCGTCAGGCACCGGGCGCTTCCAGAGCTGCTTGTAGAAGGCCTCGAGCGTGGCCACCTGGATGCCGTCCACCTCCAGCACCACGTCCCCCGGCTGGAGCCCGGCTGCCAGCGCGGGTCCCTGGCGGTCGACGCGCACGATCTGCACATGGCCGTCGCGCTCCGACGACGACAGGCCCAGCCAGGGCCGGATGCTGGCACTGCTGCGGCCGGTAGCCTGCATCTCGTCCAGCACGGGCCGCAGCAGCTCGACCGGCACGAACATGTTGCCCGGGATCACCCGCTGCTCCTGGCCCTCCGCCGCCTCCAGCACGAACAGGCTGCCGATGCCCAGCAGCTCGCCGTTGCGGTTGAAAAGCGGAGCCCCGCTGTGGTTGGGCACCGGAGGACTGGTGAACAGGGCCGACTCGATGTGGTACTCCCAGTAGCCCGAGAAGGGCCGCACGGCCAGCAGCCGGGTGAAGCCCACTTCGGTGCCGCTGTTGCTGCCGGTGGCGACCAGCAGGGGCTCGCCTGGGCTCAGGCCGGCCACGCCCACCAAGGGCACCGGCGCGATGCCCCGCAAGGGTACCAACGGCCGCAGCAGGCCGAAGCCGGTCGCGAGGTCGTAAGCGACCTGGCGCGCGGGCAGGGTGCGATCGTCCTGCGTGATGACCTCGATGGTCTCGGCCTCGAGCAGCAGGTAGCCGATGGTGAGGATCAGCCCGTCGGGCCCGATCACCACGCCGGAGCCGGAGCGCCGCGCGCCCAGGCTGTCGACCGAGCTCGCCCCCTCGGTCGCGGTGACGCGCAGCGCTACCACCGCGTCGCCCGCGCGCTGCAGCGCCTGCACCTGGGCGGAGTAGGCGTCGGGCCGGGGCGGCGAGGCGGCCAGGGCCATCGGCATTGCAGCCAGCAGGAGCAGCCAGAAGACCCAGGCGACGAGCATCTGAAGCCGCCGGGACGACGCTGGATCTTTCATGGCCGCGCTCCTCGGAACGATGGTTGGTGCGATGGTGCGCCGCAGGCCGCGCGCTCGCAAGCCTGCTCCACGATGTCGTTCCGCGGCCCATGGGCTTTGGCACTGGCCGTGAGAGCGTCGAGCAACAGTCATGCCAGACCGGTTAGAATGCGGAGTTCGCTTCGATAGTCGACGAAGCATTTCGTCACTCCCCGGCCGACCTGGGTTCCTCAGGCTCTCTCTCGGCCGGCTCATGCAGTGTGTTGGTGCGCCAGGCCGGGCGCCCATGAATGCCGCCACTGCCTTCGTACTCCATTGAAGCGAATAGAGCGCGCTGTCCGCTCCGGTGGGCGCCAGATCCGGCGGGCCCGCGCCCTTCTCACTGTTTCAGGCGCAAGGCGGTGTCGCCCTGCGCAGGCGCCCGATTCGAAATCATCCACGCAACATTCAGAGGTCCTCATGCCCAAGGAAGAACTGATCGAAATGAACGGTGCAGTCACCGAAGTGCTGCCCGACTCCCGCTACCGCGTGACCCTGGACAACGGTCATCAACTGATCGCCTACAGCGGCGGCAAGATGCGCAAGCACCACATCCGCATCCTGGCCGGCGACAAGGTGTCGCTGGAGCTCTCGCCCTACGACCTGACCAAGGGCCGCATCACGTTCCGGCACCTGGAACGCCGTGGCCCACCGCCGACCGGCGGCAACAACGGCCCGCGCCGCTGAGCACTGACGTGACCGGTCCCGCCGTCGACTTCTCGACGCTGCCGCTTTCGCCGCCCGTACTGGCGAACCTGCGGCAGCTCGGCTACCTGCAGATGACGCCGATCCAGGCGGCCAGCCTGCCGGCGGCGCTCGGCGGCGCGGACCTGATCGCCCAGGCCAGGACCGGCAGCGGCAAGACCGCCGCCTTCGCGCTCCCGCTGCTGGCGCGGCTCGACCCGCGCCGCTTCGCGGTGCAGGCCCTGGTGCTGTGCCCGACGCGCGAGCTGGCCGACCAGGTGACGGCCGAGATTCGCCGCCTGGCCCGCGCCGAGGAGAACATCAAGGTGGTCACCCTCTGCGGAGGCGTGGCGCTGCGCGGCCAGCTGTCCAGCCTCGCGCACGGCGCCCACGTCGTGGTCGGCACGCCCGGCCGCGTGCTCGATCACCTGGAGCGCGGCAGCCTGCAGCTCGAGGCACTCGGCACCCTGGTGCTCGACGAGGCCGATCGCATGCTCGACATGGGCTTCCTCGACGACATCGCGACGGTCGCGCGCCAATGCCCGAAGGAGCGCCAGACCCTGCTGTTCTCCGCCACCTATCCCGAGGGCATCGCCAAGCTCGCCGCGCAGTTCATGAAGAACCCGCAGCAGATCGCGGTGGCGACGACGCAGCATGAAGAAAGCAAGATCCGCCAGCGCTGGTACGAGGTGGACGACAGCGAGCGGCTGCATGCCGTAGGCCTGCTGCTGAACAGTTTCCGCCCGCAGAGCACGCTGGCCTTTTGCAACACCAAGCAGCAGTGCCGCGACCTGGCGCAGGTGCTCCAGGCCCAGGGCTTCAGCGCGCTCGCCCTGTTCGGCGAGCTCGAGCAGCGCGAGCGCGACCAGGTGCTGGTGCAGTTCGCCAACCGCAGCTGCTCCGTGCTGGTCGCCACCGACGTGGCGGCGCGCGGGCTCGACATCGCGCAGCTGGAGGCCGTGATCAACGTCGACGTGACCCCCGACGCCGAGGTCCATGTCCACCGCATCGGCCGCACCGGCCGCGCCGGCGCCGAAGGCCTGGCGCTCAACCTGGCCAGCCTCGACGAGATGGGCCGCGTCGGCAAGATCGAGCAGCTCCAGGGCCGCGCTTCCGAGTGGCATCCGCTGGCCGAGCTGGCCGCCGCCACGAGCGATGCCGAAGGCCCGCTACAGCCGCCCATGGCCACGCTGCAGATCACCGGCGGCCGCAAGGACAAGATCCGCGCCGGCGATGTGCTGGGTGCGCTGACCGGCGAGGCCGGCTTCACGCGCGATCAGGTCGGCAAGATCAGCATCAACGAATTCTCGACCTACGTCGCGGTCGATCGGCGCATCGCACGCGAGGCCGCGCACAAGCTTTCGACGGGTCGCGTCAAGGGCCGCTCCGTCAAGGTGCGGCTGCTCGATGTGGCCTAATGTCGCCCTTCCTTCTTTTTTGACCGAGCCTTCCATGACCCAGAAGATCCGCACCGAGGCCGACCGCAAGGCCACCCCCAAGCCCGTTCCAGCGTCCGGCTACACCCTGCCCAGGATGGGCGGAGGCCAGAAGGTGAGCCTGGAGCGCGGCACTGCGACCCGCAGCAAGAAGAACCCGGGCAAGCGGGCCAAGAAGGGCGGCTGAGCCCGACCTGCTTCCTTCTCCCGCACGAACGACGCGCCTCCGGGCGCGTTTTTCTTGGGGCGCCAGTACATGTCCGACGACTACCAGATCTACATCCCGCCTTCCTTCTTCGCGCTCTACACCGACGGGCGGCAGCGGTTGGCCGAACCCATCGCCACCGTGCGGGCGCGCTACGAAGTCTGCGAGGATCTCGCCAACCACCTCGTCTCGCACGCGCAGGTGCTGCACCATGTCGAGGTGCCGTCGGAAGCGGAGATTCTCATACGCATCCATGATGGGCTGAGCACGCCCGAGGCTGGCGTCTCCGCGGCCGAAGCCCGCTGGATCGTCCGGCGGCTGGCGGAACTGCTCGGCTGGAACGGCGAGGCCTTCGAGCAGCCGCCCACCGGCCGCTGAACTTAGCGCAGCCCGACGCGCGAGGCGTGCCAGCGCAACACTGCGGCGCGCTGCGGGTCGGTGGCCTCGAGGCCGTTCGCGCGCTGGTGCAGCGCGCGCATCTCTTCGACTTCTTCGATGATCCTGCCGGGGCTGAACAAGGCATCGAGCAGCGCGCCGGCTTCGTCGGCCAAGGCCTTGAACGCGCCGATCAAGCCGCCGGATGCGCGCGAGCCTGACGAGCGGTCAAGGGCTGACATGCGGGAACTCCTGGGTTGCGGGTGGATGTGCCGATTTTAAGGGTTTACCCGCAATTCGCCTGCGACTTCGGTGCACGCCTCTTCGCGCGCCCACTCGCGGGGTAACCCGAATACGGAATCTCAGAAAAGTTGACCATGGTCAAGCTGCCTTTTGCGGCTGGCGCGCAGCATTGCCGCACTGGGATTTCCACTGCGATTCCATTCAAGAAGAGCGCAGCTTCAACAGGAGACAACATGATCGACAGCATCATTTCGCGCGCCCGGACCCATGGCACCAAGGCGCTTGCCGCAGCCCTTCTCGCACTCGCCGGCGCCACGCCCGCACTGGCATGGGAACCGACGAAGCCGGTGGAGTTCGTGATCCCGGCCGGCACCGGCGGCGGCGCCGACCAGATGGCGCGCCTGCTGCAGGGCATCGTCATCAAGTACAAGTTGATGAAGGAGCCGCTGATCGTCGTCAACAAGTCGGGCGGCGCCGGTGCCGAAGGTTTCCTCGCGGTCAAGGAGGCGAAAGGCGACCCGCACAAGATCATCATCTCGCTGTCGAACCTGTTCACCACGCCCATGGCCACCGGCGTGCCGTTCAACTACAAGGACATGACGCCGGTGGCGATGCTGGCGCTCGACCAGTTCGTGCTCTGGACCAACGCCGAGCAGCCTTACAAGAATGCCAGCGAGTACATCGCGGCGGTCAAGGCGGCGGGCCCGAACAAGTTCAAGATGGCCGGCACCGGCTCCAAGCAGGAAGACCAGATCATCACGGTCGCGCTGGAAAAGGCCACCGGTACCAAGTTCATCTACGTGCCCTTCAAGGGCGGCGGCGAGGTGGCGGTGCAGCTGGTGGGCGGCCATGTGAACTCCACCGTCAACAACCCGATCGAGGCGGTCGCACAGTGGCGCGCCGGCAAGCTGCGCGCGCTGTGCGTGTTCGACGACGAGCGCATGCCCTTCAAGACCAAGGTCACCGACACGCAGTCGTGGAACGACATCCCGACCTGCAAGGAAGCCGGCGTGCCCACCAACTACACGATGCTGCGCGGCATCTTCATGCCGGCAGGCGTGACGCCCGACCAGTTGGCCTTCTATGTCGACTTGCTGACCAAGGTGGCAGCCACGCCGGAATGGAAGGAGTACATGGAGAAGGGGGCCTTCAACCCGACCTTCATGACCGGCGAGCCATTCGCGAAGTGGCTCGCCTCCGCCGAGGCCACGCATCGCACGCTGATGACTGACGCCGGCTTCATCGCCGCCAGCGCCAAGTAGCCGGTAAACAGAGCGGCAGAGCGCCGCGCGCCTGCGCGGCCGGGTGGAGGGCGGGAATTCCGCCTCCGATCTTTCTCGACACACACGACGGGGGCTCCATGGAGCACAACGAAAATTCCGAGAACCCGGTGCGCATCGGCGTGCGCACCCACATCGTCGAAGCGGTAGTGGCAGCGGTCTTGCTGATCGTCGGCCTGGGCGTGGTCTTCGAGAGCCGCCGCCTCGGCGCGGGCTGGACCTCCGACGGTCCTGGGGCTGGCTACTTCCCGTTCTACATAGGGGTGATCATCGTGGTCTCCGGCGCCGGCATCCTCTACCAGGCGCTCCTCGGCAAGAACAGGAACACCGAGGTCTTCGTCGATTCGGAGCAACTCAAGCGCGTGCTGTCGGTGCTGGTGCCGGCCACCGTCTACGTGCTGGCCGTCACCTTGCTGGGCCTGTATGTCGCCTCGGCCGTCTACATCGCGCTCTTCATGGTGGTGCTGGGCAAGTACTCCTGGGTGAAGAGCTCGGTTATCGCGTTCGCCGTCAACGCGCTCTTCTTTCTCATGTTCGAAGTCTGGTTCAAGGTGCCGCTGTTCAAGGGCTCGCTCGATCCGCTTCGCTTTCTCGGTTATTGAACCTCACGGAGCGAACCCGAAATGGATGAAATCAGCGCCCTGATGCAGGGCTTCGCCGTGATCCTGACCCCCATGAACATCGTCCTGATGTTCGTCGGGATCATCCTGGGTGTGTTGATCGGCGTGCTGCCCGGGCTGGGCGGCGCCAACGGCGTGGCGATCCTGCTGCCCCTCACCTTCACGATGTCGCCGACCTCGGCCATCATCATGCTGTCCTGCATCTACTGGGGTGCGCTGTTCGGCGGGGCGATCACCTCCGTGCTCTTCAACATCCCCGGCGAGCCCTGGTCGGTGGCCACCACCTTCGACGGCTACCCGATGGCCCAGCAAGGGAAGGCGGGCGCGGCGCTCACCACCGCCTTCACCTCGTCCTTCGTCGGTGCCTTCCTGGCGGTGGTGATGATCACCTTCCTGGCGCCGCTGGTGGCCAAGTTCGCGCTCAAGTTCGGCTCGCCGGAGTTCTTCGCCGTCTACCTGCTGACCTTCTGCAGCTTCGTCGGCATGGGCAAGGGCTCGCCCTTCAAGATCCTGGCATCGATGGCCCTCGGCTTCGCGCTCGCCAGCGTCGGCATGGACACCGTGACCGGGCAACTGCGCCTGACCTTCGGCCAGCCGGAGCTGATGCGCGGCTTCGACTTCCTGATCGCGGTCATCGGCCTGTTCGGCATCGGCGAGATCCTGCTGTCGATGGAGGAGGGGCTGAAGTTCTCCGGCAAGAGCGCCAAGATCGATCCCAAGGTGGTGCTGCAGACCTGGAAGCAGCTGCCGCAGTACTGGGTCACCTCGCTGCGCAGCTCCCTGATCGGCATCTGGATGGGCATCACGCCCGGTGGTGCTACGCCGGCCTCCTTCATGAGCTACGGCCTGGCCAAGAAGATGTCGAAGCGGGGGCCCAAGTTCGGCACCGGCGAGATGGAGGGCGTGGTCGCGCCCGAGACCGCGGCGCATGCCGCCGGCACCAGCGCCCTGCTGCCGATGCTGGCGCTGGGCATCCCCGGTTCGCCCACCGCGGCGGTGCTGCTGGGCGGCCTGCTGATCTGGGGCCTGCAGCCGGGCCCACTGCTCTTCGTCGAGCAGAAGGACTTCGTGTGGGGCCTGATCGCCAGCATGTACCTGGGCAACGTCGTCGGGCTGATCGTAGTGCTGAGCACGGTGCCGCTGTTCGCCTCGATCCTGCGCATTCCCTTCTCGATCATCGCGCCGGTGATCATCGTGATCTGCGCGATCGGCGCCTACACCGTGCACAACGCGATGCTCGACATCTGGTTCATGCTCGGCTTCGGCGTGGTGGGCTACATCTTCAAGAAGCTCGACTTCCCGCTCGCGCCGCTGGTGCTCGCGCTGGTGCTCGGCGACAAGGCCGAGGACTCCTTCCGCCAAGCCATGCTGGTCTCGCAGGGAGAGGTCGGCATCATGTGGTCGAACCCGCTGGTGGGCAGCATCACCACGCTGGCGCTGACCATGCTCTTCTGGCCGCTGATCTCGAAAGTGCTGGCGATGATCAAGCCAAAAAAGCCTGACGAGTTCGCCGCCGAACGGCCGGTGGACTGATCGAGGAGGCCGCATGCCCGTCATCGCAATGACCCAGGAAATGGGTTCCCTCGCCAAGGACGTGTCGCTGCAGCTCGCCGGCGCGCTCGGACTGGCCGTCATGCGCCACGAGGCCATCGAGCGCGTGGCCGACAGGGCGCAGGTGTCGACCAGCCTGATCGGCCGGCTGCGCGACGGCAAGGCCGGCCTGGTGGAGCGCCTGACCACCGACCGCCGCAGCGTCGCGCTCTATACGGCGGAAGAAGTGTTCTCGCTGGCAGACGGCGGTAACGTGGTGCTGCGCGGCTGGGGTGCCACCTGCCTGCTGCGGCCGGTGCCGCATGTGCTGTGCGTGCGCGTCACGCGCTCGCTCAGGAAGCGCATCGAGTGGCTGATGGCCCACCTCGGCACCGATGATGCCGAGTTCGCCGAGGCCGAGATCCGGCGCAGCGACCACGCGCACGCCTCGCGCATGCACGAGCAGTTCGGCGTGACCTGGGGCGACCCGGTGCTCTACGACCTGGTGCTCAACACCGATCGCGTCTCGGTCGACAGCTGCGTGGAGCTGATCCGCCTGATGACGCAACGCCCGGAATTCGCCGAGACATCCGAGTCGCGCGCCCTGCTGGCCAACATGGCACTCGAGGCGCGCGTGCGCGCGGCGCTCAAGGAGCACGAGGAGACGCGCGACATCAGCATCACCATCCAGGCCAAGCAGGGCGATGTGAAGCTGCGCGGCATCGTCCTCGACGCCGAGGAGCGCGAGCAGGCCGAGCACGTGGCCATCGCGGTGCCTGGTGTCTCGGGCGTGACCAACGAACTGCGACTGATGACCGGCACGCGCCGCTTCGCCTCGGCCAAGCAGACCTGAGTCAGATCTTTCCGCGCTTCTTCAACCGGCTGAGCGTCTCCGCCGACAGATTGAGATAGGAGGCCAGTTCCTTGCTCGGAATCCGATCCACCAGTTCCGGATGCTTGCGCATGAAGCGGTGCACGCGGCCCGGCGCGTCCAGCAGGTGCAGCGTGATGGTGTGCGCCATGATCTCGCTCATCCCGCGCATCACGCTGAACTCGAACAGCTCCTTCGTGTCGGGGTGGCGGTTGAGAAAGGCAATCCACTCCTTCAGCGGCAGGCTGGCAACCCGCGCCTTGGTCACGCAGACGATGCCGTACGGCGTCGGCGTGCCCAGCCGCAGGGCGGCGTAGCTGGTCTCCATGTCGTTCTCGTCGGCGAAGCGCAGGATCATTTCCTTGCCCGCCGGATTGCTCACCACCCGCTTGAGGATGCCGTCGAGGATGAAGTACTGCTCCATCTCGCGCACGCCCTGGTGCAGCAGGAAGTCGCCCTTGTTTCCGTCCACCACGGCAAGGTGGGACTCCAGCTCGGCGCGGTCACCCTCGCTCAGTTCCTTGAGAAGGATGTTCTGCCGGAGTTGGGCACGAATGATGTTTTTCTCCGGGTGGTTTTCCAACAGGGTCATGGGTCCCGTCTTGCTCGATATCGCGACGACCGCCGGTTCATCGAGCCGGTGTCGTTTTCCGGAAAGTTGACCAAGGTCAACGGCTGCAGCTTGGCCTCGAATCATAGTCGTGGCTCGGCCCCTGGCCATTCATACCCAAGCACAAGGAGAGACATGTCCTCAGTCAGCACCGCCAAGCAGGCCGACTCGACCGCCGACGAGCTGGTCGCGCGGGCCCTCAAGAACATGACGGACGACGCGCCGGCCCGCGAGACGACCGACGGCTTCCACCTGGTAATCGATGCGCTGAAGCTGAACGACATCGACACGATCTTCGGCCTGCCCGGCATCCCGATCACCGACCTCACGCGCATGGCGCAGGCCGAGGGCATGCGGGTGATCTCCTTTCGCCACGAGCAGCATGCCGGCAACGCCGCCGCGGCCGCCGGCTTCCTGACGCAGAAGCCCGGCATCTGCCTCACGGTGTCGGCGCCCGGCTTCCTCAACGGCCTCACGGCGTTGGCCAACGCCACCACCAACTGCTTCCCGATGATCCTGATCAGCGGCTCCAGCGAGCGCGAGATCGTCGACCTGCAGCAGGGTGACTACGAGGAGATGGACCAGCTCGCGATCGCCAAGCCGCTGTGCAAGGCTGCCTTTCGCGTGCTGCACGCCGAGGACATCGGTGTCGGCATCGCGCGGGCGATCCGTTCGGCCCTCTCGGGCCGCCCGGGCGGCGTGTACCTGGACCTGCCGGCCAAGCTGTTCGCGCAGACCCTGGATGCCGAGGCCGGCCGAAAGTCGCTGATCAAGGTGGTTGACCCGGCGCCGCGCCAGATCCCCGCGCCCGACGCGGTGAAGCGCGCGCTCGATCTGCTCAAGGGCGCCAAGCGGCCGCTGATCCTGCTGGGCAAGGGGGCGGCCTATGCGCAGGCCGACGTCGACATCCGCGCGCTGGTCGAGAAGACCGGCATCCCCTACCTGCCGATGTCGATGGCCAAGGGCCTGCTGCCCGACACCCATGCGCAATCGGCCGCCGCCGCGCGCTCCTACGTGCTGCAGGAAGCCGACGTGGTGATGCTGGTCGGCGCGCGCCTCAACTGGCTGCTGTCGCACGGCAAGGGCAAGACCTGGGGCCAGGACAAGGGCGCCAAGCAGTTCATCCAGATCGACATCGCGCCGACCGAGATCGACAGCAACGTCGCGATCGCTGCGCCCGTGATCGGCGACATCGGCTCCTGCGTGTCGGCGCTGCTCGCGGGCATCGACGGCAATTGGGCCAAGCCCCCGGCCGATTGGACCGGCGGCATCGCCGAGCGCAAGGACAAGAACCTCTCGAAGATGGCGGCCACGCTGGCCGCGCGGCCCTCGCCGATGAACTTCCAGAGCGCGCTCAGCGTGATCCGCGACCAGGTGAAGGCGCGGCCCGATGCGATCGTCGTCAACGAGGGCGCCAACACGCTGGACTTCGCACGCAGCATCGTCGACATGTACGAGCCGCGCAAACGCCTCGACGTCGGCACGTGGGGAATCATGGGTATCGGCATGGGCTTTGCCGTCGCCGCGGCCGTGGTCACCGGCAAGCCGGTGATCGCCATCGAGGGCGACAGCGCCTTCGGCTTCAGCGGCATGGAGGTCGAGACCATCTGCCGCTACAACCTGCCGGTCTGCGTCGTCGTCTTCAACAACAACGGCGTCTACCGCGGCACCGACGTGAACACCAGCGGCACCGCCGACGTGGCGCCGACCGTGTTCGTCAAGGACGCGCGCTACGACAAGCTGATGGAGGCCTTCGGCGGCGTCGGCGTGCACGCCACCACTGCGGAAGAGCTGCAGAAGGCCCTGAGCGAGGCCGTCGCCTCCGGCCGCCCGACCCTGATCAACGCCGTGATCGACGAGACCGCCGGCACCGAAAGCGGCCGCATCACCAGTCTCAACCCGAGCGCGGCGAAGAAGAAGTAATCCCAGGCAACACAGGAGCTATCACATGAGCAGCAACAACAAACCCCTCAACGGCATCAAGATCATCGACTTCACCCATGTCCAGGCCGGGCCCGCGTGTACTCAGATGCTGGCCTGGTTCGGGGCCGACGTCATCAAGGTCGAGCGCCCGGGCTCCGGCGACGTCACGCGCACGCAGCTGCGCGACATTCCGGATGTCGATGCGCTGTACTTCACCATGCTCAACAGCAACAAGCGCTCGCTGACGCTGGACACCAAGCAGCCGGAGGGCAAGGTCGTGCTGGAGAAGCTGATCCGCGAATCCGACGTGCTGGTCGAGAACTTCGGCCCCGGCGCGCTCGACCGCATGGGCTTCACCTGGGAGCGCATCCAGGAGCTCAATCCCAAGATGATCGTCGCCTCGGTCAAGGGCTTCAGCGACGGCCACCACTATGACGACCTGAAGGTGTACGAGAACGTCGCGCAGTGCGCCGGCGGCGCGGCATCGACCACCGGCTTCTGGGACGGCCCGCCGACCGTGAGCGCCGCCGCCCTGGGCGACAGCAACACCGGCATGCACCTGGCGATCGGCATCCTGACCGCCATCATCGGCCGCCAGCAGACCGGCAAGGGCCAGCGCGTGGCCTGCGCGATGCAAGACGCCGTGCTGAACCTCTGCCGCGTGAAGATGCGCGACCAGCTGCGCCTGGACCGGCTCGGCTATCTCGAGGAGTACCCGCAGTACCCGCACGGCACCTTCAGCGACGTCGTGCCGCGGGGCGGCAATGCCGGCGGCGGGGGCCAGCCGGGCTGGGTGCTCAAGTGCAAGGGCTGGGAAACCGACCCCAACGCGTACATCTACTTCACGGTGCAGGGCCACGCCTGGGCTCCGATCTGCGATGCCATCGGCAAGCCCGAGTGGAAGACCGACCCCGACTACATGACGGCCAAGGCACGCCAGCCGCACATCACCGCGATCTTCGCGACCATCGAGGACTGGCTGGCCGACAAGACGAAGTTCGAGGCGGTGGACATCCTGCGCAAGTTCGACATCCCCTGCTCCCCGGTGCTGACCATGAAGGAGCTGCTGCACGACGAATCGCTGCGCAAGAGCGGCTCGATCGTTGAGGTGAAGGGCCACAAGGAGCGCGGCAACTATTTCACCGTCGGCAGCCCGATCAAGTTCTCCGACCTGAAGCCGGAGATCACCCCGTCGCCGCTGCTGGGCGAGCACAGCGAGGAGGTGCTGGCCGAGCTGGGATACTCGAAGGAGCAGATCGCGAATCTGCGCGAAGCCAAGGCAATCTAATAACGCTCTCCCCCAGGTTGGCCCACTTCCTGTGGTCGCCACCCCCTCACCGGGGGCAACACCAGCGGCCCGGCAAAGCCGGTTCCGCGGTGTTCCTGGAATAGGTCCGCTTCACATCCCGGAGATACGCTTGCAATCAAACATCGATCTGAAGCAGCTCGTCGAAGGCGCCGGCGATGCCATCATGGCCTGCGATGCCGAGGGCGCGATCGTGCTCTGGAACCGGGCCGCCGAGCGCATCTTCGGCTTCACCGAGGCCGAGGCGCTGGGCCGCTCGCTCGACCTGATCATCCCGCAGCGCCAGCGCGGGCGGCACTGGGAGGGTTACCAGAAGACCATGGCCACCGGCATCACCAAGTATGGCGCCGACCTGCTGCGCGTGCCCGCGCTGCACAAGGACGGGCATACGCTGTCGATCGCCTTCACCGTGTCGATGCTGTTTTCCGAGGATCGCAAGGTCACGGCTATCGTCGCGATCGTGCGCGATGAAACGGCCCGCTTCGCCGAGGAGCGCAAGCTGCGCGCACGTCTGGCAGAAGTCGAAGCGAAGACCTAGGAGACAAACGATGAGCAAGGCCCTCGAAGGCGTCCGCATCCTGGATTTCACCCATGTGCAGTCCGGCCCCACCTGCACCCAGCTGCTGGCCTGGTTCGGCGCCGACGTGATCAAGGTCGAGCGCGCCGGCGAGGGCGACGCGACGCGTGGCCAGTTGCGCGACATTCCCGGCGTGGACAGCCTCTACTTCACGATGCTGAACCACAACAAGCGCTCGATCACGCTGGACACCAAGAAGCCCAAGGGCAAGCAGGTGCTGGACACGCTGATCAAGACCTGCGACGTGCTGGTCGAGAACTTCGCGCCCGGCGCGCTGGACCGCATGGGCATCACCTGGAGCCATATCCAGGACCTCAACCCGCGCATGATCGTGGCTTCGGTCAAGGGCTTCGGGCCCGGCAAGTACGCCGACTGCAAGGTGTACGAGAACGTGGCCCAATGCGCCGGCGGCGCGGCGTCGACCACCGGTTTCGAGGACGGCCCGCCGGTCGTCACCGGCGCGCAGATCGGCGACAGCGGGACCGGCCTGCACCTGGCGCTCGGCATCATGGCGGCGCTCTACCAGCGCAACACCACGGGGCGTGGCCAGAAGGTGCTGGCGCCGATGCAGGACGCCGTGCTCAACCTCTGCCGCGTGAAGATGCGCGACCAGCAGCGGCTGGAGCGCACCGGCACCCTGCACGAATACCCCCAGTACCCCGACGGCAAGTTCGGCGACGCGGTGCCGCGCGCCGGCAACGCCTCGGGCGGTGGCCAGCCGGGCTCGATCCTGCGCTGCAAGGGCTGGGAGACCGATCCCAACGCCTACATCTACTTCATCACGCAGGCCGCGGTCTGGCCGGCGGTGTGCAAGGTGATCGGCGAGGAGGGCTGGATCACCGACGAGGCCTATGCCACGCCGGCCGCGCGCCTGCTGCACCTGAAGCCGATCTTCGCGCGCATCGAGCAATGGACCATGACCAAGGACAAGTTCGAGGCCATGGAGATCCTCAACCGGTACGACATTCCCTGCGGGCCGATCCTTTCGATGAAGGAGATCGCCGCCGACGAATCGCTGCGCGAGAGCGGCACCATCGTCGAGGTCGAACACCCGACCCGGGGCAAGTACCTGACGGTGGGCAATCCCATCAAGCTGTCGGACAGCCCGACCGAGGTGACGCGCTCGCCGCTGCTGGGCGAGCACACCGAGGAAGTGCTGCGGCAGCTGGGCTACGGCGCGGACGACCTGGCGATGCTGCGCCAGGAAGGCGTGATCTGAGGCGCGGCGCCTGAGCCCGCAAGGCGAGCCGGGCGGCGGTGCCACGCGCCCGATCCATAACTCATAGCAAATGTATTCAATAAAATAGTTTCACTGTTATTTATTGATCGACCCTCCTACATTTTGGTCATGCCGAGCGAATTCAATTGAGCTGACCGCGGCAACCAATTTGAAGGAGAAAGCCATGATCAATGATTTGCCAATTCAATACCGGAACGACGAAATGGAGCGCAATGCCTACAACGCGGCGTTTTACGAATTGGGCTTCCGGTGGCATTGGGACAGCCGCACCTACGAAGAATTGATGGGTGCGAGCCAGGACCCGGCCGGGCGCATCTGCCACTACCTGCAGACCTGCCAGCCGCATCTGCTGAAGGCCTACGACGCGGCCTTCCTCGCCGAGGTCATCCAGCAGAAAAAGGCACAGCACATCCGGCGTTGCGGCGCGGCCCCGTCCAGGTATTTCGACTGGGCGCAGGCGGGCGGCAGCGAGCTCGGCATCTGAAATTCTCCCGCCGCACGAACAGCCGCTCACCGCCATGCATATCCACGAATACCAGGGCAAGGCGCTGTTGCGGAAATTCGGCGTGGCCACGCCGCGCGGATTTCCCTGCCGCTCGGCCGACGAGGCGGCGGAGGCGGCCATGCAGCTGGGCGGCGAGATCTGGGTCCTCAAGGCCCAGATCCACGCCGGCGGCCGCGGCCAGGGTGGCGGCGTGAAAGTGGCCCGGTCGATCGCGGAAGTCCGGCAGCACGCCAGCCACCTCCTGGGCATGCGCTTGCGAACACCTCAGACCGGTCCCGAAGGCCGGATCGTCAAGTGCCTGCTGGTCGAGGAGGGCGTCGACATTGCCCACGAGTTCTACCTGGGCCTGGTGGTGGACCGCGAGGCGCAGCGCGTCGCCTTGATGGCCTCGGCCGAGGGCGGCATGGACATCGAGGACGTGGCGGCCCGGTCGCCGGAACGGATCCACAAGCTCTGCATCGATCCGGGCACAGGCCTGAGGCCGGCCGAGGCCGACACCGTCGCGCGCGGGATCGGCCTGCCGGAAAAGGCGATCCCGCAGGCGCGTGCCCTGATGCAGAACCTCTACCGCGCCTTCGACGAATGCGATGCCTCATTGGCCGAGATCAACCCGCTGGCCCTGGCCGGCGACGGCCGCCTCCTGGCGCTCGCTGCCAAGTTCGACTTCGATGCGAATGCGCTCTTCCGCCATCCGGAGATCGCCGCGTTGCGCGACCTCGACGAGGAGGACCCGTCCGAGGTCGAGGCCGCAAAGCTCGAGCTCTCCTACATCCCGCTGGCCGGCAACATCGGCTGCCTGGTCAACGGCGCCGGCCTGGCGATGGCGACCATGGACGTGATCCGGCTCTACGGCGGCGCGCCCGCCAACTTCCTCGACGTGGGCGGCGGCGCAACGGCCGAGAAAGTGGCCGAGGCCTTCAAGCTGATGCTGCGCAACCCAAGGCTCGCGGCCATCCTGGTCAACATCTTCGGCGGCATCATGAAGTGCGACCTGATCGCGCAAGGCGTGATCGCCGCCGCGCGCGAGGTCGGGCTCAAGGTGCCGATGGTCGTGCGCATGAAGGGCACCCGCGAGAAGGAGGGCCGGGCCCTGCTCGCGCGGTCGGGCCTGCCGATCGTCAGCGCCCACGACATGGCCGATGCGGCCGAGCTGGCGGTCGCTGCCGCAAGGAGCCGGTGACATGTCGATCCTCGTCAACAGGAGCACCCGCGTGATCACGCAGGGCATCACCGGCAAGACCGCGCGCTTCCACACCGAGATGTGCCGCGAGTACGGCAACGGCAGGAAGTGCTTCGTCGCCGGCGTGAATCCCCACAAGGCCGGCGAATCGCTCGACGGCATCCCCGTGTTCGGCACCGTCCGGGAGGCGAAGGAGCGGACCGGCGCGACGGTCTCGGTGATCTACGTGCCGCCGCCCTTCGCGGCCGCCGCGATCGACGAGGCGGTCGATGCCGGGCTCGACCTGGTCGTCTGCATCACCGAGGGCATCCCGGTGCGCGACATGATCCGCACGCGGCATCGCATGCTTGGGCGCAAGACCCTGCTGCTGGGCCCCAACTGCCCGGGCCTGATCACGCCCGACGAGATCAAGATCGGCATCATGCCGGGCCACATCCACCAGCGCGGCCGCATCGGCGTGGTGTCGCGCTCCGGCACGCTGACCTACGAGGCCGCCAGTCAGCTTGCGGCCTTCGGCATCGGCCAGTCGACGGTCGTCGGCATCGGCGGTGACCCGGTCGGCGGGCTCGGGCACATCGATGTTCTGAAACTCTTCAACGACGACCCGCACACCGACGCCGTGGTCATGGTCGGCGAGATCGGCGGCGACGCCGAGGAGCGCTGCGCACGCTGGGTCAAGAAGCACATGCGCAAGCCCGTGGTCGGCTTCATTGCAGGCGCCAGTGCGCCGCCGGGCAAGCGCATGGGCCATGCGGGCGCCATCGTCTCCGGCGGACAGGGCACGGCGCAAGCCAAGCTGGCGGTGATGAAAGACTGCGGCATCCACGTCACGCGCAATCCTGCGGACATCGGGAAGCTGCTCGCCTCGCTGGTCATCCCCGACTACCTTCCCTTCGATTGAGAGAGACATGCAGCAACTGCAACAACGATGGGTCCGCTTCGCACGCGCCGGCAAGACGGGCTTCGGCGCGCTGGACGGCAAGCATGTGCGCGAGCACCGCGGCGACATGTTCGCTGCGCCTGAGCCGACCGGCAGCGTGTTCGCGCTCGACGAGCTCAGGCTGCTCACGCCCACCCAGCCCAGCAAGGTCATCGCGTTGTGGAACAACTTCCATGCGCTCGGCGAGAAGCTCCAGCTGCCGGTCCCCGCCGAGCCGCTGTACCTGTTGAAGGCCCCCAACTCCTTCCTCGCCGCCGGCGAGCCCATCCGCAAGCCGCTGTGCGAGGGCAAGGTGGTGTTCGAGGGCGAGCTCGGCATCGTCATCGGCAAGACCTGCACCGCGGTGCCGGAAGCGCAGGCGCTGGACCACGTGTTCGGCTACACCTGCGCCAACGACGTGACGGTGGCCGACATCCTCCACCGTGACGCCTCCTTTGCCCAATGGGCGCGCGCCAAGGGCTTCGACACCTTCTGCCCGATGGGCCCGGCGGTGGCCACTGGCCTGGACCCCGCGTCGCTCACCGTCACCACGCTGCTCGACGGCGCGGCGCGGCAGCACTACCCCATCAGCGACATGCGCTTTTCCGTTGCGCAGCTGGTCAGCCTGATCTCCCTCGACATGACCTTGCATCCCGGCGACGTGATCCTGTGCGGCACCTCGGTCGGCGTCGGCTCGATGAAGCCGGGCAACCTGGTCGAGGTCGAGATCAACGGCATCGGCAGGTTGAGCAACCGCTTCGGCGACGGCTGA
Source organism: Variovorax sp. RA8 (assembly GCF_901827175.1). Taxonomy (NCBI): domain Bacteria; kingdom Pseudomonadati; phylum Pseudomonadota; class Betaproteobacteria; order Burkholderiales; family Comamonadaceae; genus Variovorax; species Variovorax sp. RA8. Next base: position 6,110,663 of record NZ_LR594662.1, on the reverse strand, counting down.
GCTCGCAAGAGATTCAACACTTCAAGGATCGACATGAAGATAGCAGTGATAGGCGCCGGCGCGATCGGCGGCCTGGTCGGGGCGAAGCTCGCGCTGGCCGGCGAGGACGTCACGTTCATCGTGCGGGGCGCCAACCTCGACGCCATCGCGACGAACGGCATCCGGCTCATCTCGGCCGAGGGCGAGGAGCAGGTCGCGCGCAACGTGAAGGCGACCGACCGCTACGAGCAGGCCGGCGCGCAGGACATCGTCATCCTGGCGATGAAGGCCCACCAGGTCGAAGCGGTGGCGAGCGAGGTGCCGAAGCTGTTCGGCCCACAGACCGTCGTGGTGACCATGCAGAACGGCATCCCCTACTGGTACTTCCAGAAGCACGGAGGGCCGTTCGAAGGCACGGCGGTGAAGAGCGTCGACCCGCGCGGCATGGTCGCCTCCAGCATCCCGGCGCAGCGGGTCATCGGCTGCGTGGTCTACCCCGCCTCGGAGCTCATCGCGCCGGGCGTGGTGAAGCACATCGAGGGCGACCGCTTTCCCGTCGGCGAGCTGGACGGCACATCGAGCGAACGCGTGAACCGGGTCTCCGCCTGCTTCGGCGAAGCGGGCTTCAAGGCGCCCGTGCTCGACAACATCCGCGCCGAGATCTGGCTCAAGCTGTGGGGCAACCTGACCTTCAACCCGATCAGCAGCCTCGCGCATTCCACGCTGGTCGACATCTGCCAGTACCCGCCCTCGCGCGAGCTGGCCGCAGCGATGATGCGCGAGGCCCAGGCCGTCGCTCACAAGCTGGGCATCGAGTTCCGCGTATCGCTCGAAAAGCGCATCGCCGGCGCCGAGAAGGTGGGCAAGCACAAGACCTCGATGCTGCAGGACGTGGAGGCCGGGCGCGCGCCGGAGATCGATGCGTTGGTGGGCGCGGTGGTCGAGCTGGCGCGGCTCACCGATACCTCCACGCCGCACATCGACACGGTGTACTCGCTGGTCAAGCTGCTCGCGCGGACCATGGAAGACCAGCGCGGGCGGGTTCGTCTCCACGAGATGGCCTGAGCCCGGCGCGCCCTCGCAGGGCGCGCTTACATTCCCTTGGATGAAGAACGCGACCCTGCGCCAGTTGAAGGTCTTCGAGGCGGTCGCGCGGCTGCTGAGCTTCTCGCGCGCGGCGGAGGAGCTCCATCTCACGCAGCCGGCCGTCTCCACCCAGATCCGCAAGCTCGAGGAGCATGCCGGCAACGTGCTGTTCGAGCAATTCGGCAAGAAGATCTACCTGACGCCGGCCGGCACCGAGCTGCTCGCGATCAGCCGCGCCATCATCCAGCAGTTCGAGGCGGCCGAGCATGCGATGACGCAGTTCCGCGGCGTCTCGGGCGGCCGGCTCAACGTGGGCGTGATCAGCGCCGGCGACTACTTCTTCCCGCGCCTGCTGGTGGAGTTTGCCGGCCGCCATCGCGGCGTGACGCTGAACTTCACGGTCCACAACCGCGAGGACCTGCTGACCCGCATCGCCGAGAACCTCACCGACCTGGCGATCATGGTGCGCCCGCCCACCGGCATGGACACCGTCCACCAGCCCTTCGCGCCGCATCCGTACGTGATCGTCGCGGCGCCGGGCCATCCGCTGGTCGGCGCGAAAAGCATCCCGTTGGCCAGGCTGATGCGCGAGCCCTTCGTCGTGCGCGAGAAGGGTTCCGACACCTGGCACTCGATGGAGGACGGATTCGGCGGCGACCTGCGCGGCCTCAACATCGCGATGGAGATCCGCAGCACCGAGACCATCAAGCAGGCGGTAATCGCCGGCATGGGCGTCAGCTTCCTGTCGGCGCACACCATCAGCCAGGAGCTGAAGGCCGGAAGCCTGCGCGTGCTCGACGTTCAGGGCTTTCCGCTGATGCTGAACTGGTACGTGGTGCACCTGCGCACCAAGCGCCTGCCGCCTGTGGCGCAGGCTTTCAAGGACTTCCTGGTGAGCGACGGCGCGCCGTTGATCGCGCAGATCGTGCCGCTCGACGCGCCGAACTAGCGCGCTTCGCTGCGAAGGCCGATGCGCGACGCGCGTGAGCGCAACCAGGCGGCCCGTGCCGCGTTGCCGGATTCGACGCGATTCGCCGCGATGTGCAGGGCGCGCATCTGCTCGACTTCTTCGATGAGTCTGTTCGGGCTCAGCAGGGCCTTGATGAACTCGCGGACTTCGGCGACCAGCGCCGCGAACGCGCGGGTCCGGCCATCCACGGCGCCTCTCGCGCCGAAACGTCGTTGAAGAATGGACATGGGTTTCCTTTGAAGACGGGGAGATGCATCGATGTTCGGCTCGCCTTTCCAATAAGTACAACGAGATTTATTGCCAGTTGAATGCAAAAATAATGCTTCCAACAACGAGGCGCTGCCCGTGGACATCAACCTGGCCCGGACTTTCCTGGAAATCGTGGAGACGCGCAGCTTCCAGCGCGCCGCAGAGCGCCTGCACGTCACGCAGACCTCGGTCAGCGCGCGCGTGCGCACGCTGGAGCAACAGCTCGGCCGCAAGCTCTTCGTGCGCAACAAGGCGGGCGCCGTGCTCACCCCTGCCGGCGAGCAGTTCCTGCCGCACGCGACCACGCTGGTGCAGGTCTGGGCGCGCGCGCGCCACCAGGTGGCGGTGCCGACAGGCAGCCGAGCCGTCATCGCGATGGGCTGCGAGATCAGCCTGTGGGACCCGCTGCTGCTGCGATGGCTGCTGTGGATGCGCGCCGCCGATCCGGCGCTGGCGCTTCGCACCGAGGTCGGCGAGCCGCCCGATCTGCTCGACAAGGTCGCCGCGGGCGTGCTCGACATCGCGGTCGCCTACGCGCCGCAGCAGCGGCCGGGGCTGCGCGTGGAGCTGCTGATCGAGGAGAAGCTCGTCATGGTCACCACTGCCAAGCGGCCCCGCGTGCCGGAGCCGGCCGACTATGTGTATGTCGACTGGGGACCGGAGTTCGCGGCGCAGCACGGCCTCGCCTTTCCCGAACTGTCCAGCGCCGCGGTGATGGCCGGGCTGGGACCGCTTGGCCGCGAGTACCTGCTGGCGGCCGGCGGCACCGGCTACTTCCGGCTCGACGTGGTGCGCGGGCATCTCGAATCCGGCCAGCTCAAGCGCGTGCCCCGCACGCCGGAGTTCCTGTATCCGGCCTATGCGGTCTATGCGGTGGGCGCCGATGCGCGCATCGTCGAGCCCGCGCTCGAAGGTCTGCGGCGGGTCGCGAGCGCGAGCCCTGGTCGATGAGGGCGTCGTTTCACCCCAGGCCGCAGGTTGCCTGCTCGACCGAGAAAGCCTGCGGCTCTAGCGCGTGGCCGGAACGGCCAGGCTTTGCCGTTGCGACTGCAACAGCGATTCGTAGTACAGGCATAGCGGCATGGCGATGAACACCATGCCCGCGACATAGATCACCAGGCTCGTGACGGGGAAGTCCGCCCCGCCCCAATAGGGGATGGCAGCGAGCGCTGCGCCGAAGGCGACGAGGGCGATCACCCCCGTCAGTGCATAGCGCATGCAGATGGTCCAGTGCTCGCGCGCGTCGGCACGCGCAAAGCCGTCGCCCAGGTCGCCCTTGTCTCCAACTTTGTCCATGGTTTTCCTTGGTTGAGGCGCTGCCGATTCTTATCATGCGGGTCGGCCGAGAACAAGAGCAGTTGCTAGCATGCGGCTCTGGAGACAAAGTCCCAGCCTTCCTCGACCACTTTCTTTGGAATCCCATGAAAAAAGCAGGACTCGTCGGCCTGGGCGCCATGGGCGCGGGCATCGCGGCAACGCTGCGCGGCAAGGGCTACGAGATGCATGTGTGCGATGCGCGTCCCGGCGCCGCCATCGCTTTTGCAGAGCAGGGCGGCGTCGCCTGGGCCACGCCGGCGCAGGTGGCGGCCGAATGCGAGCTGCTCGTGTCGGTCGTGGTCAATGCCGAGCAGACCGAGGCCGTGCTGTTCGGCGAACAGGGCGCGGCTGCCGCGATGAAGCCCGGCAGCGTGTTCGTGATGTGCTCCACCGTGGACCCGAACTGGTCTATGGCGCTCGAGGAGCGCCTCGGCACCGCCGGCATCCACTACGTCGACGCGCCGATCTCGGGCGGGGCCGCCAAGGCCGCGAGCGGCCAGATGACGGTGATGAGCTCGGCGAAGCCGCAGGCCTATGCCAGGGCCGATGCGCTGCTCGACGCCATGGCCGGCAAGGTGTACCGCCTGGGGGACCGTGCCGGCGCCGGCAGCAAGGTGAAGATCATCAACCAGTTGCTGGCCGGCGTGCACATCGCCGCCGCTGCCGAGGCCATGGCGCTGGGCCTGCGGGAGGGGGTGGCGGCCGAGGCGCTGTACGAAGTCATCACGCACAGCGCGGGCAACAGCTGGATGTTCGAGAACCGCATGGCCCATGTCCTGGCCGGCGACTACACGCCGTTGTCGGCGGTGGACATCTTCGTCAAGGACCTCGGCCTGGTGCTCGACACGGCGCGGGCCAGCAAGTTTCCGCTGCCGCTGGCCTCCACCGCGCACCAGATGTTCATGCAGGCCTCTGCGGCGGGATTCTCCCGGGAGGATGACAGCGCCGTGATCAAGATCTTCCCGGGCATCGAGCTGCCCTCGCCATCCAACGCCGACAAGAACAAGCCATGACCTTGCTGCTGGGCTGCATCGCCGACGACTTCACCGGTGCCACTGATCTCGCCAACAACCTGGTGCGCGCCGGCATGCGCGTGGTTCAGGCCATCGGCGTGCCGAGCGCGCCGCTCGCCGCCGATGTGGATGCGGTGGTGGTGGCGCTCAAGTCGCGCACCATCGCACCGGCCGAGGCGGTGGGGCAGTCGCTCGCCGCGCTGCGCTGGCTGCAGGCGCAGGGCGCGCGGCAGATCTATTTCAAGTACTGCTCCACATTCGACAGCACGCCGCAGGGCAACATCGGTCCGGTGACCGAAGCCCTGATGGAGGCGCTGGGCACGGACTTCACCATCGCCACCCCGGCCTTCCCAGACAACAAGCGCACCGTGTTCAAGGGCTACCTGTTCGCTGGCGACGTGCTGCTCAATGAAAGCGGGATGCAGAACCATCCGCTCACGCCGATGACCGACCCCAACCTCGTGCGGGTGCTGCAGGCGCAGACGCGCCGCAAGGTGGGGCTGATCGACCACACCGTGGTCGCCCACGGGCCGGAGGCGATCCGCGAGCGCATCGGGGTGCTGCGCGCCGAGGGCGTGGGCATCGCCATCGTCGACGCGGTCTCGAACGAGGACCTGCTGCGGCTCGGCCCGGCCCTGGCGGACATGCCGCTCGTGACGGCGGGTTCGGGCGTTGCCATCGGGCTGCCAGCCAACTTCGGCATTGCGCCTTCCGCGGGCGCCGGCGCGCTTCCGGCAGCGGGCGGCTTGCGGGCGGTGGTTTCCGGCAGCTGCTCGCTGGCCACGAACCGGCAGGTGCGTCGCTTCATCGAATCAGGCCGGCCGGCGCTGGCGATCGATCCGCTGCGCATCGCGCAGGGCGTGGACGTCGCGGCCGAGGCACTGGCCTGGGCCGCGCCCCTGATCGAGGACGGCCCGGTGCTGGTCTATTCGACGGCGGAGCCCGGGGCCGTGCAATCGGTCCAGGGCCGGCTCGGGGTCGAGGAGGCCGGCGCGATGGTGGAGCGCACCATCGCCGCCATCGCCCGCGGCCTCGTCGCGCAGGGCGTGCGGCAGCTGGTGGTGGCGGGCGGCGAGACCTCCGGCGCCTGCGTGCAGGCGCTGGGCGTCGAGCAATTGCAGATCGGTGCGCAGATCGATCCCGGCGTCCCCTGGTGCCATGCGCAGGCCGAGGGCGGCGTCGGCCTGCACATCGCGCTCAAGTCCGGCAACTTCGGCACCGACGACTTCTTCACGAAAGCATTTACATTGCTCGGATGAGTGAAAGCCAGGCACGCGAAGAGATCTGCCGCATCGGCCGCAGCCTGTTCGAGCGCGGCTACGTGCATGCCACCGCCGGCAACATCAGCGTGCGGCTGGACGACGGCTACCTCATCACCCCGACCGATGCCTGCCTGGGTTTGCTCGACCCGGCGAAGCTTGCCCGGCTGGACGCCGGCCTGAACCAGACCGGCGGCGACCGCGCCAGCAAGACCATCGCCCTGCACGCCCGCATCCACGCGGCCGCCACGCGCTTCGATCCCGGCACGCGCTGCGTGATCCACACCCACAGCACGCACTGCGTGGCGCTCACGCTGGACGCGCCCGGCGAGGAGCTGCTGCCGGCGCTCACGCCCTATTTCGTGATGAAGGTCGGCCGCGTGCCGGTGGTCCCCTACCACCGTCCCGGCGCGCCCGAAGCGGTCGAGCAGGTAGCGCAGGCCATCTGGCGCTACGGGGAGCGCGGCACCCCGATCCGCGCGGTGATGCTGGAGCGCCTGGGCCCCAATGTCTGGCACGACACGCCCGCCGCCGCCATGGCCGTGCTGGAGGAACTCGAAGAGACCGCCCGCCTCTGGCTGCTGAACAAGCAGGCGGCGCAGCCGCTGGCGCCGCCACGGATCGACGAACTGCGCCGCCACTTCGGCGCGCGCTGGTAAGAGAACGAAGGACACATCCCCATGCCACGGTTCGCCGCCAACCTCTCGATGCTCTATCCCGAGCTCGATTTCCTCGACCGCTTCGAGGCCGCCGCGAAAGACGGCTTCCGGGCCGTCGAATACCTCTTTCCCTATCCCTACGAGCGGCGCGAACTGGCGGCCCGGCTCTCGGCCAATGGCCTGCAGCAGGTGCTCTTCAACGGCCCGCCCGGCGACTGGGAGGGAGGCGAGCGCGGCCTGGCCTGTCTCCCGGGGCGCGAGGCCGAGTTCCGCGAAGGCCTGCTGAAGGCGCTGGACTATGCCGAGGCCCTGAGCTGCCCCCGCGTGCACGTGATGGCCGGACTGGTGCCGGCGGGCGTGGAGCGCGAGGTGGTGCAGCCCACCTACATCGACAACCTGCGCTGGGCCGCGGCCGAGGCGGGCAAGGCCGGGCGCGATCTGCTGATCGAACCGATCAACACGCGCGACATCCCGCGCTTCTTCCTCAACCGCCAGGACCATGCGCACGAGATCGCCGAAGCGGTGGGCGCGCCCAACCTCAAGGTGCAGATGGACCTGTATCACTGCCAGATCGTCGAGGGCGACGTGGCGATGAAGATCCGCAAGTACCTGCCCACCGGCCGCGTCGGCCATTTCCAGATCGCGGGCGTGCCCGAACGCCACGAGCCGGACCTCGGCGAGCTGAACCATCCCTATCTGTTCCGGGTGATCGACGAGGTGGCGGCGCAATGCGGCTGGGAGGGTTGGGTCGGCTGCGAATACCGGCCTGCGCGCGGCGCCGTGGCCGGTGGCACTTCCGACGGGCTGGGCTGGCTGCGCACCCTGCCTTTGGAGCAAAGCGAATGAGCATGGGCAAGCCGATGGCCAACTACGCCGCCGCCAAGCGCGTGGGCGACTTCGTCTTCATGAGCGGCGTGGTCGCGGTCGATCCGTCGACCCGGCGCGCCGTGATGGGCTACGACGACGTCCCGGACGAGGCACGGGAGGCACTGCACGGCCTGGGCTATGCCACAGGCCAGATGTCGGTCGACGTGTTCGAGGCGCCCGTCGTGGCCCAGAGCTGGTTCGTGCTGGAGCGCATCCGCCAGATCGCGGCCGACCATGGCGGGACCATGGACGACGTGGTCAAGCTGGTCCAGTACTTTCGCCGCCTGCCCGACTACGCGCTCTACAACCGCGTGCGCGGCCTGTTCTACGCCGGCGAGCCGCCGGTCAGCACGGTGGTGGAGGTGTCGCGCTTCCTGCCGTCGGACGAGGTGCTGGTGGAGGTGGAAGCGACCATGTACCTGCCGCGGCACTGAGCCGCCGCACTGGGCCACGGCGGCGCGCCGAGGGTGCGCGTCGCACGCCCGCGCCGCTCCTCATGTCGAAAAGTAGCGCGCAAATCTCGCAGATCGTGGCATTTCGCACAACCGGTGCCCGCCTTTTTGCGTAATCCCCTGAGACCCCGAGCGCCGCGGATCGTTATCCAGATGAGCCCGGCACGATTGATGCAAGCCAATCGGCGAGCGGGGTTCCGCGCCAGCTTTTTTGATCCAGGCATCAAGTTTTTGCCGCCCGCAGGAGACGATCATGTCGCACAGCTCTTCTTCGATGCAGACTGCAGCCGCGTTCGAGATCCGGTTTCAGTCGCTGTTCAACCAAGGCCGCGCGCTGGCCTTCCCGTGCGACAGCACGGGCATGGTCAACCTCGACGCCATGAGCGAGAAGGCGCGCAACAACTACCTCTTCGCCCGCGGGATGATCGGTCGCGAATACGCGACTCCCTTCGTCCAGCCTCGCGAGCCCCACTGAGCCGCGAATGACCAAATCGTCAGGTCGCTGACGCGATTTGACGATTTCGAGGACATGCGGGCGTGCCGCCTGTGCAGAGCGAGCTTCTGCCCCGCCCAGGTGAACTGACGACGACGGCCGCATCCGGTCTTGTCCGACAAGGCGATGCAGGCGCACGGTCAACAACGAGAACTTCCGCTTTCGAAGGCTTTCGGGCTGCCCAGATCGACGACACAGACGCCCCGGAGCTTTGCTGACGCAAGGAGTCCGACATGAGTATTCCCATGCCCGTGCAGGCGACTGCCGCGTGTGCCGCCATCAACGCGACCCGGCTGCGAGAAGCAGCGCAGGTGCAGATCGTTGGTTCTTTCGGCGCGCATCTGGGAGGAGGCCCGGAGCCCTCCGACGACCAGCTGATTCTTTTCGCACGGCTCGTGGGGTCCGAGATGCGGCTCCAGCGCCGCCTGGTGGCGATCTCGTCGGAACACGACGGCCGGGTCGCCGTTGGCTGGGAGCAATGAAATGAGCGCCGCCGCCTTCGTCTTCCCCGAGCGGCAGAGGCCCATGCCAGCCGTTGCCTTTGGAAGCGTGCTGGACCTGGTGCGCTGGCGCAGCGAACTCGCGCAAGCCGAGGTCTGCGAAGCCTGCCGGACCATCAATGCGTGCCACGCGCACTTCTGCAAGGGCTGCGACGGCAAGCTGCCGGCCTATTTCGCGACGGTGGACGGTGAAACCCATCCCTCGCCGCTGATGACAGGGGACGTTGCCGAGGCGCGCCGCTCCCGGTACGCCGTCTTCGCGTTGGTCGGGCTGTGGGGCACGGTGGCCGCGGTTGCGTTATTCCTGGCCCATGGCCCGCGCGATACGGGTGTTCCTTCGCGGCCGCTGGAGCATGCGGCGCTGCCGGCGCGGATCGAGCGCGTGGTGGCGTTGGTCGATCCCCCGGCTGCCGCCGAGACCACGCGGATCGCGCAGAGCCTCATGCCGGTGGCGGCAACCCCGACCGATGGGCCGCCGCAGCTGCCGACACCAGGGGGCGCCACCACGAACCCGGTGCCGGAGTCACTCCCAACCGCTCGGGTGGTGCGCGCGTCCTCCCCGTCGGCCGCGAAGCCGGGCCCGGTGCGAAGTGTCGGCGTCGAGAGTCCCGTCGCCCGCTGCGGGGGCCTGAACTTCGTCGCCCGTGCCGTCTGCATGAACAACCAGTGTGCTCGCCCCGACATGCGCCGCAGCGCCCAGTGTGTCGAGACGGTCCGCCAACAAAGGCTGGACGAAGCGCGGCGCAATCCGAAGTTGATGGGCTGAGGCAGTGCTGCCGGCGGCTGATGGATCAGCCGACCGCCGCATGCCCCGCCGCCTGCGCCAGCACCCGCGCCGTTGCCTGGGCCGCGACCTCGAGGCGCCGCACGTCCCGCGCGGACAGGTCGACGGTGCGTTCGACCGCGAAGCCGCACAGCGTCCCGTAGATGCTGCCGTCCGGCATCACCACCGGCACGCTGATGTGGGTGCCGATGGGCTTCGTTACCTCCGGCAGGGGCTGCCGGGTGCGCAGCACGCGCAGGTCGTGCGCCAGATTGGGCACCCGGCCGTCGAGCACCTGTTGGCAGATGCTGTCTTCCATGGCGTGGGATCCGCCCACGTGGATGATGCCCATCGCCGGGGCGGTCGCGACGTGCCGGAACACGCGGCGCCCGTCGACGAACTCGGAGACGAAGAACACGTCCATGCCGAGCTGTTCGCGGATCAGCTCCAGCATCGAGGACAGGGCCTGGACCACGAGCGGTCCGTCACAGTCCAGCGTGCCGAAGACCGCTCCGCCGCTATCCGATGGGCTGCTCCCGAACCCGATGCTGTCCTCGCTCCCGTTGCGCATGTTGGCCCCTCCTGGCTGGGGTCGATCCTAATGCGTCGAAGCGCAAGCACGCAGAACGCGTGGGGTCCGCGCAACTGCACTGTTCACGCCGCCCGCCTTACCATGGGCACAGTTCGCTGGGCAAGCGCGCAATCGCCTTGCCGCATTCATGGAGGAGCACCATGGCCATCCAGTTGAATCACACGATCGTCCCGGCGCGCGATCCGAAGGCCTCCGCCGTCTTCCTGGCGGAGCTGCTCGGGCGCAACGAGCCCACCACCTTCGGGCCTTTCCATTGCGTGCAACTCGACAACGGCGTCACGCTCGACTACATCCGCAGCGAGGAGCGGATCCCGATCGAGCACTACGCCTTCCTGGTGAGCGAGGAAGAGTTCGACGAGATCTTCGGGCGCATCCGTGGCCGTGGACTGGCCTACTGGGCCGATCCCGGCCAGCAGCAACCCGGGCGGATCAACCACCACGATGGCGGCCGGGGCGTCTACTGGGACGACCCCGACGGCCACCGGCTCGAGATCATTACCCGACCCTACGGCAGTGGCGCCTGAGCCCGCCGACTGCGAGGTGCTGGTGGTCGGCGCCGGCCCGGCCGGCAGCGCCTGCGCACAGATGCTCGCGCGTGCCGGCCTGGATGTGCTGCTGGTCGACCGGCAGGACTTCCCGCGCGAGAAGGTCTGCGGCGACGGGCTGATCCCCGATGCCCAGTGCGCGCTCGCTCGCCTGGGCGTGCTGGATGCCGTGCTGGCGCGCGCCACCACGGCGAGTCATGTGGCCTGCGTTGCGCCGCGCGGCTGGCGGGTGGAAGTGCCCGCCAACCTGGCAGTGCTGCCGCGCCGCGAGCTCGACGAGATCGTGCGCCGCGCCGCCGTCGAGGCCGGGGCGCGCTGGTTCGCGCCGGCCCGCTTCGAGGCGCCTCTGGCTGATGCGGCCGGGCGCGTGGCGGGGGCGCGCCTGCGACTCGCCGACGGCACCGTGATCGGGCTGCGCACGCGCTGGACCGTTCTGGCCACCGGTGCTGCGGCGCCGCCGCTGCTGGCGGCGGACATGTGTGGCCGGCGCGCGCCGAGCGGGGTTGCCCTGCGCGGCTACGTGAGGAACGAAGCCGTGGCCGGACGCAGCCGCCAGCTCGAAGTGGTCTGGCACCGCGCGCTGCGGCGCGGCTACGGCTGGATCTTTCCCTGCGGCGCAGGGGTGTTCAACATCGGCGTCGGCTTGCTGCACGGCCCGGCCGGCATCGAGCCGGATCTCAACCTGCGCGAGCTGTTCGCGACTTTCACGAGCATGCACGCGCCCGCGCGCGAACTGATGCAGGGCGGCTGCCTGCAGGGCGAGCTGAAGGGGGCGCCGCTGCGCTGTTCGTTGGAAGGGGTGTGCTGGTCGCGGCCCGGCCTTTTGGTGGCGGGCGAGGCGGCGGGCAGCACCTATTCGTTCACCGGCGAGGGCATCGGCAAGGCGTTGGAGACCGGCATGCTGGCGGCCGAGGCCATCGCCGGGGCCGGCACTGCCGGCGATGCCGCCGTGGGCCGGCACTACGAGGCGGCCCTGAAGGCCCTGAAGCCTCGCTTCGCAGCCTACGAGCACGCCAATCGCGTCAACAACCACCCCTGGATTGCCGACTTGGTGATCTGGCGCGCCCAGCGCAGTCCGGGCATCCTGCGCAGGCTCAGCGGCGTGCTCGACGAGAGCTACAACCCAGGCCAGCTGGTAACGGCGCGCGGGCTGTTGCGCCTGCTCCTGCCGGTGAGCTGAGGTGCGAGGGTGGGCTCAGCGCTTGGGGGCGAGAGCGCGGCCCAGCGCAAACACCGAGTTGGGCGCGTTCACCCGCGGGCGCTTGGGAGCCGGCGCGGCGGCGGGCACGCGCCTGCCGGCCGGGTCGTCCTCGACCTTCACGCCCTTGGCCAGCTGTTCCATGACCAGGCTTTGCAGCGTGACGGAGTCGAGGAATTCCACCGTGCGGCGGTTCAGCGAGGCCCAGAGTTCCTCGGTGCTGCAGCGGCCGTCGGCGCCGGCCTCGGGCTCGCTCTTGTGCGACGGCTCCTCCTCGATGGAGAAGATGATGTCCGCCACCGTGATGTCGGCCGCCTTGCGGCCCAGCGAATAGCCGCCGCCCGGGCCGCGAGTGGATTCGACCAGCTTGTGGCGGCGCAGCTTGCCGAACAGCTGTTCCAGGTACGACAGGGAGATGCGCTGGCGCTGGCTGATGGCTGCCAGCGTCACTGGTCCCGTGCGCTCACGCAGCGCCAGGTCGATCATGGCAGTGACTGCGAAACGGCCTTTGGTGGTGAGTCGCATGAAAGGGCTTCCTGTTTGTTGTGCGGTGCGGGCTGCTGTTGTCGTGGTGGACGCAGGGTCCTTGTATGCAGCGGATCATGCCTTGGGAGTCTGAGTCACGGATTAGGTTCCCCGCCCCGGCAGGCACCTGATGCTACCGCGCCCGGCGCCGCCTCCAGTTCCCCGGTGGCCATGGATCGGGGCAGGGGCTGGGCGGGATCAGGTCATTCACGCTTCTCTGTCGTCTTTCAAAGGCGTGATGTGGCAGGGCCGGGGCTCCAGGAAGCTGTCGAGCGCTTCACCGAGCCGCCGGCAGCACTTAGCGACGTACCACGTAGCGCGTCACCACCGGCAGCGTCTCGCCCTGGTGGAAGGCCAGGCGCCGCTCGCGCAGCGCCATGTCGGCAGCGGTGGCGCGGTGGAAACGGCGCAGGTGCTCGGTCCACGATTCGTCGACGACCTCCTCGACATAGCGCCCCGGCTCGGCGATATCGTGCAGCAGCTCCCAGCCGATCGCGCCCTGACCCAGGCGGGCGCGGCGGGTCTGCTGCATCACCACGTGGAAGGCGGCGGCGCGCGCCGGATCGATTATGTATTCGATGGTGACCACCACGCGGCCCTCCTCGCCCGGCGCCTCGGCCGGTGGGCCCTTGGTCCAGCCCTTGTGGGCGGGCGTGGTGTCGTCCTCCTCGCCCACGCCGTCGGTCACATGGCGGATCGCCAGCAGCATGAAGGCGGTGCCGCTCGCCGCCGCGATGCCCAGGCTGATGTAGAGCGAGGAGAGCTCCGCCACCTGGCCCCAGAGCGCCGCGCCGAAGGCGCTGGCCCCCATGATGGCCATCTGGTAGGTGGCCATGCCGCGCGCGCGCACCCAGTCGGGCAGCGCCAGCTGGGCCGAGACCGAGAGTGAATTGGCGACCGTGATCCACGCCATGCCGGCGAGGAACATCGCCGGCACCGCCACCCAGGCCGTGGGCGCCACCGCCATCACCGCGGTGGCGGCGGACTGCACCATCGTGCCGCGAATCACCAATTGGTCGCGGGTCAGCGCCTGGCGCAGCCGCGGCAAGAACATCACCGCCAGGATCGCGCCCGCTCCCATGGCGGCCAGGAGCAGCGTGAAGGTGCCGGCCCCGCCGCCGCGCAGGTTGCGCGCCAGAAGCGGCAGCAGTGCCAGCAGCGCGGTCGAGTGCAGGAAGAAGATCGAGATGCGGGTGAGCACCGCGCGCATGCGCTGCGACTGGCGAACGAACTGCACGCCCACGCGCATCGCGCTGATCAGCCGCTCACGGCCCAGGGGGCTGGGCGTGTGCTCGCGCCGCCAGCGCAGCACGATGAAGCCCGAGGCCAGGCACAGCACCGCATTGAGGCCGAAGACCCAGACCGTGCCCGCACTCGCGATCAGCGTGCCGGCGAGCAGTGGTCCGACGATGCGCGAGGCGTTCATCGCCAGCCCGTTGAGGCCCAGCGCAGCGGGCAGATGGGTGCGCGGCACCAGCTCCGGCACGATGGCCGAGAACACGGGCCAGCGCAGCGCCAGCCCGATGCCGTTGGCGAAGGTCAGGGCCAGCAGCAGCGGGGCGTTGATCAGGTCCATCACCACCGCGCCGCACAGCACGATCGCTGCGCCGGCGAGCCAGAACTGGGTGGCGACCAGCCAGCGCCGCCGGTCCAGGATGTCCGCCAGCGCGCCGCTGGGCAATCCGAGCAGGAATACCGGCAGGGTGGAAGCCGACTGCACCAGCGCGACCCACATCGGCGAGGTGGTCAGCGAGGTCATCATCCAGGCCGCCGCCACGTCGTTCATCCACATGCAGATGTTGGCGACCAGCCAGGTGCTCCACAGCATGCGGAACACCGCCAGCTTGAGCGGCTCGAAGGGGCCGATGCGCGGCGGCTGCACGCGCGTCGGGGCGATGGGGGTTTCCTCGGTCGAGATCGGTGGCATGTGCCGCTATTGTCCGGTCCCTGGCCGGCCGGGCTTGCCGGTTTTGCGCGCAAGATGGCCCAGCGGGAGTGCGCGGCTGGCCTTGACCTCGCCGAGCGAGAAGCTGGTGTGCAGGTCCTTCACGTTGGGCAGATGCATGAGGCTGTTGAGTGCGAAGCGGGAGAAGCCGTCCAGATCCTCGGCCACCACCTGCAGCTCGAACATGCCGGTGCCGCTGATGTAGTGGCAGGCCACCACCTCGGGCAGCTTGCGGATCGCCTCCTCGATCTTGCGCGTGACCTCGCCGGTGGCGCGGTCGGTGTCCAGGCGTACGAAGGCCAGTACGCCCAGGCCGATCTTGTGGCGGTCGATCTCGGCGTGGTAGCCGCGGATGTAGCCAGCCGCCTCCAGCGCACGCACCCGGCGCCAGCACGGAGCGGCCGACAGGCCCACGCGCTGGGCCAGCTCGGCGTTTGTGAGCCGGGCATCCGCCTGCAGTTCTTGCAGGATCGCGAGATCGAACTTGTCAATGCTTTCCATGGGAGGGCATCTTAAGCAAGATCCTTTCAAACTGGCGGCTTGAATGGGCAAAGAACGCAAACACCTATCAAGGCGCCAGGCATACACTTTGCGAGCATGATGGCTGCGGGGGGAGTGTTCCTACCCAAATGCCTCGCCCCCCAACCGCCACGCCCACGAGGCACAGCACGGAGACAAAAACACATGGACCCCCACGCTCATCACGTCGTGTATTCGCTGCCCCCCGAGGGGGCTGAGTGCCGCGGCTCCAGGCCTGCCTGCGCAGGCTTGGACGGCATGAAGAACCGCTGCGTCTCGCAGCGGTGCGGCCTGCAAGGCCATGCCTCCCTAGAGGCGGCTCGTCGGGAGGCATGACATGAACGCACCGCTGCCGGAGCACATCCGCAAGGCACTCGAAACGGTCACCCTCGACGACAAATATTCACTGGACTACGGCCGCGCCTTCATGAGCGGCGTGCAGGCCCTGGTCAAGCTGCCCATGCTGCAGCGCCTGCGCGACCAGCAGGCCGGCAAGAACACCGCCGGCTTCATCAGCGGCTACCGCGGCTCGCCGCTCGGCGGCTACGACCAGGCGCTGTGGAAGGCCAGCAAGTACCTGAAGGAACAGCACATCGTGTTCCAGCCCGGGGTGAACGAGGAGCTCGCAGCCACTGCGCTCTGGGGCACGCAGCAGCTGGGCTTCGCGCCGCCGGGCACCAACAGGTACGACGGCGTGTTCGGCATCTGGTATGGCAAGGGCCCGGGCGTGGACCGCTGCTCCGACGTCTTCAAGCACGCCAACATGGCCGGCACCACGCCCTGGGGCGGCGTGATCGCGGTGGCCGGCGACGACCACATCTCCAAGAGCTCGACCGCGGCGCACCAGAGCGACCACATCTTCAAGGCCTGCGGCACGCCGGTCTTCT
Organism: Variovorax sp. RA8; assembly: GCF_901827175.1. NCBI lineage: Bacteria > Pseudomonadati > Pseudomonadota > Betaproteobacteria > Burkholderiales > Comamonadaceae > Variovorax > Variovorax sp. RA8. The sequence goes on along the minus strand of NZ_LR594662.1, from coordinate 6,094,845 downwards.
TTCCGACCAATGTGCAGGAGATCCTGGACCTCGGCATCCACGCCTTCGCGATGAGCCGCTTCGCGGGCATCTGGTCGGGCATGAAGACGATCCAGGAGATCGTCGAGTCCAGCGCCACCGCGATGATCGACCCCGAGCGCGTCGAGATCGTGATGCCCACCGACTTCCAGATGCCGCCCGGCGGCCTGCACATCCGCTGGCCGGACCACGCGCTGGAGCAGGAAGCGCGGCTGATGCATTACAAGTGGTACGCCGCGCTGGCCTACATCCGCGCCAACCGGCTCAACCATAACGTGATCGAGGGCCCGAACGACCGCTTCGGCATCATGGCCAGCGGCAAGGCCTACAACGACACCCGCCAGGCGCTGATCGACCTCGGACTGGACGACGCCGCCTGCCGGCAGCTGGGCATCCGGCTGCACAAGGTGGCGGTGGTGTGGCCGCTCGAAGCCCAGCTCACGCGCGACTTCGCCACCGGCCTGCAGGAGATCCTCGTGGTGGAGGAAAAGCGCCAGGTCATCGAGTACCAGCTCAAGGAAGAGCTCTACAACTGGCGCGCCGACGTGCGGCCCAACGTGGTCGGCAAGTTCGACGAGGGCGAGGTGCACGAGGCCGAGGGCTATTCGGGTGGCGAATGGTCGATGCCCAATCCGACGGCGCACACGCTGCTGCGCGCCAATGCCGACCTGAACCCCGCGCTGATCGCCAAGGCCATCGCCACGCGCCTGAAGAAGACCGGCGTCCTGGCTGCGGCCGGGGCGGACATGGCGGCGCGCATCGACGCCCAGCTCGCCATCCTCGAGGCGAAGGAGCGCGCGATGGCGGCACCGCAGACCCTCGGCGTGGCCGACGCCGCGCGGCAGCCCTGGTTCTGCTCGGGTTGCCCGCACAACACCAGCACCGTGGTGCCTGAGGGTTCGCGCGCCATGGCCGGCATCGGCTGCCACTTCATGGCGACCTGGATGGACCGATCCACGCTCGGCTTCACGCAGATGGGCGGTGAGGGCGTGCCGTGGGTTGGCCAGCAGCCGTTCACCACCGACCAGCACATCTTCGCCAACCTGGGCGACGGCACCTACTTCCACAGCGGCCTGCTGGCGATCCGCCAGAGCATCGCGGCCGGGGTCAACATCACCTACAAGATCCTCTACAACGATGCCGTCGCCATGACGGGCGGCCAGCAGGTCGGAGAGCGGCCCGAAGGCCATTCGGTGCTGCAGATCGCGGAGAGCCTGCATGCCGAGGGCGCGGCCAAGGTGGTGGTGGTGACCGACGAGCCCGAGAAGTACGAGGGCGTCAACATTCCCGGGCAGGACGTGAAGGTGCGCCATCGAGACGAGCTGGACGTGATCCAGCGCGAGTTCCGGGAGATCAAGGGCACCACCGCCATCATTTACGACCAGACCTGCGCCACCGAGAAGCGGCGCCGCCGCAAGCGCGGCACGGCCGTCGACCCGGCCAAGCGGGTGGTGATCAACGAGCTGGTCTGCGAAGGCTGCGGCGATTGCAGCGTGCAGAGCAACTGCCTGTCGGTAGAACCGCTGGAGACCGAGTTCGGCCGCAAGCGCACCATCAACCAGAGCACCTGCAACAAGGACATGAGCTGCCTCAAGGGCTTCTGCCCGAGCTTCGTGACCGTCGAGGGGGGGCAGCTCAAGAAGAAGGCGAAGAACAAGGCGTCCATGCCGGCCGAACTCGGCCCCCTGGCCGAGCCGGCGCTGCCTTCGCTCGCCGGCGGCACGGTCTGGGGCATCGTGGTCGCCGGCGTCGGCGGCACCGGCGTGATCACCATTGGCCAACTGCTGGGCATGGCGGCCCACATCGAGGGCAAGGGCATCGTCACGCAGGACGCGGCAGGCCTCGCACAGAAGGGCGGCGCCACCTGGAGCCATGTGCTGATCGGCGACACGCAGGACGACATCCGCACCACCCGCGTGGGCACCGCCGCCGCCGATCTGGTGCTGGCCTGCGACCCGCTGGTCAGCGTCAACGCCGAGACCCTGGCGCGCATGCGCGAGGGGCGCACCCATGTGGCGCTCAACAGCCACAGCACGCCGACTGCGGCCTTCGTGCGCAACGCCAACTGGCAGAACCCGCAGGACGCCTGCGCCGCCGAGATCGCGCGCGCGGTCGGCGCCGAGGGGCTCGGTGCCTTCGATGCCGATGCCGCCGCGACCTCGCTGATGGGTGACTCCATCTACGTCAACCCGATGATCCTGGGCTATGCCTGGCAAAAGGGCTGGATCCCGCTCGAGCACGCATCGCTGATGCGCGCCATCGAGCTCAACGCGGTGGCGATCGAGAACAACAAGGCTGCCTTCGAGTGGGGCCGCCAGGCAGCGCAGCGCCCCGAGGAATTGCGCAAGCGCGTCTCGCCCGGACAGGTCGTCGAGTTCAAGAAGCGCGATACGGTCGAGAACCTGGTGGCGCGCCGGGTCGAGTTCCTCACGGCCTACCAGAACGCGGCCTACGCCGGGCAGTACAAGGCCTTCGTCGCCAAGGTGCAGCAGGCCGAGGCGGCGCTGGGCAAGACCAGCCTCGCCGAGACCGTGGCACGCTACCTGTTCAAGCTGATGGCCTACAAGGACGAGTACGAAGTCGCACGCCTGCACAGCGACCGCAGCTTCCTGGAGCGCGTCGAGGGCATGTTTGAGGGCGACTACAAGCTCAACTACCACCTCGCCCCGCCTATCATTGCCCAGCGCAACGCCAAGGGCGAGCTGCAGAAACAGAAGTTCGGCCCGGCGATGTTGACTGGCTTCCGCCTGCTCGCGAAGCTCAAGGGCCTGCGCGGCACGGCGCTGGACCCCTTCGGCCGCACGGACGAACGCAAGACCGAACGCGCGCTGATCGGCGAGTACCGCGCGAGCGTCGAGGAACTGCTGCCCGGCCTCGATGCCGGCAATCATGCGCTGGCCCTCGAGATCGCGAGCCTGCCCGAGCAGATCCGGGGCTACGGCCATGTGAAGGAGCGCAACCTCAAGGCGGCGCGCATCCGCTGGGCCGAGCTGATGGCCAAGTGGCGCAACCCACAAGCTGCCCGCGTGGCAGCCTGAGACTGGCGGGAGGGGCGCCGGCGAGGCTGCCCTGAAAGCCCTGCCCGCCCTGCCGGCTTAGCTCCGGCGGGGCGAGCGCCGCCGAATACAATGCGCGATGCTCTGCGGGGCCCTGCCCCGCCTTAGCGCGCCTGTTCCATGGCCCGTGCCATGCACTGCGCAGAATCGCGAACCCCGCAGGGGGCCGCACTCATACCTTCCTCTCTGCTGGAGACTTCCCTTGTTCATTTCCTCTGCTTTCGCCCAGACCGCGCCCGCTGCCGCCGGTGGCGGCGACATGATGTCCTCCCTCGGCAGCATGCTGCCGCTGGTGCTGATGTTCGTGGTGCTGTATTTCGTGATGATCCGCCCGCAGATGAAACGCCAGAAGGAAGCGCGCGCCATGATCGAGGCCTTGGCCAAGGGCGACGAGGTCGCTACCGCGGGTGGCCTGCTTGGCAGGATCACGCAGCTGGGCGAGCAATACCTGACGGTGGAAATCGCCAAGGGCGTCGAGGTGCAGTTGCAGCGCAGCGCCGTTGTCCAGGTCCTGCCCAAAGGTGCGATCAAATAATGCTCCCCCCCAGCCTCGCTCACTTCGTGCGCTCGGGCACCCCCTACCGGGGGCGACACCAGCGGCCCGGCGAAGCCGGTTCCGCGGTGTTCCACCAACGGGCCAGGCTTCGCCGGCCAGAATCAATCAATGTGCAGTGACTTTTCTCCCCATCGGCCGTGCGTAGCGCGCCGCGTTCGTGGGCTGCCGTGGAACCGGCTTTGCCGGGCCACTGGCAGCGCCCCCGGTAGGGGGTTGGCGAAGCGACACGCAGTGCGCGCAGCCTGGGGGCGAGCAACGATATGAACCGTTACCCGGTCTGGAAGTACGCGATCATCGTCGTCGTGCTGCTCGTGGGGCTGATCTACGCCCTGCCCAATTTCTTCGGCGAGGCGCCTGCGGTGCAGGTGTCCTCGGCCAAGTCGACGGTCAAGATCGACGCCGCGACGCAGGCCCGCGTGGCAGAGGCGCTGAAGACGGCCGGCCTCAGGCCGGACCTGATGACGCTCGACGCCAACTCGGTGCGGGCGCGCTTCGCCACCACCGACGACCAGCTCAAGGCGCGCGATGTGCTGCAGCGCACGCTGGTGCCGGACCCGAGCGATCCGCCCTACGTCGTGGCCCTCAACCTGGTGTCGCGCTCGCCCGCCTGGCTGGCCGCGCTGCATGCCTATCCCATGTACCTGGGCCTGGATCTGCGAGGCGGCGTGGACTTCCTGCTGCAGGTCGACATGAAGGGCGCCATCGACAAGAAGGCCGAGTCCTTCGCCAACGACCTGCGCTCGGCCCTGCGCGACAAGAACGTCCGCGGCGCCGCGGTCACCCGCAACGGCCAGACCATCGAGGTGCGCTTCCGGGACGCCGCCGCGCTGGATGCGACCAAAGCGCTGATCCAGGACCAGTTCCCCGATCTCGCGACCACCGACAGCCAGGAGGGCAACGAGTGGCGGCTCACGGCCACCATCAAGCCGGAGGCGGCGCGCCGGCTGCAGGACGCGGCCCTCAAGCAGAACATCACCACGCTGCACAACCGCATCAACGAGCTGGGCGTGGCCGAGCCCGTGATCCAGCAGCAAGGCCTGGACCGCATCGTGGTGCAGCTGCCGGGCGTGCAGGACGTGGCCAAGGCCAAGGACATCCTGGGCCGCACCGCCACACTCGAGATGCGCCTGGTGGACGAGTCCGCCGAGGGCCGCGCGGCCGAGACCGGCAGCGGCCCTGTGCCCTTCGGCTCCGAGAAATTCCTCGACCGCGAGGGCCGTACTGTCATCGTCAAGAAGCAGGTGTTGGTGACCGGCGAGAACCTGACTGACGCCCAGCCTGGCTTCGACTCCCAGACCCAGCAACCCAAGGTCGACCTGACCATGGACGCCAAGGGCGGCCGCATCATGCGCGACGTCAGCCGCGAGAACTTCCGCAAGCGCATGGCCATGCTGATCTTCGAGAAGGGGAAGGGCGAGGTGCTTACGGCCCCCTCAATCAACGGCGAGCTGGGCAACCGCTTCCAGATTTCGGGCTCGATGAACGTGGTGGAAGCCAACGACCTGGCGCTGCTGCTGCGCGCCGGCTCGCTGGCCGCGCCGATGGAGATCATCCAGGAGCGCACCATCGGCCCCAGCCTGGGCGCCGACAACATCCAGAAGGGCTTCGACAGCGTGATGTACGGGTTCGCCGCGATCATGGCGTTCATGTGCGTCTACTACATGCTGTTCGGCCTGTTCTCGTCGATCGCGCTGGCCGTGAACCTGCTGCTGCTGGTGGCCATCCTCTCCATGCTGCAGGCCACGCTCACGCTGCCCGGCATCGCGGCCATGGCGCTGGCGATCGGCGTGGCCATCGACTCCAACGTGCTGATCAACGAGCGCGTTCGCGAAGAGTTGCGCAACGGCGCCTCGCCGCAGGCCGCCATCCACGCGGGCTATGACCGCGCCTGGGGCACCATCCTCGATTCCAACGTCACCACATTGATCGCCGGCATTGCGCTGCTGGCCTTCGGTTCCGGGCCGGTGCGCGGCTTCGCGGTGGTGCATTGCATCGGCATCGTCACCTCCATGTTCTCGGCTGTGTTCTTCTCGCGCGGCCTCGTGAATCTCTGGTACGGCCGCAAGAAGAAGCTCAAGAGCCTGTCCATCGGCACGGTCTGGAAGCCGGACGCCGACAAGGCCGTGGCCGGCGCCAAGTAAGGGAGCACTAGAACCATGGAGTTTTTCCGAATCCACCGCACGATCCCGTTCATGCGCTATGCGCTGGTGCTGAACGCGATCTCTGTCCTCACCTTCGTGCTGGCGGTCTTCTTCCTGTTCCACCGCGGGCTGCACCTGTCGGTGGAGTTCACCGGCGGCACCGTCATGGAGGTCGCCTACCAGCAGTCGGTGGACGTGGGCAAGGTGCGCGAGACCGTCGCCAAGCTCGGCTATCCCGACGTGCAGGTGCAGAACTACGGCACCTCGCGCGACATCCAGATCCGCCTGCCGGTGCAGAAGGGGCAGACCTCGGCCCAGCAGAGCGATCAGGTGATGGCGGCGCTGAAGGCGGTCGACGCCTCCGCCACCTTGCGCGGCAACGAATTCGTCGGCCCTCAGGTGGGCGAGGAGCTCACCACCAACGGCCTCAAGGCACTGGGCATGGTGGTGGTCGGCATCATGATCTACCTGGCCTTCCGCTTCGAATGGAAGTTCGCGCTTGCCACCGTGCTGGCCAACCTGCACGACGTGGTCATCATCCTGGGCTTCTTCGCCTTCTTCCAGTGGGAGTTCTCGCTGGCGGTGTTGGCGGCGGTGCTGGCGGTGCTGGGCTACTCGGTCAATGAGTCGGTGGTGATCTTCGACCGGGTGCGCGAGAATTTCCGGCGATACCGCAAGCTGACGACTCGCGAGGTGATCGACAACGCCATCACTTCCACCATCAGCCGCACCATCATCACCCACGGCTCCACGCAGCTGGTGGTGCTGTCGATGTTCTTCTTCGGCGGCCCGACGCTGCACTATTTCGCGCTGGCTCTGACCATCGGCATCCTGTTCGGCATCTACTCTTCCGCCTTCGTGGCGGCGGCGATTGCGATGTGGCTGGGCGTGAAGCGCGAGGACCTGGTCAAGACGACACCCAAGCAAGGCGATCCGGACGACCCGAACGCCGGCGCGACGGTGTGACCGACGCGGCCCTTGGTCGGGCAAGGGCTGATTCGGGTTGCCGAGATGCATCCGGTGCCCTTGTGCGGTTACGCTTCACGATGCAAGCTCGGACTTGTTGAATCGTTTTAATTGCCGTCCTCGCCACATGATCTCGCGGTCACCCGCCTCCTCCCAGCAGCTCGCCCGCGAGACCCGTGAGCGTTTCGTCGCCGCCACGGAGGGGGCGATCGCGCCGATCGCTCTCGCGGTCCGGGAACGGCTGGCGGCGCTGGCCGGGATGACCGCCAGCGTGCGCGAGATGCAGCAGCATCGCGACGACTATCTGGCCTTCCAGGCCCAGGGCTCCAGCTGGGTGCCCATGTCGCAGGCCGCGTGGCGCAAGGCGGTGGGCGGCGCCATCCCGAGCGGCTCCACCGGTGGCCTGCGCCTGGAACTGATCGGCGACGAGGTGGTGGAGACCAACATCCTGTCCTCGCGTCTGGCGCAGTCGATCCAGGACAAGGCCCAATTCGAGCTCAACGACCTGCGCCTGCGCATTCAGTACCTGGAGGGAACCGGCGAGCTGGACGCCAAGGACGTGCTCAAGCCCGAGGCGCTGGCCCGCACCCTGGTGGACCAGTGGCTGGCCGCCGGATTGAGCCGCGAAACCTGGGCCCGCGTGCAGGATGTGGTGCAGCAGCGCCTGGTCGACGTGGTTGTCGCGGCTTACAAGGACGCCAACACCTTCCTGATCGAACGCGGCGTGATGCCCGAGATCGATCTCAAGAGCTTCGTCAAGCGAACCGGTAGCGCGGGTTCCAACAGCGTGCCGCTGGGCGGCTCCTTTGCGCGGTCCTCCCAGCCCGGCAGCGCCTCCTTCGGTATGGGCGGCGGCCAAGCCGTGCCGGGTGCTTTCGGGGCGCCCCCGGGCAGCTTCGCCCCGGCGGCGATCGGCGTGAGTGCTGGGCGCGGGCCGGGCACCGCGGGCGGCGACACCCTGGTCGCCACCGGCGGTTCCCCGCTGGTGCTGGCGCGCCAGCGCGCACAAGGCGTGCTGCTCAACCTCAAGCGCTTCGTGACCGCTCGCATTGGCGGCGACCTGGGCCAGATGCGCATTCCGGGCACCCAGGGTCCCGGTTCCGGCGCCGCAGGAGGCTCGGGTGGCCGTGGCGGTGGCGTCGGCTTGGCCGCGCCGGCCTTCGCCGCTGCGATCGCCGACGCCGAGGCTGCCTATCAGGCGATGGCGTCGCAGTACGTGGTCGGCGACGAGGCCACGGCCATGCACCAGACCGCGGCCGAGCTGCGCCGACGCACCAGCGAACTCAAGAAGAAGGCCCCGACCACCGCCGACAAGGCCACGGTCGAGATCGTGGCGCTGATGTTCCAGGCGATCCTTGCCGAGGAGCGCATCCCGTTTTCGGCGCGCGTCTGGTTCGCGCGCCTTCAAATGCCGGTGCTGCGTGTGGCGATTGCCGAGCCTGAGTTCTTCGGCACGCTGCAGCATCCGGCGCGCATGCTGATCGACCGCATGGGCTCATGCGTGATGGGTTTCGACGCCGCCGCCATCTCGGGCAGTGCGCTGGAGGGCGAGATCCGGCGCGTGGTGCAGGTGATCGAGCAGTACCCCGAGACCGGCCAACGTGTGTTCAAGCTGGTGTTCGACGAATTCGTCGCCTTCCTCAACAAGTACCTGACGCAGAGCGACGCCACCCAGCGCGTGATGAGCGTGGCGCAGCAGGTCGAGCAGAAGGAGACGATGGCGATCCAGTACACCATCGAGCTGCGCAAGATGCTCAACGACATGCCGGTGCGCGAGGAGATCCGCGAGTTTCTCTTCAAGATCTGGGCCGAAGTGCTGGCGATCGCGGCGCTGCGCTACGGCGCCCAGGACGAGCAGACCGTCACCCTCAAGCGCGCTGCCTCCGATCTGGTGTGGGCCGCCAGCGCCAAGCCCAACCGCAACGATCGCGCCCGCGTGATCCAGGACCTGCCCCAGCTGCTGCAGCGCCTGCGCCAGGGAATGGGTCTGCTGGGCATCGAAGGCGAGCCGCAGGAGGCGCAGATCAAGATCATCGGCTCGACGCTTTCCGATGCTTTCCTATCCAAGACCGAGGCCATTCCGCCGGCCAAGATCGAGGCCATGGCGAAGCGCCTGGCCAACCTCGAGGACTTTGTCACCGATGAGGGCGACGCCACCGACCTGCCGCTGGATGCAGCCAGCATCGAACTGCTGCTGGGCGTGGACGCCGCCTCGCTCGAAGTCGTGCCCGATACCGGCACCAAGGTCGGCGAGGACATGCTCCAGTGGGCACACGAGCTGCAGGTCGGCACCTGGTTCATGCTCGACCACAACGACCGGGTGAGCCAGGTCCAGTTCGTCTGGCGCAGCGAGCGCAAGCAATTGCACCTGTTCGCCTCCAGCGACGGGCGCAGCTTCCTGATCCAGGTGGGCCGCCTGGCTTCCTACCTGCAGGCCGGGTTGTTGGTACCGGCCGAGGAAGAGACGCTCACCGTGCGGGCCACGCGCGAAGCGCTGGCCAAGCTGGACGCGAATCCGGAGCGCCTCTTGAATTAAGGCCGGCGCTCAATGCGCGACACGGTTCACAGTGTCGTCGCAGAGCTCGTCCAGCACGAGAGCATCGGGTTCGACCCCGGTGCTCCAGTGCACCATCAGCACGATGATCTTGAGCTCGCCCAGTTCCAGCGGATCGCCGGTCGTGGCCATGGCGCGATCGATCACGATCTCGCGCAGGCCGGCCGGCAGCACGCCCGAAGACTCGAGGAAGCTGATGAAGCCCAGGCACTCGGCGCCCAGGTGTTCCTGTTCGGCCATCGAGTAAATGCGCATCGAGCCCGGTGATTCGGGCATCGCAGCCGGGCCTTCCAGGCTCACCGTCGCGCTCGTGCCTTCGGCATGAAGGGTGAGCTGGATGCCCTGGGTGGCGAGGCTCAGTCCGTCGAGCCAGTGCAGGGCGTCGCGGATCTCCTGGGGGTCGAAGCCCTGGGCGCTCAGCTTGCGGCCCAGTTGCTCGGCTTCGGGACAGGCATCGCCGCGCCAATAGTTTTCGTACACGTACACGAGCACTTCGAACATGGGGCCAATATAGCCCAGGTCGGTGTTGGCGCGGTTGCATTGCCCATATGCGACGCCGGAGGCGCTCAGCCTCGGGCGACCCGCTGGAACAGGCCGCCGGGCATCCGGGCCACGTGGCCGGCGAGCTCCAGCTCCAGCAGTTGCGCCTGCAGGATGGCGACCGGGTGGCCGGTGCGCGCGCACAGCGCATCCAGGCTTGCCGGGTCGTAGCCCATGGCCTGCAGCAGGCCCCCGGCGGGCGAGGTGGTCTCTTCTTGCCGCGGCGGCGCGGCCGGCACGAGAGACGCATCGAAGCGCAGCTCCTCGAGCACGTCGCCGACCGTCTCGACCAGCTTGGCGCCTTGCCGGATCAGCGCATGGCAGCCGCGCGACTGCGGCGAATGAATGGAACCAGGGATGGCGAACACCTCCCTGCCCTGCTCGCTCGCGAGCCGTGCGGTGATCAGCGAGCCCGACTGCAGTGCCGCCTCTACCACCAGCGTGCCGCGCGAGAGGCCGGCGATGATGCGATTGCGCTTCGGGAAGTTCTGGTTGAGCGGCGGCGTGCCCAGGGGGAACTCGCTCACGATCAGCCCCCGCTCGGCGATGCGCTGCGCCAGCGCGTGGTGCCGCGCGGGGTAGACGCGGTCCAGCCCGGTGCCGACCACCGCCACCGTTGCCGGCCAGAGCGGATCGATGGCGGCATCCAGCGCGCCCTCGTGCGCCGCGCCGTCGATGCCGAGCGCCAGCCCCGACACCACCGCGATGCCAGCCTCGCCGAAAGCGCGCGCAAAGGCCCGCGCGTTCGAGATGCCCTGTGCCGTGGGATTGCGGCTGCCCACCATCGCGATGCTGCGCGACAGCTGCGCGAGCTCGAGCGGCGCCGGCCCGATCAAGTAGAGCACCAGAGGCGGATCCGCCGTCTCGAGCAGCGAGGACGGATAGGCGGGATCGCCCAGCGTGAGGATGCGGTGCGTCGCGCCCTGCGGCGCGCTGGTCCCGAGCCACTCGAAGGTGCGGTCGAGCAGCGCGTCGAGCTCGGCCGGCGGCTCGAGCAGCGCGCTGGCCTGGGCCTCGGCCACGACCTGCCGGAGCGCCGTTGCGGGTTGGGCAAAGACCTCCGCTGGCAGACCGAAGGCCGCGAGCAGCTTGCGCGCGGCCGTGTTGCCGATGCCCGGCGTCAGCGTGAGCCTCAGCCAGCCCGCGAGTTCGTCACGTTCCACGCGATGGCTGGGGCCGGGGCACTGGAGTACCTTCGCCTTCGGCTGCGGTGCTATACGCCTTCGGAGCGGCCGTGCGGCTCATGGGTTGATCAGCAGGTCGCCGATGCGCGGCGCGTCGTTGATCTCGAGCACCAGCGCATACGAGACTCGCTCGAAGGGACGGAACACCATCAAGAGGCCGATCCGCTCGTTCGGCAGCTTCAGCGTTTCCTTGGTGGCGCCGGTCTTGTCGACGATGGTGTCGCCGTTCTTGAGGATGGCCAGCACGTGGCCGTTCTCGATGCCGTCGATGGTGCCCTTGTTGATGGCCACCACCTGGTTCTGGGCCGCGTACTGCACTGCGTTGCCGTAGACCGAGACGATGCGACCGTCGGCGATGGTGTGCCCCGGGGCGCGAGGCACATAGCTCAGCAGCTGGCGCGGCGGCTCGGGGAGCAATCGGTCGCCGGCGCGGATCTCCTCGCGAGTGGCGACGATGTCGAGGCTGGCCGGCACCGGGTACACGACCTCTTTGCCCTCCACCTCTTCCTTGGCGCTCGACTCGCCACGCTGCAGCTGGGCCTTGCCCACGTATTGCGCTTCGTAGCCGAGGATCTCGCCCGTGCCCGGGTCCTTGAGCGGGGTCGCGTTACGGAACACGCGGTAGGTCCGGATCGGGCCGGGCGCTTCCATCAGCGGCGCGCTGGGTTCGCCGCGTGCATAGACCCGGTCACCGCGCGCCAGTACCACGCGGCTGTCGTTGCCTGCCACGATGCGCGGTGCGGTCGCCAGCGTCTCTGCGTCGACCACCACCGGCTCGGCGAGGAAGGGCTCGATCACACTGGGATTCAGCGTGGGCAACGCCATGTCCGACAGCGATTCATAGCGCGTGCGCGGCGAGAGCTTGATGGTGCCGCCATCGGGCATGCCGCTGCCGCCACGGCGCAGCGCCAGGCGCGCGCGGCCGCCGCTCTTGTCGAGGTACAGCACCTGGCCGGGATAGATGCGGTGCGGGTTCTGGATCTCGCCCATGTTCATGCCCCACAGCTCGGGCCAGCGCCAGGGGCTGCGCAGGTAGAGGCGGGAGATGGCCCACAGCGTGTCGCGCGGCTTGACCGTGTACTCGTCGGGCGCGTTCGGTGCCAGCTCGGACAGTGGCACGCCGGCCTGCGCCGCCTGCTGCGCCGTCGCGCGCTGCTGCGGCGTGACGGGGTAGCTCTGCGCCTGGGCCGGCGCGCCCAGGCCCGCCATGGTGATCGCCGTCAGCGTGGCGATGAGGTTCGGACGCAGGCTGAGATTCATGCGGTGTTTCTTCATGGTCGGATGGTGGGCGCGCACGGGGCCGGGAGGGCGTACGAATACTCACAATTTGAAACCAATTTTGCGCTGAAGCCCTTGATCGGGCAACGTTTATCAAGTCGCCGAGCCTCTGGGCGTCGCGGAAATGGCGAAAATGACGACAATTTTTCCTCCCGTTCATGGCCAAAAGAAACATCCTGAGCTACCCCGACCCGCGCCTGCACAAGGTCGCCAAGCCGGTGCAGGGGGTCGATGCACGCATGAAGACCCTGGTCGCCGACATGCTCGAAACCATGTACGACGCCAATGGCATCGGCCTGGCGGCCACCCAGGTCGACGTGCACGAGCGTCTGGTCGTGATCGACGTGTCCGAGGAGCGTAACCAGCCGCTGGTTTTGATCAACCCCGAGATCGTCTGGGCCAGTGAGGAGAAAGTCCTCAATGAGGAGGGCTGCCTTTCGGTGCCCGGCATCTACGACGGCGTGGAGCGTTCCACCGCGGTGCGCGTCACGGCGCTCGATGCCGAGGGCGAACCACGCACCATCGAGGCCGAGGGCCTGCTGGCCGTCTGCATCCAGCATGAGCTCGACCACCTGCTGGGCAAGGTGTTCGTCGAATATCTTTCGCCCCTGAAGCGCAACCGCATCAAGAGCAAGCTGCTCAAGCAGCAGCGCGAGGACCAGCGCCTCGATGAGCGGGAAGGCCGGCGTTGACTTTGTCCCTGCGCACCGCACCGGCTGCGCTCCTTGCGGTGGCGCTGCTGGCCGGCTGCGCCGGCGAGCCGACGCGCCTGTCCATGGGCAGCTCGCGCGAGCAGACGCTGCGCGAGCTCGGCGCACCGAGCGCCGTCTATCCGCTGTCCGGCGGCGGCGAGCGGCTGCAATATTCGCGTGCGCCGGCCGGGTTCGAGGTCAACAACGTCGATCTCGATGCGGGCGGGCACGTGGTCTCGGTGCGGCAAGAGCTGGACGAGCGCCTGTTCGACCGTACCATCCAGCCCGGCGTCGGGCGTTGGCGCGAGGCCGACGTGCTGCGCACCTATGGCCGGCCGCTCGAAATCACGCAGGTGAGCTCCTTCGACGGCAACATCTGGACTTGGCGCTACAAGTGGCAGAACTCGCCGCGGCTGCTCTACATCTACATCGATCCGGCCGGCGTGGTGCAGCGCTACCACACGGGCGACGACCTGTTGCTCGAGTTGCTGGCGCCGCTGTGAGGGCCGCATGAGGATTGCATTCGCGGGCACGCCCGAGTTCGCCCGCGTCGCGCTGGAGGCGATCGCCGCGGCCGGCTTCGAGGTCGTGCTGGTGCTGACGCAGCCGGACCGCCCCGCGGGCCGGGGCATGAAGCTGCAGGCCTCGCCGGTCAAGCAGTTCGCGGCAGCCCGCGGCTGGCCCGTGGCGCAGCCGCGCAGTCTCCGGCTGGACGGCAAGTACCCGGAGGACGCGGCCGCGGCGCGCGCCGCCATCCTCGATGCCAGGCTCGACGCGATGGTGGTCGCGGCCTACGGGCTGATCCTGCCGCAATGGGTGCTCGACGCACCCCGGCTGGGCTGCCTCAACATCCATGCCAGCCTGTTGCCGCGCTGGCGCGGGGCCGCGCCGATCCACCGCGCGATCGAGGCCGGTGATGCGCAGACCGGCGTCACCATCATGCAGATGGACGCCGGGCTCGACACCGGCGACATGCTGCTGCGCGAATCGCTCGCGATCGGCGATGGCAGCACCGCGCAATTGCACGACCGCCTGGCCGCGCTCGGCGGCCGGTTGATCGTGGATGCGCTGAAGCAGGCCGAGGCCGGAGCGCTGCGCCCCGAATCCCAGCCTGCCGAAGGCGTGAGCTACGCCCACAAGGTCGAGAAGCAGGAGGCGCAGATCGATTGGAAGCAGAATGCTCCCGCTATCGTGCGCCGCATCCGCGCCTTCGATCCCTTTCCCGGAGCCAGCAGCACGCTGGACGGCGACACCCTCAAGCTCTGGGCCGCGCAGGCGCAGCCGGGTCCACCTGCAGAACCTCCCGGAACCGTGCTGGTGGTCGAGCCGGCCGGCGTCGCCGTGGCGGCTGGGGAGGGCACAGTGGTGTTGACCGAGTTGCAGCGTCCCGGCGGCAAGCGCCTGCCGGTGGCCGACTTCCTGCGGGGCTTCGACCTGAAGCCTGGGCAGGTCTTCGGCTGATGTTCTTTCTTTCCTCCATCCGCCGCCTCCCCGAGTTCCGCAAGGGCGCGCTGGACATGTCCTCGGTCGCCCTCGGTACCGGCGCCTGGGGCCTGATGACCGGCGTGGCGATGGTCAAGGCCGGCATGAGCGTCTTCGAGTCGGTCGCGATGACGCTGCTTGTCTATGCCGGCAGTTCGCAGCTGGCCGCCATTCCGCTGCTGATCGCCGGCGCCCCGGCGTGGGTCGTCCTGGCCACGGGCTTCTGCGTCAACCTGCGCTTCGTGGTGTTCAGCCTGCACCTGCGGCCCTACCTCATGCACATGCCGCGCTGGCGACGCATGACGCACGGCTATCTCACGGCCGACATGACCTACGCCTTCTTCACCCGCCAGTACGCGAAGCCGCCCGCCAACCCGCGTGAAGAGCGCGCGCAGGAGGCCTATCTGACGGGCAACTACTTCGTGGTCTGGTGTTCGTGGATGGGCATGAGCATGATCGGCGTCCTGCTGGCGAACCTGATCCCGCAGAGCTGGGGACTGGGTTTCGCCGGCGTACTCTGCCTGGTCGCGGTGGTCTGCTCCATGGCGACCACGCGGCTGCGCATCCTCGCGGCCCTGATCGCCGGCGCGACCGCCGTCGCCGCCTACGCGCTGCCGCTCAAGCTCAACATCGTCGCGGGCATCGGCGTGGCGGTGCTGCTGTGCTTCTGGCTGGAAAGGCAGTTCGGGCTCGACCCCGATGCGGAGGACGACAAATGAGCTTGGGCGCCGACGGCACCACCGACCCCTGGACCCTGGCCGTGATCGTCGGCCTGGCCTGCGTAACCGTGCTCACACGCTGCTTCTTCTTCATCCTCGACCGTCCCTGGGGCCTGCCCGACTGGGCGCACCGCGCGCTGCACTACGCGCCCATCGCGGCGCTTGCGGCGGTGATCATTCCTGAGATCGTGATGACCCAAGGCCACCTGATCTCGACCTGGCAAGACGCGCGGCTGTACGGCGCGGCGGCCGGTGCCGCCTACTTCTTCTGGCGCGGCGGCGTGCTGGGCACGATGCTGGCCGGCATGGCGGTCTACCTCCCGCTGCACCTCATGCTGGGCTGGTAGCCCTGCCGCCGAGCGCGCGCGGATCTCGGCGCGCGTGAAGTCACGGGGCAAAGAAGACCTGCCTGCTCACCCTGCACTCCCAGCCTCGCGCGCGGCGGCTATGCATTGCAGCAGCACGGCCTGGTCGCCGCACTGGTTGGCCAGCAGCAGCACCAGCCGGGCGTTCAGGTCCGCGCTCTGCTGCTCGGTCAGGCCTTCGTGTGCGGCAAGCCATTCGGCGTAGAAGCCATCGGGGTCGTGGATGTTGGGTTCGGTGATCATGGGTCGTGCGGCGCTTCAGTCGTGTGCCAGGGCGATGTGAATGGCAGCGGCGAGGGCCGCCGGCGTGAAATCGCGCAACAGCGCGGCGCGATAGGCGTCTGGGCGAACCAGGCAGAGGCTTCCCGCGGCGTCCGCACCCAGGTGCTTCGCGAGTGGGTCCGTGGGCTCGAGCGTGGGCAGGCCGCTGTCGCCGCCGATGGCAACGAGCTGCAGCGGCAGCGAGGCCGCCGTGTCCGCCATCGCCAGCACCTGCTCCTGGGTCGGCGCAAACCATAGCGCGAGGCAGCGCGTGCCATCGGCCAGCAGCTGCATCAGGGTGCAGGGCCGGCCGTCGCGCCAGCGCATCGGCAGGTTCTGCACGCTGCGCCCGCCCTCGGGCAGGTGCGGCCCGGCGGGATAGTCGTTGGCCACCGACATGCGTCCCGTGTTGACCAGCGCGCGTGCAAACGGATGGCGAGACGCCAGGGCGACCACCGCGCGGCGCATCGTGTGCTCGGCGGGCGTTCGCGGCGCAAGGAAGCGCGCCGAGCGGCTCGTGACCTGGAGGTTCTGCGCCGCGGCGGGCCGGCGCTCGGCGTCGTAGGTGTCGAGCAGCGCCTCGCCCGCGCGTCCCTGCGCGACCAGGGCCAGCTTCCAGCCGAGGTTGGCCGCGTCCTGGATGCCGCTGTTGCCGCCGCGAGCGCCGAAGGGGCTCACCACATGCGCCGAATCGCCGATGAAGAACAGGCGCCCGTGGCGGAAGCGCTCGAGCAGGTGATCGCGGTAGCCGTAGGGCCCGATCCAGACGAACTCGAACTCCACGCCGGGCCCGAGCTGCTCGCGCAGCCGCGCACCCGCGACTTCCGGCTTGCTGATGTGGGCCGTGTCGCAGTCCTCGGGCATCTGGTAGTCGATGCGCCAGACGCCGTCGGCCATCAGGTGCTGCCAGACGGCGCGGCCTTCGTTGAAGGGCGCATCGACCCAGGTCCACCGCTCCACCGGCAGCGGCTTCTTGAAGCGCACGTCGCTGATGCACCAGCGGTCGGTGCTGCGCGATGCGTGGGCCTGGAGCCCCAGCTGGGTGCGGATCGTGCTGTTGGCGCCGGTCGCGTCGATCAGCCAGTCGGCTTCGAGGCCGTAGCGGCCGGCCGGCGTCTCGACCTCGAGGCGCACGCCGTCGTCGACCGGCAAGACCTGCGTCACGCGGTTCTTCCATCGCAAGTCGACGCCACCCAGTTCCAGGATGCGATCCACCAGGAACCACTCGACATAGAACTGCTGGAGGTTGATGAAGGGCGGCTGCGCCGAGACGCTGCTGGCCTGCAGGTTGAAGTTGTAGACCTCGGTGTCGCCCGAAAAAGTGCGGCCGAACGACCAGGTGATGCCCTTGTCCGCGATGCGCTGGTAGATGCCCAGCCGCTCGAAGATCTCCAGGCTCTTCTGCGCATAGCAGATGCCGCGCGAGGACGCGCCGCGCACGCCCACCGTGTCGTCCTCATCGAGCAGCAGGGCGCGCACGCCGCGCTTTGCCAGGTCGCAGGCCAGCGTCAGGCCGGCGGGGCCCGCGCCGACGATGACGATCGGATGGCGCACGACGGCGCTGCTGCCCAGCTCGGGCGGCGGCACGAAGGGCCAGCGCGGCAGCTCGTACTCGGGTGCGAAGCGGAACTCTTGCATCCCTGTCCTCACAGTGCGTGCGCCCATTCGGCGATCGCATCGGCGGCGCGCGGCACCAGCGCGGGCTGGCCGGCGAGGTAGTGGTTGCCGCCGACGATGTCGACATTGCGGATGCGGTCGCCACCCGCCTTCATCCACGCATCGCGCGTGCTCGGGAAGGTGGACTGGTCGGCGGTGTAGGTCAGCAGCAGCTTGGGCACGCGGGTGCGCGCCAGGTTCGACGGGCCGTCGGCCTGCGAGCGCGAGGACCATTGCGAGAGAAAGGCCGTCAGCGAGGTCGTGCGGCCCATCGCGTTGGCCGAATAGTTGACCTGCCGCGCATCGCCCCAGACGCTGCCGGGGGCGCGGTCGTTGGGGTCGATCGAGAGATCCACGCAGCGCGGATCGGCGTGCGTGCGGTAGACGACGAAGGCCTGGTCGCGCGGCGCACCCGGCGTGCCGCGCAACAGGCGCAGGCGCTCCAGTGCCCACGCTTCGAGGCGGTCAAGGCGGGCCTTCTGGGCGGCGCTGAAGCGCGCGAGGAAGTCGGCGTCGTAAGGCACCCGGTGGCGCGCGTCGTACATATCGAGCGCGGGATCGACGGAGAGCGGGTTGTGCTCGTCGGTGACGGACGGGTCGATCCAGTCGCGCATCAGTTTCGAGCGGCCCTGGTGCGCCGCACACAGCGCGATGCCGTCGGCCGGCGGCAGGTCGTCCGGGTGCAGGTGGGTGGGGTCGCCATCCGGAAGATGGTGAGCCGTCAGCTGCTCGGCCTGCGCCTGGTAGAAGCTCGCGAGCGCCGCGCCGCCCGAGTTGCCGATCAGTACCACCCTCTCGTAGCCCAGGCCGCGCAGGAACTGCACGCCCGCGCCGAGGTCCTGGATCACGCGCTCCATCAGCAGCACCGTGTCGTTGCCCATGTAGCGCGAGTTCAGGCCCATGCAGCAGATCCCGCGCTCGGCCAGCGGGGCGATCAGGTAGTGCCCCATGAAGTTGCTGGTGGGGTGCATCACCAGCGCGGCGATCTTCTTCGGGCCGGCCGGCGCTCGGTAGGCGCCATAGATCCGCGGGCGCAGCATCTGCAGGCCCGATTGGCTTTCCATCGCCGCGCCGGGCTTCACGTCGATGACGGCGAGCTGCAGTTCCGTCATGCCGCCGCCTTTGCGCGCAACGCGGCCTTGCGCAGCGTCCATGCGTCGAGCTCGGTGCGGGCACGCCGTGCATGCGCCTCCATCTCGGCCTGCGGCACGGTGGGTGTGGTCAGCTCCACGCGGATGCCGTTGGGATCGAAGAAGTAGATCGACTCGATGATGTGGTGGTCGGTCACGCCGAGCACCTCGACGCCGGCAGACTCCAGCCGCGCCTTGGCGGCCAGCAGGTCGGCCACCGAATCGACGCGCAGCGCGATGTGGTTGACCCAGGCCGGCGTGTTGGGCGAGGGCAGCGCGGCCACGTCGTCGCCCAGGTCGAAGAAGGCGATGTACGAGCCGTCGCGCATCTGGAAGAAGATGTGGACGTAGGGGCAGTACTCGCCGGTGCTCGGCACATGGTCGCTCTTGATCACGTGCGCCAGCGGCAGGCCCAGCAGGTCCTCGTAGAAGCGGCGCGTCTCCTCGCTGTCGCGGCAGCGCCAGGCGAAGTGGTGCAGGCCGCGCACGGGCACGGGCACGGGCGGGGTGGCGAGCGGCTGGGTCTCGGCTGGGGGCATGGCTTGTCTCCGTGGGGAACAGGCCGGATTGGGCCCTTCTTCTTCTTATGATTCAATCGAAATAAATTCATCGATTGATGAAGTGCCACCATGAATCTGACCCTGCGCCAGCTGCACGCCTTCGACGCGGTGGCCGAGACCGGCAGCTTCACCGCCGCGGCCGCGCGCCTGCATCTCACGCAGTCGGCGCTGAGCGTGCTGGTCCGCGAGCTCGAGCGCGAGATGGGCGTGCAGCTCTTCGATCGGCACACGCGGCGCGTGCTGCTGTCGGAGGCCGGCCGCGCTTTCCAGCCCTCGGTGCAGCGCCTCTTGGCCGACCTCGCCGGCGCGGTGGCCGGCGTGACCGAGCTGCGCGACCAGAAGCGCGGCCTGCTGCGGCTGGCCGCGCCGCAGCTGATGGCCTGCACGCTGATGCCGCGCGTGATCGCGGCCTACCGCGAGCGCCATCCGGACATCGACGTTCGGCTGGTCGATACGCTGCCCGAGCACCTGCTTGCAGGGCTGGCATCGGGCGAGGCGGAGCTCGCGGTGGGCCAGGACGTGGAAGTGGACGCCGCGGCCATCGAGCGCCGCACCCTGTTCCGCGATCGGCACTGGCTGATCTGCCCGCAGGACCACGCGTTCGCGCGCCGCCGCCAGGTGCGCTGGAGCGAGCTCGGACCCTACACCTTCATCGCGCCCACGCGCGACTTCCGCCAGCGAGTGTTGCCCGAACTGGAGGCCGACGCGCGCACCTTCCTGATGCGGGCTTCGACGCAGGAGGTGTCGTACATGACGACCGCGCTAGGCATGGTGGCGTCGGGCCTGGGCCTGACGGTCTGTCCGACCTACTCGGCCTCGCTGGTGCAGGCCCATGGGCTGCGGATGGTCAAGCTCGACCAGCCGGACTTCCATCGCGAGGTGTGCGTCTACGCGGCTGCGCGGCGCTCGCTGTCGCCTGCGGCGGCGGGCTTCGTCCGGATCTTGGAGCACTTCGTGCACAAGCCCGGGTTGTCGCGCTGATACAAGGCGCCCTGCGGCCAAACCTACAATTGCCTTTCGCCTCTTGTCGAGGTGCCTCCCTCGCCTCCATCCCTTCCTACCCATGAACGTCCTTCGATTCAACGATCTCGTCGCGCAAGGCAAAGTCGCCGGCCAGCGCGTGTTCATCCGAGCCGACCTCAATGTGCCGCAGGACGATGCCGGCAACATCACCGAGGACACGCGCATCCGTGCCTCGGTCCCCTGCATCCGCCAGGCGCTCGATGCGGGCGCCGCTGTGATGGTCACCTCCCATCTCGGCCGGCCGACGGAGGGCCAGTTCAGGCCCGAGGATTCCCTGGCGCCGGTCGCCAAACGTCTGGGCGAGCTGCTGGGCCGCGAGGTGCCGCTGGTGCCGGACTGGGTCGGCGGCGTGCAGGTCGCGCCGGGCCAGGTCGTCCTGCTGGAGAACTGCCGCCTCAACAAGGGCGAGAAGAAGAACGACGAGGCGCTCGCCCGCAAGCTGGCCGCGCTGACCGACATCTACGTCAACGATGCCTTCGGCACGGCGCACCGCGCCGAGGCCACGACCTACGGCATCGCGCAGTTCGCGAAGATCGCCTGCGCGGGCCCGCTGCTGGCGGCCGAGATCGACGCCATCACCAAGGCCCTGGCGCAGCCCAAGCGGCCGCTGGTGGCGATCGTCGCGGGCTCCAAGGTCAGCACCAAGCTCACCATCCTCAAGAGCCTCGCCGACAAGGTCGATCAGTTGATCGTGGGCGGCGGGATCGCCAACACCTTCATGCTGGCGTCCGGCCTTCCGATCGGCAAGTCGCTGGCCGAGCCCGACCTGCAGGACCAGGCCAAGGCCGTGATCGACGCCATGCGTGTACGCGGCGCAGCGGTGCCGATCCCGGTCGACGTGGTCACCGCCAAGACCTTCTCCGCGGATGCGCCCGCCACGGTGAAGGATGCGAACGCGGTGGCCGAGGATGACCTGATCCTGGACATCGGCCCCAAGACCGCCGAGATCCTGGCGGCGCAGCTGCGCGAGGCCGGGACCATCGTCTGGAACGGCCCGGTGGGCGTGTTCGAGTTCGACGCCTTCTCCAAGGGGACGGAAGCCATCGCGCGCGCCATCGCCGACAGCGGCGCCTTCTCGATCGCCGGCGGCGGCGACACGCTGGCCGCGATCGCCAAGTACGGGATCGAAGACCAGGTCGGCTACATCTCGACCGGCGGCGGCGCCTTCCTGGAAGTGCTCGAGGGCAAGACCCTGCCGGCTTTGGAGATCCTGGAAAAGCGAGCAGCAGGTTGAGTCCGGCGCGAGGGTGCGGCGGAATTGCAGCCCGGGGGGACTATCGCCGGACCTGTAAAGTGTATACAGTACAGAATACAAACCGGAGACCCGCAGCATGAGCACGACCCGCCTTCCACGCCACGCCACCAAGATCGTCGCCACGCTCGGCCCGGCCTCGAGCACGCCCGAGCTGCTCGAGCAGATGATCCATCACAAGGTCAGCGTGGTGCGGCTCAACTTCAGCCACGGCACCGCGCAGGACCACATCGGCCGCGCCGCCATGGTGCGCGAGGCGGCGCGCAAGGCGGGCCGCGAGGTGGCGATCATGGCCGACCTGCAGGGCCCGAAGATCCGGGTCGGCAAGTTTGCAGAGGGCAAGGTCTGGCTGGAGCCGGGGGCGAAGTTCGTGCTCGACGGCGCGCGCACCGAGCTCGGCGACATCGCCGCCGTGGGCCTGGACTACAAGGACCTGCCGCGCGACGTGAAGCCGGGCGACAGCCTGCTGTTGAACGACGGCCTCATCGTCCTCACCGTCGATGCCGTCAAGGGCGAGGCGGTGCACACCACGGTGCGGCTGGGCGGCGAGCTCTCGAACAACAAGGGCATCAACAAGCAGGGCGGGGGGCTCACGGCGCCGGCGCTGACGGCCAAGGACATGGAGGACATCAAGACCGCCATGAGCTTCCAGGCCGACTACGTGGCCGTGAGCTTCCCCAAGAACGCGACCGACATGGAGATGGCACGCCAGCTGTGCAACGTCGCGGCGGCCGAGTACGGCCACAAGCCGGGGCTGATCGCCAAGATCGAGCGCGCCGAGGCGATCCCCAAGCTCGAGGAAATCCTGCGCGCCAGCGACGGCATCATGGTCGCGCGCGGCGACCTCGCGGTCGAGGTGGGCAACGCCGCGGTGCCGGCGCTGCAGAAGAAGATGATCCGCATGGCGCGCGAGATGGACAAGGTGGTCATCACCGCCACCCAGATGATGGAGTCGATGATCAGCAACCCGGTGCCCACCCGCGCCGAGGTCAGCGACGTGGCCAACGCAGTGCTCGACGGCACCGACGCGGTGATGCTCTCGGCCGAGACCGCCTCGGGCCGCTATCCGCTGGAGACCGTGCAGGAAATGAGCCGGATCTGCGAGGCGGCCGAAGCCGCCGAGGACCCGCACCTCGATGCCGACTTCAGCGGCCAGGCCTACAGCCGCATCGACCAGTCGATCGCCATGGGCGCGCTCTTCACCGCGCACCACCTGGGTGCCAAGGCCATCGTCGCGCTGACCGAATCGGGATCCACCCCGCTGTGGATGAGCCGGCACCGCGCCCACATCCCGATGTACGCCCTGACCTCGCGCCTGGCCACCCAGCGCAAGATGGCGCTCTACCGCAACGTGCGTCCGCTGTTGATGGATGCCGAGAGCGATCGCGACACGGCGCTGCTGCAGGCCGAGGCCCACCTCAAGAAGCGCGGCATCGTGCAGACCGGCGACATCTACGCCATCACTTGCGGCGAACCCATGGGCGCGCCGGGCGGCACCAACATGCTCAAGATCTGCAGAGTCGGTTGAAGCGCAGCGTCCCGGACGAGGCGTCGGAGCCGTCCGACAGGGGTGCTCAGTAGAATCGCGGTAGTTTTTCCTTCTTAATTTTCCCCGCGAGGTACACCCATGGCACTTGTCTCGATGCGCGAACTGCTCGACCACGCTGCGGCCAACGGCTACGGCATCCCGGCCTACAACGTCAACAACCTGGAACAGGTGCAGGCCGTGATGGAAGCGGCCAAGGAGACCGGAGCACCGGTGATCCTGCAGGCCAGCGCAGGCGCGCGCAAGTACGCGGGCGAGCCCTTCATCAAGCACCTGATCCTGGCCGCCGTCGAGGCCTACCCGAACATTCCACTGGTGATGCACCAGGACCACGGCCAGAGCCCCGACGTGTGCCAGGGCGCCATCAACCTGGGCTTCTCCTCGGTGATGATGGACGGTTCGCTCGAAGCAGACGGCAAGACCATCGCCAGCTATGACTACAACGTCGACGTCACCCGCAAGGTGGTCGACATGGCCCACAAGGTCGGCGTGACCGTCGAAGGCGAGCTGGGCTGCCTGGGCTCGCTCGAGACCATGAAGGGCGACAAGGAAGACGGCCACGGCACCGACGCGACCATGACGCGCGAGCAACTGCTGACGGACCCGGAGCAGGCCGCCGACTTCGTCAAGAGGACCCAGCTCGATGCGCTGGCCATCGCCATCGGCACCAGCCACGGCGCCTACAAGTTCACCCGCAAGCCCACCGGCGACATCCTGGCGATCGACCGCATCAAGGAGATCCACCGCCGCATCCCCAACACCCACCTGGTGATGCACGGCTCGTCTTCGGTGCCGCAGGACCTGCTGGCCATCATCCGCCAGTACGGCGGCAACATGAAGGAAACCTACGGCGTGCCGGTCGAGGAGATCCAGGAAGCCATCAAGCACGGCGTGCGCAAGATCAACATCGACACCGACATCCGCCTGGCGATGACCGGCGCGGTGCGCAAGTTCATGGCCGAGAACCCCGAGAAGTTCGACGCCCGCGAATGGCTCAAGCCCGCGCGCGAGGCCGCCAAGCAGATTTGCAAGCAGCGCTATATCGAATTCGGCTGCGAAGGCCAGGGCCCGAAGATCAAGGGCGAGACCCTGCAGGTGGTGGCCGCCAAGTACGCCAAGGGCGAGCTCGCGCAAGAAGTCGTCTGAGCGCTTCGCTTTCCTGCCGAAGCCACCCTCGCGGTGGCTTTTTTCATCGCCGGGCCGCCCCAATATGAAAAAACCCCCTCGGGGGGCAGCGACCACACGAAGTGAGGGAGCCTGGGGGCCTTTTTTCATCGCCGGGCCGCCCCAAGATGAAAAACCCCCTCGGGGGGCAGCGACCACACGAAGTGAGGGAGCGTGGGGGCCATTTTTCACGCGCACAATCTCGGTCGTTCCCCCGTTTTCGCCGTTCCACCATCCCGCCATGACCACCGTCCACACTTCCTCCATCCAGAGCCTGCCCCTGCTTGCGCGCGGCAAGGTGCGCGACAACTACGCGGTCGGCGAGGACCGCATCCTGATGGTGGCCAGCGACCGCCTCTCGGCCTTCGACGTGATCATGGGCGAGCCGATCCCGGGCAAGGGCGTGATCCTGACGCAGATGGCGCTTTGGTGGTTCGACCGGCTGGGCCACCTGTGCCCCAACCACCTGACCGGCGAGGCGCCCGAGAGCGTGGTGACGGCCGCCGAGGTGCCGCAGGTGCGCGACCGCTCGATGTTGGTCAAGCGCCTCAAGCCCATA
The DNA here is from genome assembly GCF_901827175.1 of Variovorax sp. RA8. Taxonomy (NCBI): domain Bacteria; kingdom Pseudomonadati; phylum Pseudomonadota; class Betaproteobacteria; order Burkholderiales; family Comamonadaceae; genus Variovorax; species Variovorax sp. RA8. Next base: position 6,070,143 of record NZ_LR594662.1, on the reverse strand, counting down.
CCCGTCGAGGCGGTGGTGCGCGGCTACCTCGCGGGCAGCGGCTGGAAGGAATACCAGGAGAGCCGTTCCGTCTGTGGCGTGCCCCTGCCCGAGGGCCTGGGCAATGCCAGCAAGCTGCCGCAGCCGATCTTCACGCCCGCGGCCAAGGCGGCGGCGGGCGCGCACGACGAGAACATCAGCTACGAGCGCGTGGTCGAGGTGGTCGGCCCCACGCTCGCGCAGCAGATCCGCGAAACCAGCATCGCCATCTACGAGACGGCTGCCGCCATCGCGCTGACCAAGGGCATGATCATTGCCGACACCAAGTTCGAATTCGGCCTCGACGAGGCCGGCACGCTGGTTTTGATGGACGAGGTGCTGACTCCCGACAGCTCGCGCTACTGGCCGGTCGAGGGCTACCAGGCCGCGCTCGCCGCCGGCGCCAACCCGCCGAGCTACGACAAGCAGTTCGTGCGCGACTGGCTGGAGGGGGTCAAGGTCAACGGCAAGCCCTGGGACAAGACGCCGCCGGCGCCACGTCTGCCCGCCGAGGTGATCGAGAAGACGGCGGCCAAGTACCGCGAAGCGCTGGACCGGCTGACCGGTTGACCACCCGGAGGCCGCCCGCCCCCGGAGGTGAATAAATCACAAATCCGTGGGCAATAGTCACCGCACGGCGAAGCCACGATTTCACACACTTGTCCTCATTCCAACGGATGAGGAAAGTGCCATGAACGCGACGATTGCCGAACTGCCCGCCCCCCAGGACGAAGCCCGCGCCGGAGCCCCGGCGTCCGATGCGCTGCAGGCCGCCCTGCTGGCGCGCGCGCTCGACGAGATCGACCATGGCCTGCTGCTCGTCGACCTGAGCGGTCGCGTCCTGCATGCCAACCAGCCCGCGCGACGCGAGCTGGCGGGCGGCCGCGCGCTGCGGACGGTCGATGGCCTGCTGTGTGCCGCGCTGCCTGCCTCGCAGGCCAAGCTGCGCCAGGCGCTGAAGGACGCGGAGCGCGACTGCCGCAGCATCGTGGAGCTCGATCCCGAGGGCGAGACGCTCTCGCTGGCCTTCGTGCCGTTGGCACATGGCAGCGCGAGGGTCGACGCGGTGCTGATCATCTGCAGCCGGCGTTCCAACTGCGAGACGCTCACCGTGCAGATGTTCGCCCGTGCCAAGCGCCTGACGCCGGCGGAGCAGGCCGTGTTGACGCAGCTGTGCGCGGGCCGCGGCGCCCAGGAGATCGCCTGCGAGCAGGGCATCCGCGTCTCCACCGTGCGCACCCACATCAAGAACGTGCGGCAGAAGACCGGCCGCGGCAGCGTCCGCGAGATCGTCCGTGAGCTGTCGCGCATGCCCCAGATCGTGTCTTCGCTGCGGCTGGCAGGGCAAGGCTGAGGGCAGGGCGCGCAGCGGCTTGCCCGTCGCGTCGGCGATCCCATCGCAGGGGGTGCGGGCCGTATAGTCCGCGCATGCCGCCGACGCCCGCTGCACCCCGCGCCGACCCCCTTGCCGAACTGCCGCCGCCGCTCCAGAAGCTCGCCGCGCTCGGCGCGCAGCGCCGCTACCGGGCCCACGCCATGCTCATCGAGGAGGGCGACCAGGGCGGCTCCGTCTACATCGTGCTTTCGGGCCAGCTGCGCGCCTTCGTCTCCGATACGCGCGGGCGCGAGGTGACCCTGGGCCTGCACGGGCCGGGCGAGTATGTGGGCGAGATGTCGCTCGACGGCGGCCCTCGCTCAGCCAGCGTTCAGGCCGTGAGGCCGACGGTGTGCGTGGTGGTGACGCGCGAGACCATGCTCCGGCATTTGGCGCTCGACCCGGAATTGGCGCGCGAGCTCATCATGCGGTTGATCCGGCGCGCAAGACTGGCTACCGAGAGCGCCAGAAGCATGGCCTTGCTCGATGTCTACAGCCGGCTGCGGGCGCTGCTGGAGGACCGATCGCAGCCGCAGCCTGACGGCACCCTGCAGATGGAGCGGCTGACCCACCAGGCGATCGCCAGCGAAATCGGATGCTCGCGCGAGATGGTGAGCCGGCTGTTGAAGGATCTGGAGAGCGGCGGCTACGTGGCGGCGCTCGGGCGGCGACTGGTCCTACTCAAGCCCCTACCGGCCAAATGGTGAGCCGGGCGGGGCTCAACGTGCTCCGCCGTTGCTCAAGGTCGCGACCGTTCGCCCGCTCGCGTCCAGCAGCGAGAGCCTCGACATCCCCTGCAGCCGGTAGCTGGCGGTGGCCTGCAGCGCCGCGAAGAACTGGGTCTCGTTGATGGTGCTCGCCTCGTTGGGGCAGGCCATGCGCGTCGCGCCCAGCTGCCGCACCCTGAGCGTGCTGCCGCTGCGTTCGTAGGTGCCGGTGACGCGGTTGCAGCCGCCCGAGCCGGTCACCCTTCCGCTGCTCCGGTCGAACTGGATCTGGGCGTTGCGCCGCGGATCACTGCTCGGCTCGATCAGTTCGCTGCCGAGCTGCTCCAGCTGCCAGACCGGCCCTTCGATCGGCTCGTCGAGGTTGATGCCGCTGCCGCAGCCGCCCGCCAGCAGGGATGCGGACAGAACCGTCGTCAAGAAGAGGAAGCGCATGGCCGGACTTTCCTTTGCAACATGTCGAAACCCGCCAATCGTATGCGAGCCCGTTCAGCGCGCCAACGCCGCCCCCGCCCGGCCCGGCCGCATCGTCAACAACGAGAGACCAAGCCTGCGCTCACATGGATGCGACATCGACGAGTCTGGTCCGTGCTTCAGCTCAGCACCACGCTGCTGAGCCGGCGCCGATATGTTGCCACCGTCGGATCGTCCGGCGGGATCTGGCCGTCTGCCACCTTGGGCCTGGGCGGCTCGATGATCTCGAGGATCGCGATGTAGGTCTTGCGCGCCAGCTCCTCGTTCCAGTTCTTGTCGCGCATCAGGATCTCGAGCAGCTCGTCCATCGCCTCGGTCCAGCGCTGCGCGGCCATCAGCAGGCGCGCCCGGTCGAAGCGGGCCTGGAAGTCGCGCTTGTTGGCGGCGATACGCGCCTCGGCATCGGCGATCGCCGGCGCCGCGCCCGTCGCCGGTGCCGCGAAGTCGTTCGCATCCATCCAGCGCTGCAGGGCGTCCAATCGGCGCACTGCCGGCGCCTTGGCAATCACCGGCGCGAAGGCCACCTTGGCATCGTCGGTGCGGCCTTCCTGGAGCAGCAGCTTGATGTAGTCGAAGCGCGCGTCGTCGTTGGACGGGTCGGTGGCGACCGCATGTTGCAGCCGTTCGAGCGCGCCCTCGGTGTCGCCCTCGGCCAGCGCGTCCTGCGCGGCCTCCTCGTGCTCGGCGGCCTCGAGTTCGTCCTCGCCCGGCACATGCTTGTCGAGGAAAGCGCGGATCTGTTCGGCGGGAATCGCGCCGACGAAGCCGTCGATCGGCTGGCCGTCCTTGAACATCACGCAGAACGGGATGCTGCGCACGCCGAACATCTGGCTGAGCTGCTGGGAAATCTGGGGCACCTTGTCGGCGTCGAGCTTGGCCAGCGTGAAACGCCCGCCATACTCGGCCTCCAGCTTTTCGAGCACCGGCCCGAGCTGCTTGCAGGGGCCGCACCACTCGGCCCAGATGTCGAGCAGCACCGGGGTGGTCATCGAGCCGTCGATCAGCTCGGTCTGGAAGTTTTCGAGGGTGATGTCGATCATCGCGGGAAGCTGGGGGTGAAACGTAAAATTGAAACCATGAAGCAAGCCATACAGGTCGGCGTCGTGATGGGCTCGAACTCCGATTGGGAGACGATGCGCAACGCGGTCGAGATTCTCCAGCAATTCGGCATCGCCCACGAGGCTCGGGTGGTCTCCGCGCACCGAATGCCCGACGAACTGTTCGCCTACGCCGAGAAGGCCGCCGCGCGCGGCCTGGCGGCTATCATCGCCGGCGCCGGCGGGGCGGCCCACCTGCCGGGCATGCTGGCGGCCAAGACCACGGTGCCGGTGCTGGGCGTGCCGGTGGCGAGCCGGCACCTGCAGGGCGTGGATTCGCTCTACAGCATCGTGCAGATGCCCAAGGGCGTGCCGGTCGCGACCTTCGCGATCGGCAACGCCGGCGCGGCCAACGCCGCCTTGTTCGCGATCGCGATGCTGGCCGTGGGCGACCCGGCGCTGCGCGAGCGGCTCGACGCCTTCCGCGCCAGGCAGACCGAAGCGGCGCAATCGATGACGCTGCCCCCGCCCGAGGCGCCGGCGGTGTCCCCGTTCTCGCCCCAGGGCGGAGGAGCACTGTGACCGCCATCCTGCCCGGCGCCACGCTCGGCGTGGTGGGCGGCGGCCAACTCGGCCGCATGTTCGTGCACGCGGCCCAGCGCATGGGCTATCTCACAGCGGTGCTCGACCCCGATGCCGACAGCCCCGCCGGCCGCGTGAGCCATCATCACATCCACACCGACTTCGCCGACGTCGACGGCCTCGCGCGGCTCGCCGGCCTGGCCGATGCCATCACCACCGAGTTCGAGAACGTGCCGGCCGCCTCGCTGGAACATCTCGCGGTGGCCCGGCCCGTGCGGCCCGGCGCTACCGCGGTGTCGATCGCGCAGGACCGCGTGCGCGAGAAGAGCCACTTCGTGGGCTGCGGCGTGGACTGCGCGCCCTACGCGGTCATCGAGTCGGCCGAGCAGGTCGTGCTCGTGCCGCCGAACCTGCTGCCGGGCATCCTCAAGACCGCGCGCCTCGGCTACGACGGCAAGGGCCAGCAGCGTGTCGACACCCGCGACGAACTGGCCGCCGCCTGGGACCGCGCTGGCCAGGTGCCCTGCGTGCTCGAGAAGCTGCTGCCGCTGGACTTCGAGTGCTCGGTCATCGTTGCGCGCGGGTACGACGGCCAGATCGTGCACTTCCCGCCGCAACGCAACCTGCACCGCGGTGGCATCCTCGCGGTGACCGAGGTGCATGCGAACAACATTCCCGATGCGGCCGCGCGGCTGGCCATCGAGTCGGCCGTCGCGATCGCGGAAGGCCTCCAGTACGTGGGCGTGCTGTGCGTCGAGTTCTTCGTGCTGGCCGATGGGGCCCTGGTGGTCAACGAGATGGCGCCGCGCCCGCACAACAGCGGCCACTGGACCCTGGATGCCTGCGACGTCTCTCAATTCGAGCTGCAGGTGCGCACCCTTGCCGGCCTGCCCCTGAATCCGCCGCGCCAGCACAGCCCTGCGGTGATGCTGAACCTGCTGGGCGACCTCTGGTTCCCGGACGATGAACCCAAGGCCGTCCAGCCGCGTTGGGCCGACGTGCTGGCGCTCCCGGGCACGCACCTGCACCTCTATGGCAAGGCCGACGCGCGCCGCGGCCGCAAGATGGGCCATCTCACCATCACCGGCGAGGACATCGAGGCGATCCGCAGCACGGCCGATTTCGCCGCCGCGCTGCTGGGCCTGCCGATTCCTCTCTCCGAATAACCAAGCGCGATGACAATTCGCGACGGCCATTCGCCCGAAGCCATCCAGGAAGCCACTCGCGTCCTGCGCGCCGGCGGCCTGGTCGCCTTCCCGACCGAAACCGTCTACGGCCTCGGCGCCGACGCGACGAGCGACGATGCGGTCGCGGGCATCTTCTCGGCCAAGGGCCGGCCCCGCAACCATCCGCTGATCGTCCATGTGGCGGCTGGCGTCAAGGGCACGGAGTCGCTGTCGCGCTTCGCCCAGCCGCTGCCGCCCTTCGCGCAGAAGCTGGTCCAGGCCTTCTGGCCCGGTCCGCTCACGTTGATCGTCACGCGCCAGCCCGGCGTCGCCGCCGCCGCGGCCGGTGGGCAGGACACCGTCGGCCTGCGCTGCCCCGCCCATCCCGTCGCGCAGGCCCTGCTGGTCGCCTGTGCCGAGCAAGGCGTGCCCGGCGTTGCGGGGCCGAGCGCGAACCGCTTCGGCCGCGTGAGCCCCACGACCGCCCTCCATGTGCAGCAGGAGTTCGGCGACGCGCTGCTGGTGATCGACGGCGGCCCCTGCGAGGTGGGCATCGAATCGACCATCGTCGACTGCAGCCGCGGCCAGCCGGTGCTGCTGCGCCCCGGCGCGATCACCCGCGCGCAGATCGAGGCTGCCTGCGGCGAGTCGCTGCGCGACAGGCACGAGCTGGCGGCGCCCGATCCGCGCGCCTCGGGCACGCTGGAGGCGCACTACGCGCCCAGCGCCAAGCTGAGGCTGATGGACGCCAAGGCGCTGCAGGCCGGCCTCGACGTGCTCGGCGCCAACGCCGCGCACCTGGCCGTATGGTCGCGCAGCCCGCTCAAGTGCCGTTCGCAGCGCGTGCTGCTGCGGCGCATGCCCGACGATGCCGCGACCGCCGCCCAGCAGCTGTTCGCGATGCTGCGCACCTTCGATGCCGAAGGCGTCAAGCTGATCTGGGTAGAGACGCCACCCGCCGACCCGGAGTGGGAAGGCGTTCGCGACAGGCTGCAGCGCGCCGCCGCCTGAGAAGGTGTGAACGAACCCGCCGTGGCCGCTCATCACACCTTCTGAGCCCCTCGCGCTACTTCACCGTGTCGAACAGGGCCCGTGCGCGCACGTGGCAGAAGGGCGGCTCGTAGGTGCCGTGGTAGGCGCCGAAGTAGGTCGCGTAGGCTGGCGTGGCCGGATCGGTCGGCGCCTTGCCGCCGGGGCCGTAGGTCGCCTGGATCTGCGCATCCACGTCCACCGTCGTGACCGTGGTCACGCCGCGCGCATCGAAGTCCGCCTTCGCCGGCACCATGTGCACCGCCGGCGGCACGGTCGGATCGCCGGCGCCGCCGCACAGTAGCGTCTTCGCGCGCGGACTCCAGCCGAGCAGGTCGTTCTTCCTGGCATCGAGGAAGAGCGCGTTGTTCGGGTTGGTCTGGACGTCCGTGAGGAAGGCTTCCTGGAACAGCGCATCGCGCACCTGGTTCGGCGTCTCGCCGTTGGCGCCGGGCAGGCTGCCACTGGTCACCAGCGTGGTGTAGTTCAGCGTCGGGCTGGGCAGCAGGTTCTCGATGTAGCCGGCATAGGGCTGCTTGTAGACCGTGTTCACGTCGGTGTAGACGTCCCCGTACACCTTCTGGTACGAGTTGACGATGAAAGGCACGAAGAACTGGTAGCCCGCGACCGCCTGCGTTAGCTTGAAGGAGCCCGAGAGGTTGTAGGGCCCCGCCATGTGTGCGCCAGCCACCACGTTGAACTCCAAGGGGTTGTCGCGCTCGGCCGCACGGTGCGCAGCCATCGAGGAATGGCCCCCCTGCGAGTAGCCGCTGAACATCACCTTGCCCGACAGCGAGCCTCCTGCGCTCGCCACCGCGGCACGCGCTGCCCGCACCGAGTCGAGCACCGTGCGCGCCTCCGAGTCGGCATGCAGGTAGGGGTGGTACGGAAAGGTGGACTTGGCGTAGCCCAGGTAATCGGTGGCGACCACCGCATAGCCCTGGGCTGCGTACATCGCACTCAGCAAGAAGGTCTCCGAGTCTTGCGGATTGGCCAGCGTGCGCGGCTTCTGCACATCCGTGCCCTTGGCGTAGGCCACGAGCGGCGCGGCGTTGGCGCAGGCCCCGGCCGGCATCAGCAGCACGCCGGAGGCGTTGGTGGCTTCGCCCTTCGGGCCCACGGTGCTGTAGTTGAGCGAGACCACGTTGACGTCGCACCTGGCCTTGCCGCTGAGCGCCTGGAGGCCGCTCTGCGCGGTGCCGGCGTCGATCTGCGCCGTGCTGAGCGAGGCCACGATGACCGGCGGTTCCTTCAGCAAGCCGGTGCCGGTCCCGGACCCGATGAAAGCGAAGCCACCGCCGCCATCGCCGCCGCCGCCGCAGGCAGCCAGCAGGCTGGCCGTCAGGACGGCGCTCAGAAGGTGCAGACATTTCATGCGGGTCTCCGTGGTGTGTGTTGTGGAGGCGTGAGAGGCGCGCACGATCCTAGGCTTGCCCTGGCCCAGGCAAGACAAGGGAAACCCCGAGCCGCCGATGTGCCCGGGTCACCTGGGCGACTGCGCATTCAGTTGTCCTGCGCCGCCCAGTCGACCAGCGCATCGAAGGCCGGCCGCGCGGCGCCCGCGCTGCCGTGGTTCGCGATCGCGACCACCACCCAGCGCCGGCCGCTGGCGCCGTGCACGTAGCCAGCGATGCCCGCCGAGTCGCGAAGGCTCCCGGTCTTCAGGTGGGCCGCGCCGCCGAGGCGCAGCACGCGCTTGCGCAGCGTGCCGTCCACGCCCATGGCCGGCAGCGAGGACACCAGCTCGGGCATCAGCGCCGAGCGCCAGGCCACCTGCAGCATCTTCGCGAGCGCCGCCGCGCTGATGCGCTCCTCGCGCGACAGGCCCGAGCCGTTGTCGAACACGGGCTGGCCTTCGCCGGTGCCGACGCGATCGTTCCACCACTGGCGCAGCGTCGCGCGCGCGCCTTCCAGCGTGCCGCGCCGCTTCTGCTGCAGGCCGAGCGTGAGGAACAACTGCTGCGCCATCACGTTGTTGCTGTACTTATTGATGTCGCGCACCACCTCGGCCAGCGGCGGCGACTCGAACACGAAGGCCGGCTTGAGGCCGCGCGGCACGGGGCCCTCGCGCACCTGGCCCTTCAGCCGGGCCCCCATCTCGGCCCACGTCCCGCCGACGGCGCGCATCGCATAGCTGCGCGGGTCCGCATAGGCCACCGCCCAGGTCTTCTCGCCGCAGGCCGCGGGGTAGCTGCCCGCAAAGCCCATGCGCGCCGGATCGCCGAAGGCCGGCGCCAGCGCGGCACGCCAGTCGCCGCATTCGCCGGCCGAAAGCGGCACCGTGGAGGGTGTGCTCACGCCGCTCAGGAAGGGCTCGAAGTTGACCTGCGCTGTCTGCCCGTCGCGGTTCGGCTGGAAGGTCATGACCACCGACTTGAAATTGATCAGCAGCGCATCGGGCGCGGCGTTGTACGGCCGCTGGCCCTCGCCGTCGAAGGCGGCCGGATCGATGTCGGCCACCTCGAAGGCGCTGCGGTCCAGCACGATGTCGCCGGTGATGGTGTGGATGCCCAGCCCCTGCACGCGGCGCAGCAGCAGCCAAAGGCGCTCCAGGACCAGCTTGGGATCGCCCTGGCCCTGGATGTAGAGATTGCCGGCCAGCACGCCGTCCCGTACCGGCCCGTCGACGTATACCGGCGTGCTCCAGGTGAAGGCCGGCCCCAGCAGGTCGAGCGCGGCGTAGGTGGTGACCAGCTTCATGACCGAGGCCGGATTCACCGGCACCTGTGTGCGCCAGGCCAGCCGCGGCGGGCGCACGCCATCGGCGTCGGCCACCAGCATCGTGACGGCGTCGCGCGGCACCCGGGCGCGGGCCAGCGCGGCCTCTACGTCGGCCGGAAGGGGCTGGGCCAGCGCGGGCGCCGAAGCCAGTGCGGCGACCAGGATGAACAGGCGGACGGCGCGCTGCGCCAGGGGCTTCGGGGCGGGAGGCATCGCGCGATTATCCAGAGCGTCGACCCGCAGAGGCCCCGGACGGCGCGGCGCATGGCCGCCCCCGGGATAATCGCGCGATGCCTGCACAAACGAAGCTCCTGGCCTTCGACACCAGCACCGAGTGGATGTCGGTCGCGGTGCGCCATGGCGAGCGCCTGGTCTCGCGCACCGGCCCCGGCGGCGCCCAGGCCTCCAGCAGCCTGATCCCGCTGATCCTGGAACTGCTCGCCGAAGCCGGCCTGGCCATGGCCGAGCTCGACGCCATCGCCTTCGGGCGGGGCCCCGGGTCCTTCACCGGCTTGCGCACCGCCTGCTCGGTCGCACAGGGGCTGGGTTTCGGCGCCGGTGTCCCGTTGCTGCCGGTCGACACGCTGCACGCGGTGGCGGAGGAGGCGCGCCACCGCTTCGGCGCCGCGCGCATGGTCGCGCTGCTCGACGCGCGCATGGATGAGCTCTATGTCGCGCACTACGATTTCGAGCAGCCCGCGCTGAGCGACGCCGAGCCGCGGCTGCTGGCGCCCGAGCAGGTGCAAGTGCCGCCGGGCTGGGCGCTTGCGGGGAATGTCTTCGCCGCCTACGGCGAGCGCCTGCCGGCCGCCGCGGCACGTCACGAGGCGCTCCCCGCCGCCGAGGCGATGCTGAGGCTGGCCCCTGGATTGCTTGCTGCCGGGCGGGCAGTCGCGCCAGCGCAGGCGTGGCCGCTGTATGTTCGCGATAAAGTCGCACAAACCACGCAAGAGCGCGCTGCCCTCAAGGCGGCCCCGCAACCCATCAGCTGACATGAGCCGCACGGCCGCTCCGAAGGCGAATAGCACCGCAGCCGAAGGCGGAGGTACTCCAATGAGCCGCACGGCCGCTCCGAAGGCGAATAGCACCGCAGCCGAAGGCGGAGGTACTCCAATGAGCCGCACGGCCGCTCCGAAGGCGAATAGCACCGCAGCCCGCAGGGCGGAGGTTATCCAATGAGCGCAGTCCTTCAGCCACGTGAAGCCCGCCTCGAACCGATCACGCTCGAGCGGATCCCGGCCGTGTGCGCGATCGAACGCAGCGCCTACACCCACCCCTGGACGCCGGCCAACTTCAGCGACTCGATGATCGCCGGCTACCACTGCCAATGCCTGGTGGCCCCGGCCGCCGTGCCCGACGAGGCCGCGACGGCGCGGCGGCCACGCGCGCTCTGGGGCCGGCGGGCCGCGCAGGCCGGCGTCGAGACGCTGATCGGCTATTTCGTCGCCATGAAGGGCGTCGACGAGGTGCACCTCCTCAACATCACCGTGGCGCCGGCCTTCCAGGGCCAGGGCTGGGCGCCGCTGATGCTGGAGGCGCTGTCGGGCTGGTCGCGCGGCCAGAACGCGCAGTGGCTCTGGCTCGAGGTGCGGGCCAGCAACCTGCGGGCACTGGCCATCTACGAGCGCCACGGCTTCCGGCGCGTGGGCATGCGCAAGGGCTACTACCCGGCCGACGGCCATGCACGCGAGGACGCGGTGGTGATGAGCCTGCGCCTCAATGAATCCAGCAGCGCCTGGGGCAGCTTGAAATAGAAGACAAGACATGAACGGTACGCTGAACCTGGACGCGCGGCAGCGCGCGATGCTCGACGAGATGGGCATCAAGCTCTGGTGGCCCGCCGCGGCGCCTGTCGGCACGCCGGTGACGGTGGAGGCGCCTGCCCCGCACAGCGCAACCGAGGAAGCCGTCGCTGCGCCGGTGGCCGTCCGCGCCGTGGTGCCGGCGCCGCCGCCGATCTCCGCGCCCCCTGCCGCGGCCCGCCCGTCGGCCGCGCCCTCCGGCGCGAGCGTGCTGATCGAGGCCACCCGCCATCTCTACGGCCCCGAGACGGAGGGCGGCTGGCTGATCGTCGCCGACATGCCGCCCGAGCTCGACGGCCGCCATGGCGAGCCCTTCTCCGGGGATGCCGGCCGCCTGTTCGAGGCCATGCTGCGCGCGCTGCAACTGCATGGCGGCGCCGCGCCCGTGCGCCTGATGCGCACTCACCGCGGCGTGGCCTCGGGCCAGCCGGGCAGCCCGCGTCCCATCGCCGAGGGATTGGCCGATGCGGCGCCGGCGCCGCAGGTGGTGCTGGCGATGGGACCGCTGGCCGCGCAGAGCCTGCTGCAAAGCGGCGAGCCGCTCGGGCGGCTGCGGGGCCAGCCCGCGCGCGTCGCCATGCCGGGGTGGGAGAAGGTCCCCGTCGTCGTGACCTACCACCCGGCCTACCTGCTGCGCAATCCGGCCGACAAGGCGCGCGCCTGGGCCGACCTGTGCCTGGCCGCCGCGCAGTTGCCGCCGACGCCGAACTGAGCGCTTGCCGGGTCGGCGCCTAGAATTCCGCCCCATGATCTTCCTGGACAAGCTGCGCGCCGCCGAGCGCCGCAACGGCTCGCTGCTGTGCGTGGGCCTCGACCCCGAACCCGCGAGGTTCCCCGCCCGGCTGAAGGGCGACGCCGGCAAGATCTACGACTTCTGTGCCGCCATCGTCGACGCCACGGCCGACCTGGTGATCGCCTTCAAGCCGCAGATCGCCTACTTCGCCGCATACCGCGCCGAGGATCAGCTCGAAAAGCTGATGGAGCACCTGCGCCGCAACGCTCCCCACGTGCCGGTGATCCTCGACGCCAAGCGCGGCGACATCGGCTCCACCGCCGAGCAGTACGCACGCGAGGCCTTCGAGCGCTACGGCGCCGATGCTGTCACGCTCTCGCCCTTCATGGGCTTCGATTCGGTCGAGCCCTACCTGCGCCACGAAGGCAAGGGCGCCTTCCTGCTGTGCCGCACCAGCAATCCGGGCGGCGACGACTTGCAGGCCCAGCGCCTCGCCGGCGTGGAAGGGCAGCCCTTCCTGTATGAACACATCGCGAAGCTGGTGCAGGGCCCCTGGAACCTGAACGGGCAGCTGGGCCTGGTGGTCGGTGCCACCTATCCGGCCGAGATCGAGCGAGTTCGCGCGCTGGCGCCGACCGTGCCGCTCCTGATTCCCGGCATCGGCGCCCAGGGCGGCGATGCGATCGCCACGGTGCGCGCTGGCTGGCGCGCCGATGCGCCGATCGTGGTCAGTTCCTCGCGCGCCATTTGTTACGCGTCGGCCGGCGAGGACTTCGCCAAGGCCGCACGGGACGAGGCCATTCGTACTCGCGACCGACTCGAGCAAGCCAAGAACTGAAACCGTCCTCGTCGGTGCCGACAGGTATCAATTGTGTCCGGTGACCAAAAAAGTCACATTTCGGAACAATTGTTGTCGATATTCCTCGCCTTTTAGGGCTCGCTGCGGACGGTCAGGGGCCGGCATGGCACTTGCCTTGGAGGCCACGGCGCCATGCGCCGAGGAGCGAGGACATCATGGTGGAAGATCTAGCGACCGATCGCGCCGGAGCGATCGACGAGCCGCTGCGCGCGCCTGAAGCGTTTGCAGAAAGCAGCCCAGCGGCCACGACCGGACTGCGCAACCCCCTGCCGCTGTCGGCTGCGCTGGCCGCCGCGGCGGCGCTCGCGGCCTGCGGCGGTGGCGGTGGCGGTGGCGGTGGCGGCGGTTTCGCCGGGTTGGGCATCGGCAACAACGGTGGCAGCAGCGGCGACACGGTCCAGGCCGGCACCCTGACCCCCCTGGCCAGCACGCCGAGCGCACAAACCTACGTTTACAGCCAGGCCAAGACCGACGACGAGGCTGCGCGCTTCCTGCTGCAGGCCCAGTTCTCCGCCTCCGAGGCCGAGATCGCCGCGGTGCGCGCCCAGGGCTACCTGCCCTGGCTCGGTGAGCAGATGGACCGGGCGCCGACGCAGACCGGCTGGGCGTGGATCGCGAGCAAGCCCCACGGCGCCGTCAACACAGACGACATGATCTGGAACCAGCTCATGACCTCGGCCGACGGCGTACGCAAGCGCCTGGCGCTGGCCCTTTCCGAGATCTTCGTGGTCTCGGCCAACGACATCAGCTCCAACTGGACTGCCTACATGTTCGCCCAGTACTGGGACATGCTGGTCGCGGGCGTCACCGGCAACTTCCGCCAGCTGCTGGAGAACGTGACGCTCAACCCCGCGATGGGCTACTACCTCAACACCAAGGGCAACCAGAAGGAGAACGCCCAGGGCCGCCAGCCGGACGAGAACTACGCGCGCGAGGTCATGCAGCTCATGAGCATCGGCCTCTACCAGCTCAATGCCGACGGCTCGGTCAAGGCCGGCGCCGACGGCACACCCCTGGAGACCTACGCGCAGGACGACGTCACCAGCCTGGCACGCGTGTTCACCGGCTACGACCTCGACATCCCCGCCGCCGAGCGCAACGCCTTCACGCCGCCGGGCGAGAGCTACACCATCGAGAGCAATGCCTGGACCCAGCGGCCCATGGCGCTCACTGCCTCGCGCCATTCGATGCTGGAGGCCAGGTTCCTCGGCACCACCGTGCCCGCCAACACCGAGGGCAAGGCCGCGCTCAAGATCGCGCTGGACACGCTGTTCAACCATTCCAATGTCGGGCCCTTCATTGGCCGGCAACTGATCCAGCGCCTGGTCACCAGCAACCCGAGCGCGGCCTACGTGAAGCGCGTGTCCGATGTCTTCGCCGACAACGGCGCCGGCGTGCGCGGCGACATGAAGAGCGTGTTCGCCGCAGTGCTGCTCGACAACGAGGCGCGCAGCCCCGCGGGTCTCGCGGACCCGAACTTTGGCCACCTGCGCGAGCCGATGCTGCGGCTGGTGCAGTGGGGGCGCACCTTCGGCGCCGGCTCCGCGGCCGGCACCTGGAAGATCGGCAACCGCTCCGACGCGGCGAGCTCGCTGGGCCAGAGCCCGCTGCGCTCGCCCTCGGTCTTCAACTTCTTCCGCCCCGGCTATGTGCCGCCGTCCAGCGCGATGGCGGATGCCAAGCTGGTCGCGCCCGAGTTCCAACTGGTCAACGAGACCAGCGTAGGCGGTTATCTCAACTTCATGCAGAACGTGGTGCCCAACGGCTTCAATGGCAGGGACGTGATCGCGAGCTACGCCGCCGAGAAGGCGCTGGTGCTCGATCCGGCCGCGCTGGTGCGCCGCCTCAACCTGCTGATGGCGGCCAACCAGCTCGACGCCGGCACCGTCGAGCTGATCACCAACGCCCTGGCCACGCCGGCCGTCACCGCGACCAGCAGCGACACCCTCAAGAACAACCGGGTGTACGCCGCCGTGCTCATGGTGATGGCCGCGCCGGGCTACCTGGTCCAGAAATAAGGAACGCGCGATGCACCTGATCGATCCCCAGGCCCATACCCGCCGCGCCTTCCTGCGCCGCTCGGGCCAGCTCGCCATCGCCGGCAGCGCGCTGCCCTTCGCGCTCAACCTCGCCGCCATCGGCGAGGCGGCCGCGCAGGCGGCCCCCGGCGACGACTACAAGGCGCTGGTGTGCGTCTTCCTGTTCGGCGGCAACGACTACGCCAACACCGTCGTCACCTACGACGACCCCAGCTACAACGCCTACAGCGCGATCCGCGGCGGCGCCGCCGGCCAGGCCGCCGGTGGCGTCGCGCTGGCCAAGGCCGATCTCGCGCCGACGCTGCTCAGCCCGAGCACGCCCCTGGCCGAGGGGCGGCAGTATGCGCTGCACCCGGCCATGACCGCGCTGGCAGGCCTCTTCAACACCGACGGCAGGATGGCGGTGCAGCTCAACGTGGGCCCGCTGGTCGTGCCGCTCACGCGCGCCCAGTTCAACAACAGCAACAAGAAGCTCTACCCGCAGCCGCCGAAGCTGTTCTCGCACAACGACCAGCAATCGACGTGGCAGTCCTCCTCGCCCGAGGGCTCGACCGTGGGCTGGGGCGGCAACATCGGCGACCTGGTGCTCACGCAGAACAGCAACGCGCTGTTCACCTGCATGTCGGTCGCGGGCAACGCGGTGTTCCTCTCGGGCGACGCGGCGCTGCAGTACCAGGTCAGCACAGGCGGCGCGGTCAGGATCGGCAGCGTGACGGGTGGCAACGTGTACGGCTCGAGCTCGGTCAAGGCCGCGATGGCGCAGCTCGTGCAGCAGGCGCGCGGCCATGCGCTGGAGAACGAATACAACAGGATCACGAAGCGCGCGGTCGACGCCGAAGGCAGCATCACCTCGGCCATCGGCGCCGCCTACGCGGCGGGCACCTTCCCGGACACCGGGCTCGGCCGGCAGCTCGCGATGGTCGCGCGCCTCATCCGCGGCCGCGCCACGCTGGGCACCCGGCGGCAGGTGTTCTTCGTCTCGATGGGCGGCTTCGACCTGCACGACAACCTGATCGCCAACCAGCCCGGCTTGATGAAGCAGCTGAGCGACGCCCTGGCGGCCTTCTACCGCGAGACGGTCGCGCTCGGCCTGGCCGACAAGGTCACGGCTTTCACGGCCTCCGATTTCGGCCGGACCCTGGCCTCCAACGGCGACGGCTCGGACCATGGCTGGGGTGGCCACCATTTCGTCGTCGGCGGTGCCGTGAAGGGCAAGCAGATCTATGGCACGCCGCAGGTCGTCAGCATCAACAACGACTCGAAGCTGCCGGGCTACGAGGGCCATGTGGGGCAGGGGCGGCTGATCCCCTCGACCTCGGTCGACCAGTACGGTGCCACGCTGGCGAGCTGGTTCGGCGTGCCCGCCGGCAGCCTGGAGAACATCCTGCCGAATCTCAGGAACTTCGGCGGGAACGTGAACGGGATCAATTACCCGAAGAACATCGGGTTCATGGTTTGAGGCGTCGGCTCCGTCGAACCGAGTGTCGACAGGCAAGTGTGGAATTGCCTCGATGGTTAGCTAAAATGGCTATCAGAAGGGGCCAACCATGCAAGTGACAGCGACTGAAGCCAAGAACCGATTCGGCTACTACCTGGGGCAAGCTGAGCGCGAGCCCGTGCACATCATGAAGAACGACCGCGTTGCCGGCGTGATCGTCTCGGCGGCCCGTTTTGCTGAACTTGAAGCGGCCGAACAGCAGAAGTCGATGGCAAAGCGTCGTCGCGATTTCAACGGCACCTACAAGGAGTGGATTGCGTCCCAGAACGATCTGGTGGAGCGCATTGGTGTCTTTGGCGAAGAGTTCAGGCCTTGGTAGCTTGACGCCGGCATGGCCCAGTTCGACGTCTACCCCAATCCATCGAAGCATCAACGCGCCGACATCCCGTGGATTGTCGACATCCAGAGTGATCTGCTGTCCGCACTTACGACACGGCTGGTGGTTCCGCTGGCGCTTCGCAAGCACATGCCGCCCGCTTTGCCACGTGTCCTTTGCCCCGCCCTGCATTGGGGGGGTGAAACGTTGGTCGCGTTGCCGCACATGGCTGCGCCGATTCGCATCAGGGATCTGGGCTCTCCCAAAGGCAACTTGAAGTTGGAGGCCAGCGCGCTTGCCGGCGCCATCGACGCCGTCATCAGCGGTATTTGACCCAAGGAGTGCGGCACGAGGCACTGCCATACTGAGGGCCGCATTTTCAAAGGAGACTCCGATGAAATACACAGGCAGCTGTCATTGCGGCCGGATCGCGTTCGAAGTCGAGGGCGAGATCCAGGGCGCGATGGCGTGCAATTGCTCGATGTGCCAGCGCAAGGGCTCGCTGTTGTGGTTCGTGCCACACGAGAAGCTCGTGCTCAAGACCCCGCCCGAGGACATGAGCACCTACCTGTTCAACAAGCACGTGATCTCGCACCGCTTCTGCCCGGTGTGCGGCATCCATCCCTTCGGCGAGGGCACCGATCCCAAGGGCAACAAGATGGCGGCCATCAACATCCGATGCCTCGAGGGTATCGATCTCGAATCGGTCCCGGTGCAGCATTTCGACGGGCGCTCGAAGTGAGCCCCCGCGAGCTCGAGGCCTATCTGCACGCACACATCCCGCTGTCGAAGGCCATGCAGGTGAGCGTGCTGACGGCCGACGATTCGGCCGTGCTGCTCGCGGCACCGCTGGCGCCCAACATCAACCACCGCGAGACAGTGTTCGGCGGCAGCGCCTCGGCAGTAGCCATCCTCGCCGCGTGGTCGCTGCTGCACACCCGGCTTCAGCGTGCCGGCATCGCGAGCCGGCTGGTGATCCAGCGCAACCGCATGGACTATGGGCTGCCCATCACCGGGGACTTCACGGCGCGATCCTTCATACCCGAAGAGGCCCAGACCTGGCCGGCCTTTCTGCGCATGCTGACGCGCAAGGGTCGGGGGCGCATCGCGGTCGCAGCGGTGCTGGAGCAGGACGGCCGCGAAGTCGGCCGACTCGAAGGCGAATTCGTGGCGCTGGGCGCCCTGGCGGCCTGAAGCCAAGTTGCCTTCCGTCGACCGCCGCACGACAGTACGCCGACCATGACTACCCCTTCCTACCCGATCGAAGGCGGCTGCACCTGCGGGGCCGTGCGCTACCGCATGACAACGCGGCCGCTCTTCGTCCACTGCTGCCATTGCCGCTGGTGCCAGCGCGAGACCGGCAGCGCCTTCGCCCTCAACGCGATGATCGAGGCCGACCGCCTGCAGCGGCTGCAGGGCGAGCCCGAGCTGGTGCTCACGCCCTCGCTGAGCGGCAAGGGCCAGAAGATCGCGCGCTGCCCGCACTGCCGGGTCGCGCTCTGGAGCCACTACGCCGGCGCCGGCGAGGCGGTGTGCTTCGTGCGCGTCGGCACGCTCGACATGCCCGACCACCTGCCGCCCGACATCCACATCTTTACGACGTCCAAGCAGCCCTGGGTGCAGCTGCCGCCCGGCGTGCCCGCGGTGCCCGAGTACTACCGCAGCGCGGAGCAGTGGCCGGCCGACAGCCTGGAGCGCGGCAGGGCGCTGAAGGCCGCGCGGGCCGCCGCCACCGGCGGCTGAGGCCGGCCCCTCAGCGCCGCGCCGCGCCCAACCGCTGCGAGACCTCGCCGGCGCAGCGCTTCAGCGCCTGCGCGACCGGCCCCTCCCAGCTGGTATCGAAGACCGCCGTGGTCCCGATCGCCGTGATCGCCAGCGCGATCGCGCCCGTGTGGTCGAACACCGGCGCCGACATCGCGCTCACCCCAGGCACGATCTCGCCGTCGGAGCGGCTCATGCCGTGTTCGCGCACCGCGTGCAGCTGCGTCTCGAAGGCCTTCCAGTCCGGCAGCGGCGGCGCGGGCGGCATGCCCACGTGGCGCTCCGGCCGGGCGCTGCCTTTCTCGCGCCGCCGCTCCTTCTCCAGCATGCGCTTGACCACCTCGGTGTCGAGGTAGGCGGCGAACAGCCGGCCCGACGCGGTACTGGTCAGCGAGAACACCGTGCCGTGCCGCATGCTCACATGCAGGGCGGCCGGCGATTCGGCCACCCGCACGATGGTGGCGCCGCGGTCGCCCCACACCGCGATCGCCGTGGTGTGGCCGATCTCCTGCGCCAGTCCCGCCACCAGCGGCGTGGCGACGTGCACCGGATCGGCCTGCTGCAGGCTGATCAGCCCCAGTTGCAAGGCGAGCGGACCGAGCAGATAGTGGCCACTGGCGCGGTCCTGCTCGATCAGCCCGAGCCGGCTGAAGCTGACCAGGTAGGGATGCGCCTTGGCGGGCGACATCTCGGCCTCCCGGGCCAGGTCCTTCAGCGCCATCGGCCGGCCGTGGTGCACCAGTGC
This sequence comes from Variovorax sp. RA8, assembly GCF_901827175.1. Classification (NCBI taxonomy): domain Bacteria; kingdom Pseudomonadati; phylum Pseudomonadota; class Betaproteobacteria; order Burkholderiales; family Comamonadaceae; genus Variovorax; species Variovorax sp. RA8. The sequence goes on along the minus strand of NZ_LR594662.1, from coordinate 6,051,263 downwards.
GCGCAGCAGCTGGCCGCCTACCTCGATGCTCTGGATGCCGCGCTGCGCGCGATCGCTGTTGTCAGTGGCCATGACCGTCCTGGCGTTTGTTCATGCAGAAGGCATTAGACATGAACGGAAAGCCGGACTACACTGCGCTTCGTTCGTTCCCTGCGAATCAGTTCAACTTAGACGAATTCTCATAAGGAGACCCCCGATGAGCCAGACCAAGGTTTTCGCCAGCCAGGCCGACCTGGAAGAAAAGAAGATCACCTTCAGCCAGATCTCCGAGCACGCCTGGGCCTACACCGCCGAGGGCGACCCCAACACCGGCATCATCATCGGCGACGACGCCGTGCTGGTGGCCGACACGCAGGCCACGCCCGCCATGGCGGCCGACGTGGTCCGCCGCATCCGCGAGGTGACCGACAAGCCCATCAAGTACGTGGTGCTCACGCACTATCACGCGGTGCGCGTGCTTGGTGCGAGCGCCTACAAGCCGCAGGAAATCCTGGCCAGCCAGGACACCTACGACTTGATCGTGGAGCGCGGCGAGGCCGACAAGGCCAGCGAGATCGGGCGCTTCCCGCGCCTGTTCCAGAACGTCGAGACCGTGCCCCCGGGCATGACCTGGCCCACCATCACCTTCAGCGGCAAGATGACCGTGTGGCTGGGCAAGCTGGAAGTCCAGCTGATCCAGCTCGGCCGCGGCCACACCAAGGGCGACACCGTGGTCTGGCTGCCGGGCGAGAAGGCCCTGCTGTCGGGCGACCTGGTCGAGTTCGACGCCACGCCCTATGCCGGCGACGCCTATTTCCAGGACTGGCCCAAGACGCTGGACAACATCGCCGCGCTGGGCCCCAAGGCGCTGGTGCCCGGTCGCGGCGCCGCGCTCACCACGCCCGAAGAGGTGGCCAAGGGCCTGGCCGGCACACGCAGCTTCATCGCCGATGTCTACGAGAGCGTGCAGGCCGGCGTGAAGGCCGGGCGCGACCTCAACGCCGTGTACCAGGAGACCTACGCGAAGCTGAAGCCGAAGTACAGCCAGTGGGTGATCTTCGACCACTGCATGCCCTTCGACGTGAGCCGCGCCTACGACGAAGCCTCGGGCCACCGCGATCCGCGCGTGTGGACGGCCGAGCGGGACGTCGAGATGTGGAAGGCCCTGGAAGGCTGAGGTATCTCTACGGAGACAAGACCGTGGACGCAACCGCTCCCGTCGATTACCAGTCGCTGCGCTTCGACTACCGCCGCCATTCCGACCAGGACGCCGCCACGCCCGCGCGCCATCCGGTGGTGGTGGTCGGCGCCGGCCCTGTGGGCCTCGCGCTCGCCATCGACCTCGCCCAGCAGCAGGTGCCGGTCGTCCTGCTGGACAACGACTGCACCCTCTCGACCGGCTCGCGCGCCATCTGCTTCGCCAAGCGCACGCTCGAAATCTTCGATCGCCTGGGCTGCGGCGAGCGCATGGTGGCCAAGGGCGTGTCGTGGAATGTCGGCAAGGTCTTCTTCAGGGATGAGCAGGTCTACCGCTTCGACCTGCTGCCCGAGACCGGCCATGAGCGGCCCGCCTTCATCAACCTCCAGCAGTACTACGTCGAGGGCTACCTCGCGGAGCGGGCCGCCGAGCTGCCGCTGGTGGACCTGCGCTGGAACAACAAGGTGGTGGGCATCGACAACGGCGCCGACGGCGTGCTGCTGCAGGTCGAGACGCCAGAGGGCAGCTACCGGCTCGCCGCCGACTACGTCGCGGCCTGCGACGGCTCGCGCTCCAACCTGCGCCAGCTGCTGGGCCAGGAGGCGAAGGGCCGCGTGTTCCGCGACCGCTTCCTGATCGCCGACATCAGCATGGACGCCGACCTGCCGACGGAGCGCCGCTTCTGGTTCGACCCGCCCTTCCATCCCAACCAGAGCGTGCTGCTGCACAAGCAGGCCGACGGCATGTGGCGCGTCGACTTCCAGCTTGGCTGGGACGCCGACCCGGTGGAGGAGCGCAAGCACGAGCGCATCATCCCGCGGGTGCGTGCGCTGCTCGACAGCATCGGCTTCGAGCGTGTCCAGTTCAGCATCGGCTGGGCCAGCGTCTACACCTTCGCCTGCCAGCGCATGGAGCGCTTCCGCCACGGCCGCGTGCTGTTCGCCGGCGACTCGGCGCACGGCGTCTCGCCCTTCGGCGCGCGCGGCGCCAACTCCGGCGTGCAGGATGCCGACAACCTCGCCTGGAAGCTCGCTGCCGTCGTGAAGCGCGAGGCCTCCGACCCGCTGCTCGACAGCTACGGCAGCGAGCGCGAGTACGCCGCCGACGAGAACATCCGCAACTCCACCCGCGCCACCGACTTCATCACGCCCAAGAGCGAAGTCAGCCGCCTGTTCCGCGATGCGGTGCTCGAGCTGTCGAAGACCCAGCCCTTCGCCCGCGCCCTGGTCAACAGCGGCCGGCTCTCGGTCCCGACGACCCTGCACGGCTCGCCGCTCAACACGCCCGACGTGGATACCTTCGAAGGCACGATGGTGCCCGGCGCGCCGGCTGCCGACGCGCCCATCGTGCGTGCCGACGGCAGCGCCGGCTGGCTGCTGCGCGCGCTACCCGGCTGCTTCACCGCACTGGTCTTCGGCGAAGGCGAGGCGGCGGAGCGCAGCCTTGCGGCCATCGCCGAGGCCGACCGGCCGTTGCACGTCGTGCGCGTGGCCGCTTGCGGGGAGGGCGAGCTCGCCGCGCAGCGCTACGACGCGCGGCCGGGCACTGTCTACCTGCTGCGGCCCGACCAGCATGTCTGCGCCCGCTGGCGCGCGCCCGGCGCGCAGGCGTTGCGCGAGGCCTGCGACCGGGCCCTGGCCAAGGGCACGAGGAGCCCCGCATGAAGAAGGACGAGCTGATCACCGCCCCGAACCTGGACGCCCCCGACGACTTCTACGAGGCCCTGCTGGCGGCGCACGAAGGCCTGAGCACCGAGGAAAGCCACGCCTTCAATGCGCGCCTGGTACTGGTGCTGGCCAACCACATCGGCTCGCTGGCCGTGCTGAAGCGCGCGCTCGCGGCGGCGACGCAACCCCCCCGGGGCGACACACCCCGCACTTGATGAGGACACCATGAGCAACGAATCCGCCGCCGAGCGCCGCTACCAAGGCGGCTTCGGCAACGAGTACGCGAGCGAGGCCGTCGCCGGCGCCTTGCCGCAGGGCCGCAACAGCCCGCAGCGCGCGCCCTTCGACCTGTACCCCGAGCTGATCTCGGGCACCGCCTTCACCGCGCCGCGCCACGAGAACCGGCGCAGCTGGCTGTATCGTCGCCAGCCCTCGGTGGTTTCGGGCCGCTACGAGGCCTATGCGCAGCCCACCTGGCAGACCGGCCCCGACCGCGGCATCGCGCTGGCGCCCGAGCCCATGCGCTGGCACCCGCTGCCCTTCACGGGCGCCGAGGCCGACTTCGTCGACGGCATGCACACCGTGGCTGCCAATGGCGACGCCGAGGCGCAGTGCGGCGTGGCGGCGCATGTCTATCTTGCGAGCAAGTCGATGCAGCGCCGCGCCTTCGTCAATGCCGACGGCGAGCTGCTGGTCGTGCCGCAGCAGGGCCGGTTGGTGATCACCACCGAGATGGGCGTGCTCGACCTCAAGCCCGGTGAGATCGCGCTGCTGCCGCGCGGCGTGGTGTTCAAGGTCGCGCTGCCCGATTCGGAAGCTGGCGCGGGCCCCTCGCGCGGCTACGTCTGCGAGAACTACGGCGCGCAGTTCCGCCTGCCGGAGCTGGGGCCGATCGGTTCCAACGGCCTGGCGAACGCGCGCGACTTCCAGGCTCCCGTGGCGGCCTTCGAGAGCGAGGCCGGGGCCTACGAGCTCGTCAAGAAATCCGCCGGCCGCCTGTGGCGCGCGCCGATGGCGCACTCGCCCTTCAACGTGGTCGCCTGGCACGGCAACCTTGCGCCGGTGAAGTACGACACGGCCCACTTCATGACCATCGGCTCGATCAGCTTCGATCATCCGGACCCGTCGATCTTCACCGTGCTGACCTCGCCCTCGGACACGCCCGGCACCGCCAACTGCGACTTCGTGATCTTCCCGCCGCGCTGGCTGGTGGCGGAAGACACCTTCCGCCCGCCCTGGTACCACCGCAACCTGATGAGCGAGTTCATGGGCCTGGTCTACGGCGAGTACGACGCCAAGCCGGGCGGCTTCAAGCCCGGCGGCGCCAGCCTGCACAACGCGATGGTGCCGCACGGACCTGACGAGGAGGCCTTCGAGAAAGCCAGCGGCGCCGACCTCCAGCCGCAGAAGCTGGACAACACCCTCGCCTTCATGTTCGAGAGCCGCTACCGCTTCATCCCCACCGCCTGGGCCCTCCAGAGCCCGGCGCTCGACAACGACTACGCCGACTGCTGGGCCGGCCTGCAGGACCGATTCAAGCCATGACCACACTGAACGCCACCCACGACCCCCAGCTGCGCAGCTGGGTCGCATCCGCCAACCAGGCTGCTTGCGATTTTCCGATCCAGAACCTGCCCTACGGCCGCTTCCGGCCCGCCGGCAGCGGCGAGGCCTTCCGCATCGGCGTCGCCATCGGCGACCAGGTGCTCGACCTGAAGGCCACCGGGCTCATCCACACCGACGACATGAACGTGCTGATGGCCAAGAGCCCGGCCGACCGCCAAACCTTGCGCGCCGCCATTTCCGCCGGGCTGGCCGAAGGCAGCGCGCAGGCCGGCGAGTGGGCCAGGGCCCTGCTGGCCCAGTCGGCCGTCGAGATGGCGGTGCCCTGCCGCATCGGCGACTACACCGACTTCTACACCGGCATCCACCACGCCCGCACCGTGGGCAGCCTGTTCCGCCCCGACGCGCCGCTCCTGCCCAACTACCAGTGGGTTCCCATCGGCTACCACGGCCGCGCCTCCTCGATCTGCGTGAGCGGCCAACGCTTCAAGCGCCCCCAGGGCCAGACCAAGGCGCCCGATGCCGCTGCCCCGACCTTCGGGCCCTCGAAACGTCTCGACTACGAGCTCGAGCTCGGCTTCCTGGTCGCCCAGGGGAACGCGCTGGGCGAACCCATCGCCATCGCGGATGCCGAGGCGCACCTCTTCGGCGTCACCTTGCTCAACGACTGGTCGGCACGCGACATACAGGCTTGGGAGTACCAGCCGCTGGGCCCATTCCTGTCCAAGAACTTCGCCACCACCTTGTCGCCCTGGATCGTCACCGTGGAGGCGCTCGCCCCCTTCCGCGCGCCCTTCGAGCGCCCGGCCGGCGATCCGCAGCCCCTGGCGTACCTGGATGCGCCCGCCAATCGCGCCGCGGGCGCGCTCGACATCGTGCTGGAAGCCTGGCTGCAGACCGCCGGCATGCGCGAAGCCGGCGAGGCGCCCGTGCGCCTCACGCGCGGCAACGCCCGCGAGGCCGCCTACTGGACGCCGGCGCAGCTGGTCACGCACCACACGGTGAATGGCTGCAACCTGCAGGCCGGCGACCTGCTGGGCTCGGGGACGCTCTCGGGAACGAAGCCCGACGAAGCCGGCTCGCTGCTGGAGCTCACACTCGGCGGCAAGCAACCCATCCAGCTCCCCAACGGTGAGCGTCGCAGCTTCCTCGAAGACGGTGACACCCTGACCCTGCGGGGCTGGTGCGAGCGCGACGGCGCGGTGCGCATCGGGCTGGGCGAGGTCAGCGCGACGGTCGAGCCGGCGGGCGCTTGAGCGCCCCAGCCCGCGGCTGCGGCCGGACGAGGCCCTCTCCTACGCGCATTCCCCCGTCGGCTGCCGATACTGGGGCGCGTTGAATTTGGGAAATCTTGCCGTGAATGTGCTGATCGTCGACGACAACAAGGCTGCGGCCGATCTGCTGCGCGAGCTGCTGACACTGCAGGATCACGAGGTGCATTGCAGCTACTGCGCGCAGGAAGCCATGGACGCTGCCGCCGCCACGGAGTTCGATGCGGCCCTGGTCGACCTGGTCCTGCCGGACTTCTCGGGCGCGGAGCTCGCGCGGCGCATGCGTGCCGACGCGGGGGACAAGGCCCTGCTGCTCGTGGCCATCTCCGGCTATGGCAAGGAGGACGCGGGCGATGCCGCCGCGCCGGGTCTGTTCGACCACCACCTGCAGAAGCCCATCGACTTCGACGTCCTGGACCGCATCCTCGTGCCTTCTGCCGCCCGGTAGGGCCGGGCGCTACGCGGCGGCGGAGGTCTGCCGGTTCCCGGCCTTGCCCGGAGAACGCTGCCCGGACCACTCCCTGATGCAACCCAGCAAGGCTTCCGGATCGGCCGGCTTGACGAAGTGGCGGTCGAAGCCCGCGCCGAGTGCAGTCTCTCGATCCTCGCTCTGTCCGTAGCCCGTCACCGCGATCAGCAGGGCGCCGGCCAGCTCGGGCATGGCGCGGATGCGGCGCGCGACCTCGTAGCCGTCGAGCAGCGGCAAGCCGATGTCCAGCACCACCACCACGGGGCTGTGCGCCATGGCCGCGCTGAGCGCCTCCTGCCCGTCGTGGGCGGTGCGGACCGCATGGCCTTCCAGTTCGAGCATCGTGGCGATGACGGTCGCCGCGTCGTGGTTGTCGTCGACGACCAGGATGCGCAGGGACTCACTGCGGGACGCCACCGCGGCCTGCAGCAGCGGCACCGCCTCGGCAGGCAGCACCGCCCCGACACGCGGCAGCCGCAGCCTGAACTCGGAGCCGCGGTCCCGGCCTTCGCTGTATGCCTCCAGCCGGCCGCCATGCATCTCCGTCAGCCGCCGCGCCAGCGTGAGGCCCACGCCCAGTCCGCCCTGCGCGCGGTCGAGGCCGCGCTCGCCCTGCGCGAAAAGATCGAAGATGCGCGGCAGCAGCTCGGCATCGATGCCGATGCCCTGGTCGCGCACGGAGAGGACGACGTCTTCCTCCTCCAGCCAGGAGACCAGCTCGATGCGCGTGCCCTCGGGGCTGTACTTGGCGGCGTTGTGCAGCAGGTTGGCGATCACCTGCGTGAGCCGGGCCATGTCGCCGAGCAGCCACGCCGGCTGCTGCGGCACCACCACCCGCAAGGCCTGGCGGCGGCCGTCGACGAAGGGCTGCACCGTCTCCACGCTCTGGGCGACCACGGTGTTCAGGTCCAGGGTCTCGTGCTTCAGCACGATCTTTCCCTGGCTGATCCGCGCCACGTCCAGCAGCTCCTCGATCAGGCGGGTCAGCTGCTTGAGCTGCCGCTCGGCGATGTCCAGGGCCCAGGCCACCTTGGGAAGCGGCGCCGCGACGCGCCGGATCACCTGCACCGCGGTGTGGATGGGCGCCAGCGGGTTGCGCAGCTCGTGCGACATCATCGCGAGGAACTCGTCCTTGCGCTGGTTGGTGCGCTGGAGCTCCTCCTGCGCGGCCTGCCGCTCGAGCATCTCGCGCTGCAGCACGAGGTAGAGGCGCGCATTCTCGAAAGCCGTCGCCGCCCGCGCGGCCAGCTCCTCGAGCAGGCCGGCCTCGGCGGCGCCGCGCTCGCCCGCGTCGCTGCGGGCAATCAGCACCACGCCCAGCACGCGCTCGCCGAAGGCCAGCGGCACCGCCTGCGCAGAGCGCAGCGGCGGGAAGGGGGCGCCGCCCCCCATGGCCAAACCGAAGGCAGCGGGCGTGAGCGCCGCCAGCGCCGCCTCGTCGAGGCGGACGGCCTGCCGCTCCCGCACCGCGCCGCCCAGCGCAGCCCGCAGGCGCTCGTCCAGGCGCGCCTCGGGGCCGGTCGACAATTGCAGCTGCGCGCCCGGGGCCTGGGCCGCGGCCACCATCTCGCCGGCGCCGAAGTCGGGGTCGGCCAGCAGTACCAGGGCCAGCGGCGCCAGCTCGGGCACCAGCAGCTCGGCGAGCTCTTTCATCGCGACCCCGACCTGCAGCGAGCCGCTGAGCACCCGGCTCGCATGGGCCAGGAAGGCCGAGCGCCGGTCGTTCTCCTCGGCGACGCGGCGCGCCGCCTGCGCCGCCATGACCGCGCCACGCGCGTCGGCCTGGCGCCGGACCTGGCGCCGCATCTGGTGGAGCGCGACGAAGACCGAGACCTTGCTGCGCAGGATCTCCGGCACCACCGGCGACAGGATGTAGTCCACCGCGCCCAGCGAATAGCCGCGCGCGGTCTGCATCTCGTCGGCGTAGGAGGTGATGAAGATGATCGGCGTGTGTGCGCAGCGGCGGTGCTGGCGGATCAGCGTCGCGGTCTCGAAGCCGTCGATGCCGGGCATGTTGACGTCCAGCAGGATCACCGCGAACTCGCGCTGCAGGATCTCGCGCAGCGCGTCGGCGCCCGAGCGCACCAGCACCAGGTTCTGGCCCAGCTCCTCGAGCACGGTGCGGAACACCAGCAGCTTCTCGGGCAGGTCGTCCACCACGAGGATGTCGGCCTTCTCCTGGCCGGCCGCAGGATCGAGGTCGGGGTCAGCATCCTCCGGCGGCGTGACGGGTTCGTTTATTTGCACAGCCATCCCCGAAGGACCATCAGCAGGTAGGCCGTGTCGACCGGCTTCGACAGGTAGTCCCAGGCGCCGGCCTCGATGCACTTCTCGCGGTCGCCCTTCATGGCCTTGGCCGTCAGCGCCACCAGCGGCAACTGCTTGCCGCGCGGCAGCTTGCGCAGCTCGCGCATGGTCTGCATGCCGTCCATCTCCGGCATCATGATGTCCATCAGCACGATGTCGATGGAGGCGTCCTGCTTCACCAGGCGGATCGCGTCGCGGCCGTTCTCGGCCGACACGACGGCCATGCCCTGGGCGTCCAGCACGGCCGCCAGCGCGAAGATGTTGCGCATGTCGTCGTCGACGATCAGCACCTTCCGGCCCGCCAGCGAGCCGGAGGCCTGGTGCGTCGCCTCCACCGCGCGCCGCTCGCGCTCCGACATCCGGGCCATGCCGCGATGCAGGCTGAAGGCGGTAGCGTCGATCAGCGCTTCCAGGGAGTCGGCGACCCGCATCACGGCGCCGCCGGGACCGCGCTCCCAGCCGGGCACCGGGTCGCCGGGAGCGGGGCTGTAGAGGAGCACCGGCAGCTGCCGCAGGGCCGCAGGGCGGCCCTCGACGAACTCGGCCACGTCCCGGCGGCCGAGGCCGTCCAGGCTGCCATCGGTCGCGAGCGCGTCGATGTCGTACAGCGCCAGCGCGCGGCGGGCCGCATCGGCGCTTTCCGCGATCACGATCTCGATGTCGCCGTGGGGCAGGGCAGCGACATAGCTGTCGCGCAGGGCGGCCGGCTGCATCGCGACCAGCAGCTTGCGGCTTGCGGCCTCGACGAAGCGGTTCAACTGCGCCAGTGCCGCGTCCACCTCGTCGATCGACTGCAGCGGCTTGGCCAGGAAGCCGACGGCGCCGGACTCCATCGCGCGCTCGCGCGAGTCGTCGGTCGAGACCACGCAGATCGGGATGTGCCGCGTCGCCAGGTCCGCCTTCAGGCGCTCCAGGATGCGCCAGCCCTCCATGTCGGGCAGGTAGATGTCCAGTGTGATGAGCATCGGCCGGTGGTCGCGCGCCAGCGCCAGGGCGCCCGCGCCGCTGGCGCTCACCAGGCCCTTGTAGCCGGCGCGGCGCGCCGCCTGCAGCAGCATCCTGGCGAAGCCGAGGTCGTTCTCCACGACCAGGAGCACCTTCTCGCCCGGCAGGATGTTGTCGCGATCGTCTTCGGCGATGTTGAGCGAGGACAGCAACTCGGCCGTGGCCTCGGGCTCGACATGCGGCGCGGGCGCGGGCTCGGCGGCGGGCAGCGCGAGGCGCGCCGGCTTGCGCACCTCGCTGCGGGCCTCGGCAACCCGGTCCGGCCCGGACGCCGCCGGGCGGCCCAGGCGGGCGCCGCGCGGCAAGCTGTAGCTTTGCGGCAGGTACAGCGTGAAGGTGCTGCCCTGCGCGGGCGCGCTCACCAGCCGGATCTCGCCGCCCAGCAGCCGTGCCAGCTCGCGGCTGATCGCCAGGCCCAGCCCGGTGCCGCCGTACTTGCGGGAGGTCGAGCCGTCCGCCTGCTGGAAGGCCTCGAACACGATCTGCTGCTTGTCCGCGGAAATCCCGATGCCGGTATCGGCCACCGAGAAGGCCATGACCCGGCCGGCGCGGTTGAGGCTCTCGTTGTCGGCGGACCAGCCGCTGTCGACTGCGGACACCGTCATGGCCACCGAGCCCTGGTGCGTGAACTTGAAGGCGTTGGACAGCAGGTTCTTGATGATCTGCTGCAGCCGCTTGACGTCCGTCACGATGGTCTCGGGCAGCGGCCCCGCGGAACGGATGTCGAAGTCCACGTGCTTGGCCTCGGCGACGTGGCGGAAGCTGCGCTCCACCGAGCGCTGCAGGTCGTCCAGCCTGAGTTCGCTGAGCTCCACCGCCACCGTGCCCGATTCGATCTTCGACAGGTCCAGGATGTCGTTGATCAGCATCAGCAGGTCGTTGCCCGAGAGGTGGATGGTCTTGGCGAACTCCACCTGCCGGGCCGTCAGGTTGCCCTCGCTGTTCTTGCACAGCTGGTCCGACAGGATCAGCAGGCTGTTGAGCGGCGTGCGCAGCTCGTGCGACATGTTGGCCAGGAACTCGGACTTGTACTTGGAGGTGAGGGCGAGCTGCTCGGCTTTTTCCTCCAACGCCTGGCGGGCCTGCTCCACCTCCTGGTTCTTGCGCTCCACCTCCTGGTTCTGGTGGACCAGCAGCCGCGCCTTCTCCTGCAGCGCCTCGTTGGTCTGCTGCAGCTCCTGCTGGCGGCTCTGCAGCTCCTCGGCCAGCGACTGCGACTGCGTGAGCAGGTCCTCGGTGCGCATGTTGGCGGAGATGGTGTTGATCACGATGCCGATCGACTCGGTCAACTGGTCCAGGAAGGCCTGGTGCGAAGGATTGAAGCGCTCCAGCGATGCCAGCTCCAGCACGCCGCGCACCTCGCCCTCGAAGATCACCGGCAGCACGATCACGTCCATGGCCGCGCCTTCGGACAGGCCGGTCGCGATGCGGAAGGCCGTGCTCGGCACGTTGGTCAGCAGGATCTTGGTCTTCTCGACGGCGCACTGGCCGACCAGGCCCTGGCCCAGGTCGATTTCCTTGCCATGCACCGCCTGGCCGCCCGAGGCGTAGCTGGCGAAGAGCTTCAGCCGCGGCGTGGCCGTGTTGGTGGTCAGCATGTAGAACTCCGCCTGCTGCGCGCCCACCACGGGCGCCAGCTCGGAGAGGATCAGCTGCCCCACCGTCAGCAGGTCCTTCTGCCCCTGCAGCATGCGGCTGAACTTGGCCAGGTTGGTCTTGAGCCAGTCCTGCTCGGTGTTCTTCTGCGTGGTGTCCTTCAGGTTGCGGATCATCTCGTTGATCGTGTCCTTCAGGGCCGCGACCTCGCCGCGCGCTTCCACCGTGATGGAGCGCGTCAGGTCGCCCTGCGTCACGGCGGTCGCCACCTCGGCGATGGCGCGCACCTGGGTCGTCAGGTTGGCGGCCAGCTGGTTCACGTTCTCGGTCAGGCCTTTCCAGGTGCCGGCGGCGCCGGGCACCTTGGCCTGGCCGCCCAGCTTGCCCTCGACGCCCACCTCGCGCGCCACCGTCGTCACCTGGTCGGCGAAGGTGGCCAGCGTGTCGGTCATGCTGTTGATGGTCTCGGCCAGGGCCGCGATCTCGCCCTTGGCTTCCACCATCAGCTTCTGCTGCAGGTCGCCATTGGCCACGGCCGTCACCACCTTGGCGATGCCGCGCACCTGCCCGGTCAGGTTGCCGGCCATGAAGTTGACGTTGTCCGTGAGGTCCTTCCAGGTGCCGGAGACGTCGCGCACCTGGGCCTGCCCGCCCAGCCGGCCTTCGGTGCCGACCTCGCGCGCCACCCGCGTCACCTCGGCGGCGAAGGAGGAAAGCTGGTCCACCATGGTGTTGATGGTGGCCTTGAGCTCCAGGATCTCGCCCTTCACGTCCACCGTGATCTTCTTGGAGAGATCGCCCGCGGCCACCGCCTTGGTCACGTCGGCGATGTTGCGCACCTGCGAGGTGAGGTTCGAGGCCATCAGGTTCACCGAGTCGGTGAGGTCCTTCCAGGTCCCGGCCACGCCCTGCACATCGGCCTGGCCGCCCAGCTTGCCTTCGGTGCCCACCTCGCGGGCCACGCGCGTCACCTCGGCGGCGAAGGAATTGAGCTGGTCCACCATGGTGTTGACGGTGTTCTTCAGCTCCAGGATCTCGCCCTTCACGGCCACCGTGATCTTCTTGGAGAGATCGCCCTTGGCCACGGCGGTGGTCACGTCGGCAATGTTGCGCACCTGGTCGGTCAGGTTGCCGGCCATCGAGTTCACCGAGTCGGTGAGGTCCTTCCAGGTCCCGGCCACGCCCTGCACGTCGGCCTGGCCGCCCAGCTTGCCTTCGGTGCCGACCTCGCGCGCCACCCGCGTCACTTCGGCTGCGAAGGAGGAGAGCTGGTCCACCATGGTGTTGATGGTGTTCTTCAGCTCGGAGATCTCGCCCTTCACGTCCACCGTGATCTTCTTGGAGAGGTCGCCCGCCGCCACCGCGGTCGTCACCTCCGCGATGTTGCGCACCTGGCTGGTCAGGTTGCCGGCCATGAAGTTGACCGACTCGGTGAGGTCCTTCCAGGTGCCGGCCACGCCCTGCACGTCGGCCTGGCCGCCCAGCTTGCCTTCGGTGCCCACCTCGCGGGCCACGCGTGTCACCTCGGCGGCGAAGGAATTGAGCTGGTCCACCATGGTGTTGATGGTGTTCTTCAGCTCGGAGATCTCGCCCTTCACGTCCACCGTGATCTTCTTGGAGAGATCGCCCGCGGCCACCGCCTTGGTCACGTCGGCGATGTTGCGCACCTGGCTGGTCAGGTTGCCGGCCATGAAGTTGACCGACTCGGTGAGGTCCTTCCAGGTGCCGGCGACACCCTGCACGTCGGCCTGCCCGCCCAGCTTGCCTTCGGTGCCCACCTCGCGGGCCACCCGCGTCACTTCGGCGGCGAAGGAATTGAGCTGGTCCACCATGGTGTTGACGGTGTTCTTCAGCTCGAGGATTTCCCCCTTCACGTCCACCGTGATCTTCTTGGAGAGGTCCCCTGCGGCCACCGCCTTGGTCACGTCGGCGATGTTGCGCACCTGCGAGGTCAGGTTGCCGGCCATCGAGTTCACCGAATCGGTCAGGTCCTTCCAGGTGCCCGAGACGCCCTCGACCCGCGCCTGGCCGCCCAGCGAACCCTCGGTGCCCACCTCGCGGGCGACCCGGGTCACCTCCGAGGCGAAGGAGCGAAGCTGGTCGACCATGGTGTTGATCGTGTTGCGCAGCGTCAGGAACTCGCCCTTCACGTCCACGTCGATCTTCTTGGACAGGTCGCCCTTGGCCACGGCGGTGGTCACGTCGGCGATGTTGCGCACCTGGTCGGTCAGGTTGCCGGCCATCGAGTTGACGGAGTCCGTCAGGTCCTTCCAGGTGCCGGCCACGCCCTTGACCTTGGCCTGGCCGCCCAGCTTGCCTTCGGTGCCGACCTCGCGCGCCACCCGCGTCACCTCGGCGGAGAAGTTGCCGAGCTGCTCCACCATCTTGTTGATGGTCTTGGCGGTGCGCAGGAACTCGCCCTCCAGCGGCCGGCCGTCCACCTCCAGCGCCATGCTCTTGGACAGGTCGCCCTGGGCCACGGCGCCGATCACGCGCGCGACCTCGGTGGTCGGATGCACCAGGTCGTCGATCAGCGCGTTGACGCACTCGATCGACTCGCCCCAGAAGCCCCGCGTCTCGAACAGCGCCGCGCGCTGCTTGAGCTGGCCCTGCTTGCCGACCACCTGGCGCAGCCGGACCAGTTCGGCCGCCAGCATCGCGTTCTGCTCGACCACGTCGTTGAAGACATCGGCCACCTTGCCGGACAGGCCTGTCCAGTGCTGGGGGAGGCGGATCTCGGCGTCGCCCTTGCGAAAGCGGGTCAGCGCGTCGAGCAGGATGGCCATTTCCTCGAGCGACCCGGTCGCGAGGGGTTGGTCCAGGACGTTCATCAATTTCCTCCGGCCTTGAGCAGCGGCAAACTCGATTGGTGCGGGGCAGTGTATCGACCGCCGTCCTGAACCCGCGTCAGACAGATCGCACAAACGGGCCGCGCGGCTGGCGCGCCCAGGCTAGCTCTGGCCGGACGCGGCGCGCGAGGCGGTGAGATGAACCCGCACCCGCTCGGCCAGGACCGCTTCCTCGGGCGTGCCCGGGGTGTATGCGCTCACCGGCAGCGGCCGGCCGTGCGAGTCGACCGAGACGAAGACGATCAGGCATTCGGCCGTCTTCTGCATCTCGCCGCCCTTCATGTCCCCGCTGCGCACCTCCACCACGATGTTCATGCTGCTGGTGCCGGTGTAGGCCAGCCGGGCGTCGACCTCGACCAGGTCGCCGATCATGATGGGATGGTGGAAGCGGATGCTGCCGATGAACACCGTCACGCAGTAGCGCTTGGACCAGGTGGTCGCGCAGGCGTAGCCCGCTTCGTCGATCCATTTCATGACGGTGCCGCCGTGGACCTTGCCGCCGAAGTTGACGGTGCTGGGCTCGGCGAGGAAGCGCAGGGTGATGCTGGTCATGGGAAGCCTCGGCGGTGAAGAAAAAGGGAAGGCGGAACTGCGGCGATTATGCGAGGGCCGTGGCCTTGCCCGTCCCGAACAGGTCCGCCACCGTGCGCCGCAGCCAGGCGTTGCCGGGATCGGCGTGGAAGCGCTCGTGCCAGTGCTGCTTGACCGCGTAGTGAGGCAGCGCGAAGGGCGGCTCCAGCAGCTTCACCGGCTCCTGCGTGGCCAGCACCTCGCCGAGGATGCGCGGCACGATCACGACAAGCTCGGTGTGGGCCACGATACGCGCCACGCTCAGGAAGCTGGACAGCGCCACCACCACCTCGCGCTTCAGGCCCAGGCGCGCGATGGTCTTGTCCACGATGGCGTGGCCGGTGCCGGACGACGAAATCACCGCGTGCGCCTCGGCCTCGAAGCGCTTGCGTGTGAGCCGCTCGCCGATGCGCGGGTGGTTGCGCGCCGCCAGGCAGACGAAGTTCTGCATGAAGAGCGTCTGCTGGTAGAAGCCCGCGTCCAGCTGCGGCATGAAGCCCACCGCAAGATCCACCTCGCCATCGGCCAGCCGCCGGCCGCTGTCGGTGGAGATGATCTCGGTCTCGATATGCACGCCGGGGGCGTTTCGGCGCAGGTGGTCGAGCAGGCCGGGCAGGAGCACCACCTCGCTGATGTCGGTCATGCAGATGCGGAAGTTGCGCTGCGCCCTGGCGGGGTCGAAGCTGCTGCGGCTGCCGTGCGCCTGTTCGATCTGCGACAGGGCCTCGCGCACGTGCGGCAGCATGCGCTGCGCATAGGGCGTGGGCAGCATGCCCTGCGCGGTGCGCGCGAACAGCCGGTCGTCGAAGTGCGCGCGCAGCTTGTTGAGCATGGTGCTGGCCGCGGCCTGCGCCAGGCCGAGGCGCTCGGCGGCCTTCGAGACGCTGCCGGTCTTGTAGATCTCGTCGAACACTGCGAGCCATTCGAGATCGAGCTTGGCCATGGGTCTTCCTTCGGGGGGCGGGAGCCCATTATCGAAAAACATGATCCGAAGTATTGGCCACAGGTCTTGAGGAAATAGTGGTCCGGGCGAACAATCGGCCACGAGGCGCAGGACGCGCCCGGAGACACCCCCATGAACACCGCCCCCAAGGCCGCGAGCGGCGACGCCGCCCAGCGCCGCGACTACTACGAACGCATCCGCCCGCTGAACCTCACGCCGCTGTGGGAATCGCTGCATGCCCTGGTGCCGCGCGAGCCGCAGACGCCCTGCGTGCCCGCGCTCTGGCGCTACGACGAGATCCGCCCGCTGCTGATGGAATCCGCCGCGCTCATCACGGCCGAGGAAGCGGTGCGCCGCGTGCTGGTGCTGGAGAACCCGGCGATCCCCGGCCGCTCCTCGATCACCCAGTCGCTCTACGCCGGCCTGCAGCTGATCATGCCCGGCGAGATCGCGCCCTCGCACCGCCATGTGCAGTCGGCGCTGCGCTTCATCGTCGATGGCAAGGGCGCCTACACCACGGTGGGCGGCGAGCGCACCACGATGTTCCCGGGCGACTTCATCATCACGCCCTCCTGGGCCTGGCACGACCACGGCAACGAGGGCATCGAGGGCGTGGTCGAGCCGGTGGTCTGGCTGGACGGCCTCGATATTCCGATGCTGCGCTTCTTCGACGCCGGCTTCGCCGAGAACGACGATGCCAAGGTGCAACACGTCGCCCGGCCCGAAGGCAACAGCCTGGCGCGCTTCGGCCACAACATGGTGCCGGTGCGGCACGACCATGTCGCGCCCACCTCGCCCATCTTCAACTACCCCTATGCGCGCAGCCGCGAGGCGTTGGCCCAACTGCAGAAGCAGGAGGCGCCCGACGCCTGGCTGGGCCACAAGCTGCGCTATGTCAATCCGCTGACCGGCGGCGCGCCGATGCCCACCATCGGCACGAACCTGCAGCTGCTGCCCAAAGGCTTTGCGGGCAAGACGCACCGCGCCACCGACGGTACGGTCTACAGCGTGGTCGAAGGGCGCGGCACGGCCGAGATCGGCGGCCAGCGCTTCGACTTCGGCCCGCGCGACACCTTCGTGGTGCCTTCGTGGGCGCCGCTGCGCCTTTCGGCCGCGGAGGACGCCGTGCTGTTCAGCTTCTCCGACCGTCCGGTGCAGCTCGCCATGGGCGTGCTGCGCGAGGCCTTCCTGCAGGACGCCTGACATCGCGCCGTCCGCGCGGCAAGCCTTTTTTCTTTTTTCCCTGAACCACGTGCCGCCCTGCGGCGGGAGCTTCCATGTCCTATGTCGTCACGCCGCCGGCCACCGTCGGCCTCCCCATCGTCGGATCGTCCGACCTGTTCCCGGTGCGCCGCGTCTACTGCGTCGGCCGCAACTACGCGGCCCATGCGCGCGAGATGGGCTTCGACCCCGACCGCGAGCCACCCTTCTTCTTCTGCAAGCCCAACGACGATGCCTCGGTCGTGCCGGTGCCGGCCGGCGAGACGGTGGGCATCCCCTACCCGGGCCAGACCGCCAACTACCACTACGAGGCCGAGCTGGTGGTGCTGATCGGCCAGGGCGGCCGCGACATCGCGGTGGAAGAGGCCGCGAAGCACATCTACGGCTACGCGGTCGGCCTGGACATGACGCGCCGCGACCTGCAGATGAGGATGCGCGAGCAGGGCCGGCCCTGGGAGATCGGCAAGGCCTTCGACTTCTCGGCGCCCATCGGGCCGGTGCGCAGGCGCGCGGACGCGGGCGAGATCGACAGCGGCGCGATCACGCTGGAGGTGAACGGCGAGACGCGCCAGAAGAGCGACATCCGCAACCTGATCTGGTCGGTCAACGAGGTGATCGCCAATCTCTCGACGCTGTTCGCGCTGCAGCCCGGCGACCTGATCTTCACCGGCACGCCCGAGGGCGTGGGCGCGGTACAGCGCGGCCAGACCATGAGCGTGCGCATCGACGGCCTCGATCCCATCTCCGTGCGCGTGGATTGAGGTCCTGTTTCATCCGCGGGAGACAAACACGATGAGCACCCCTCGACAAGAGAAGCCCTCCGTGCTGCTGGTCGGCGGCGGCATCGGCGGCCTGGCGGCAGCGCTGGCGCTGGCGCGGCTGGGCATGCCCATCGAGCTGCTGGAGCAGAGCGCCGCGATCGGCGAGATCGGCGCCGGTCTCCAGCTCGGCCCCAACGCCTTCGCCGCGCTCGACGCGCTGGGCGTCGGCGAGGCGGTGCGCCGCGGCGCGGTGTTCACCGACCGGCTGGTGATGATGGATGCGGTCGACTGCAGCGAGGTCGCCTCCGTCCCGGTCGGCGAGGCCTTCCGCGCGCGCTTCGGCAACCCCTATGCGGTGAGCCACCGCGCCGACCTGCATGGCGCGATCCACGAGGCGGTGAAGCAGCATCCGCTGATCCGCTTCCACACCTCGGCGCAGGTCGAGACGGTCGACATCGGCGAGGGCGGCCAGCACGGCGTAGTGGCGGTCACGCGCGACGGCCGGCGCTTCCAGGCCGACGCCATCGTCGGCTGCGACGGCGTCAAGTCAGTGGTGCGCAGCAAGCTGATCGGCGACGCGCCGCGCGTCTCGGGCCACGTGGTCTACCGCGCGGTGGTGCCGGCCGCCGACATGCCCGAGGACCTGCGCTGGAACGCGCCCGTGGTCTGGGCCGGCCCCAACTGCCACCTGGTCCACTATCCGCTGCGCCATGGCGAGCTGTACAACCTGGTCGTGACCTTCCACAGCCGCTACGACGAGGAATGGGGCGTGACCGACGGCAGCAAGGAGGAGGTGCTCTCCTATTTCGAGGGCGTGCATGCGCGCCCGCGCCAGTTGCTGGACCGGCCCACCTCCTGGCGCCGCTGGAGTACGGCCGACCGCGATCCGGTCGCGAACTGGAGCCAGGGCCCGGCCACGCTGCTGGGCGACGCGGCCCACCCGATGATGCAGTACCTGGCGCAGGGCGCCTGCATGGCGCTCGAGGACGCGGTGACGCTGGGCGCCGCCGTCGAGGCCAGCGACTTCGACCTGCCTGCGGCGTTCCGGCTCTATGCGTCGGCGCGCGTGGCGCGTACCGCGCGCGTCGTGCTGTCGGTGCGCGAGATGGGCCGGCTCTACCATGCCAAGGGCGTGGAGCGTCTGGTGCGCAACAGCCTGTGGGCCGGCCGCACGCCGGAACGCTTCTACGATGCCGTCGAATGGCTGTACGCGTGGAACCCCGCGGCGTGTCTTGCCGACGCGCAGCGCGCAGCGGCCTGAGCCGCACGCCGTTTTCAATGACATCCACGGAGACAAAGCCCTCATGAAATCCTTCCTGCCGCTGATCGCCGGTCTCGCCGCCGTGCTGTTCGCCACCGGCGCCGCGGCGCAATCCGACTACCCCGGCAAGCCCGTCACCCTGGTCACGCCCTTCGCGGCCGGAAGCGGGCCCGACGCGGTGCTGCGCCTGGTGGCCGACAAGCTCGGCCGCCTGTGGAACCAGCGCGTGGTGGTGGACAACAAGCCCGGCGGCGGCGGCTTCATCGCCATCGAGCAGGCCCGGCGCGCGGCCCCTGACGGCTACACCCTGCTGCAGCTCGACAGCGAACACGTCGCGGCCCTGCCGCACCTGTACAAGTCGCGCAACTTCGTGACGCTGCAGCACTTCGACCCGGTGGCGTCGCTGTTCCGCACGCCCTTCTTCGTCGCGGTGCCCACCGACTCGAAGTGGAAGAACATGAGCGACCTGATCGCCGCCGCCAAGGCCGCCCCGCTGAGCTACGGCTCCTGGGGCGTGGGCAGCCCGGGGCACCTGGGCGCGCAGCAACTGGAGGCGCTGACCGGCGTGCAGATGCAGCACGTGCCCTACCGCGAGGTCTCGCAGCTCTACACCAACGTGGGCTCGGGGGAGGTGCCGTGGGCCTTCGCCAGCATCCCTTCGAGCCAGGGGGTCTACAAGGCCGGCAAGCTGCGCTACATCGCGGTCGCAACGCCCAAGCGCGTCCCGCAGATGCCCGACGTGCCCACCATGGCCGAGGCCGGCGGCCCCGCCAGCCTGGAGGTCACTTCCTTCGTCTCGCTGCTCGCGCCCAAGGGCGTGCCGCCGGCCATCCAGGCGAAGATCAACGCGGACGTCGCCAAGGTCATCGCCGACCCCGATATCCGCGCCCGCTTCGACACCTTCGCCTTCGAGGCGCTGGCCTGGTCGCCCGAGGAGATCCGGCGCCAGGCCGAGGCCAAGTCCAAGGTCTACGGCGAGCTGGTGCGGCGCGGGAACATCAGCCTCGAGTGAAATGTTGCTCGCCCCCAGGTTGGCTCACTTCGTGTAGCCGCCCACCCCCGACCGGGGGCCATACCAGCGGCCCGGCAAAGCCGGTTCCGCGGTATGCCGGGAATGGGGCACGTATCCTCAAAGGTTCCTCATCCATTTCACTGTCTCCACATGCAAGCTTCAAAACGTGCCCTCCTGATCGCCGCCTGCGTCTTTCCGCTGGCCGCTGCCGCCCAGGCCACCTGGCCCACCAAGCCCGTGCGGCTGGTCGTGGGCTTCCCCGGCGGTTCCACGCCCGACATCGCCGCTCGCACCATCGCCGAGCCGCTGGGCAAGGCGCTGGGCCAGCCGATCGTGGTCGACAACAAGCCCGGCGCCTCGGGCAACATCGCGGCCGACCAGGTGGCCAAGGCGACCGACGATCACACCCTCGGCGTGGTGATCAACGGCAACCTGACCTCGTCGAAGGTGCTCTACCCGAAGCTGCCCTACGACCCGGGCAAAGACTTCACCTATCTTTCGCTGCTGACCACCGCCCCGCTGGTGCTGGTGGCGCAGAACAGCCTGCCCACGGGGGCCGCCTTCTTCGAGGCCGGCCGTAAGAGTGGCGACCAGTGGAGCTACGGCTCGGTGGGCGTCGGCTCCGTCGGCCACCTGGGCATGGAGTTGCTCAAGAGCCGCGTGCCGGGCCTGAGGGCGGTGCACGTGCCCTACCAGGGGAACCCGCAGGTCATGACCGACCTGATCGGCAACCAGATCCAGATGGCGCTCATTCCTCCCGGCATCGCCATGCCCCAGGTCAGGGCCGGCAAGGTGAAGGCCATCGGCGTCACCAGCGGCCGCAGCGCGCTGGTGCCCGAACTGCCGCCGCTGGCCGATGCCGGCGTGAAGGACTTCAACCTCGAGGTCTGGACCGCGCTGCTGGGCCCCGCCAATCTCTCCAAGGCGGCGCAGGAGCGCATCACGCGCGAGCTGGCCGTGGTGATGAAGTCGCCCGAGGTTCGGCAGAAGCTGTTCGAGCAGGGCTGGCAGGCAGTGGGCACCTCGCCCGAGGGCATGCGCACGCGCGTGAAGGAAGAGGCGGCCGTGATGACCAGGATCATTTCCACGCAGGGAATCAAGATCCAATAGCTCTCCCCCAGGTTGGCTCACTTCGTGTAGCCGCCCACCCCCTCACCGGGGGCAACACCAGCGGCCCGGCAAAGCCGGTTCCGCGGTGTTCCCCCGAAAGACCCGACCCCATCGAGGCATCAGATGAATTCGACCCTTCGTGAACCTGCGCGCGAACTGCCGGTCTTCGGCGAATACGACGTGATCGTGGTTGGTGGCGGCCCTGCCGGCCTGGCCGCGGCGGTGAGCGCGGCGCGCCACGGCGCGCGCACGCTGCTGGTGGAACGCTACGGCTTCCTCGGCGGCATGGGCACGGCCGGTGGGGTGACCAACTTCGCCGGCCTCTACGGCAAGCGCGGCGGCGAGATGACGCAGCTGGTGCATGGCGTGGTCGACGAGCTGCTGGCGCGCATGGACGCGATGGGCGGGCTCAACAAGCCGCAGGATGGCATGCAGGGCCGCATCCGCGTGCGCTCGTACGACACCTCGGTCTACAAGTGCGCGGCCGACCCGCTGCTGCTCGATGCCGGCGTCGAGCTGCTGTTCCACGCGCTGGCCGCGGCGGTGGTGATGGACGGCGCGCGCATTGCCGCGCTGGCTGTCGAGACCAAGTCCGGCCGCGTCGCGATCCGCGCCAACGCCTTCATCGACGCCAGCGGCGACGCGGACGTGGCCGCCTTCGCGGGCGTGCCCTTCGCGGTCGGCGACGGGCACGGCAGCGGGCTCTTTCCCTCCACCATGTTTCGCGTCGGCCATGTGGACGCGCCGCGCGCGCTGGCCGCTGTGGGCGAGTTCAAGGCCATCAACGAGCTGATGGCGAAGGCGCTGGAGCGCAGCCCCGGGGCCTACCGCTTTCCGCGCGAGGGCGCGATCCTCCGGCCGCAGATCGATCCGCGCGAATGGCGCGCCAACGTCACCCAGATCCGCAACGCCAGGGGCGATGCCATGAACGGCGTGGACGCGCGCGAGCTCAGCGAGGGCGAGGTCGAGGGACGGCGCCAGATCGGCGAGTACTTCCGCTTTCTCAAGGCCGAGGTGCCGGGCTTCGAGCAGTCGGCCATTGTCGAGATCGCCCCGCAGGTGGGCATCCGCGAGACGCGGCGCATCGAGGGCCTGTATGCGCTCTCGGGCGAGGACATCCTCTCCTCGGCGCGCTTCGACGACAGCATCGGCATCAACGCCTGGCCGATGGAGATGCACGCCGCGGGCAGGATCGAGTGGGCCTTCCCGCGCGACGAGCAGCGCACCTACAACCAGCTGCCGTGGCGCATGCTGGTGCCGCGCGGCGTGGACAACCTGCTGGTGGCCGGCCGCTGCGCCTCGATGACGCACGAGGGCCAGTCGGCCGCGCGCGCGAGCGGCGGCTGTTTCGTGATGGGGCAGGCGGCCGGCACGGCGGCGGCTTCGCTGGGCGATTCGCGCTTCGCCGATGTCGATGTGGCGGCGCTGCAGAAGGCGCTGGCGAACGACGGCGCCGACCTCGACCGCTGAAGAAGGTGTGAACGAGCCCGCCATGTCCGGATTCATTCACGCCTTCTGACAGCCCGGGGACAGCTGGCGGGCAGGCTCTTTGCTATCGTTGCCGGATCTCTTGTCCGCGACACGCTGCCCCATGACCGATCCCGCCACCGCCGCCCGACTCGTCGGCGAACTCGTAGACCTGATGCGGCTGGAGCCGCTGGGCGATGACCGCTTCCTCGCCCAGAGCGAGGACATCGGCACGCCGGCCGTGTTCGGCGGCCAGGTGCTGGGCCAGTCGCTGGTGGCCGCCAGCCGCACGGTGGCCGCCGACCGCCCGGTGCATTCGATGCATGCCTACTTCCTGCTGCCCGGCGAGCATGCGCCCATCGAGTATGCGGTCGATCGGGTGCGCGACGGCCGCAGCTTCACCACGCGGCATGTGGTGGCGCGCCAGCGCGATCGCATCATCTTCGAGATGTCGGCTTCCTTCCAGACAGTGGACGAGGGCATCGAGCACCAGTTGCCGATGCCCGAGCAGGCCGGTCCCGAAGGCCTGCTGAACGAAGTGGAACAGCGCCGCGCGCTCGGCGACCGGCTGCCGGAGCGCTGGCGCAACGCCGCGCTCGCGCCGCACGGCATCGAATACCGCCGGGTCGATCCCGACGACTTGCTGACGCCGGCCCCACGACCGCCGCAGGCCGCGCTCTGGATGCGCGCGATCGCGCCGCTGCCCGACGATCCGGTCGTGCACCGCGCACTGCTCGCCTATGCGTCCGACCACGGTCTGCTGCGCGCCTCGATGCTGCCCCACGGCCTCAGCTTCATGAGCGGCCGCGTGCGCCCGGCCAGCCTCGATCATGCGATGTGGTTCCACCGCGATTTCCGCATGGACGACTGGCTGCTGTACGTGATCGACTCGCCGAGCGCGGGCGGCGCCCGGGGGCTGTGCCGGGGCAGCCTGTTCACTCGCGAGGGTCGCCTGGTGGCCTCGACGGCACAGGAAGGGATGATCCGCGTCCTGCCCGAAGGCAGCCCCTGGTCCATCAGCGGCGGCGCTGCACCGATCTGAGGATCCGGCCCTTCGTCAGTCCGCCCGGGGCGCCCCGGCCGGCCACAGCACCGAGCCGATGGCCACCATCATCAGCACCACCGCGGCCCAGTCCTGCCAGAAGACGGTCTCGCCCAGCCACAGCGCGCCGCTGAACACGCCCAGCACCGGGATCAGCATCACGCTGAGGGTCGAGGCGACCGGCGGCAGGCTGCGCGCCAGGTAGAACCACACCGCTTGCGCAAAGCCGAAGATGAGCACCGCGTTGTAGAGGATCGCGCTCCATGAGGCCGTGCTGGGCGCGCGCCACTGGGACCGCTCGAACAACCACGACAGGGAACTGATCACCACCGTGGTCAGCGCCGTCATCCAGAACGAGAGCGTGAGCGTGGGCAGCTCGAGGCGCGTGTGCCGCAGCAGCTGCGTGCCCAGCGCCCAGGTGGCCGCCGCCACCAGTGCGAGCGCCACGTAGCCGGGGCGCCCGGCGAGGTGGGTGAGCTCGTGCCACAACAGCAGCCCCACGCCCAGCGCGCAGGCGCTCACGCCCAGCCAGCCGCGGCGCGTCAGCATGGTCGAGAACAGCATCGCCCCGATCACGGCCGAGAACACCGGCATCGTGTAGCCCAGGATGGCCGCGCGTCCGCTCGACAGCGCCTTCACCGCGAGGATCATGCAGGCGTGCCAGACGAACATGTTGGCGGCCGCCAGCGACAGCAGCTCGGGCCAGTTGCGCCGCGGCACGCGAAAGGGCACTTTCATGACCTTCAGCGCCAGGGCCAGCACCGGCAGGCCGAGCAGGAGAGTCAGCGCGCGGAAGGTCAGCGGCGGAAAGTCGGCCACGCCCAGCTTCATCACCGGCCAGTTGATGCCCCAGATCAGCGTCAGGGGAACGAGCAGGGCCAGGTGGCGCAGAGTGAAGGCGTGCATGGGCGGGCATTGTGGACTGCGCGCCTGCGGCGTGCAGGCGCTGCCCCCGCCGTGCGGTCAGCGAAACGGATTCGCCGTCGCGAACCACAGGCCGATGCCGGTGGCGATGATGAAGGCGCCGTCGGTCACGCCCGCGATCAGGAAGAAGAGCGTCTGCAACTGGTCCTTGAGCTCGGGCTGCCGTGCCGTGCCTTCCAGCAGCCTCGAGCCGACGATGCCGATGCCGATGCAGGAGCCCACGGCGGCAATGCCGATGAGAAGCGCGACGGCGAGAGGGAGGATGTCGAAGCCTTGGGTCATGTTGCTCTTTCGTGGCCTTGGAAGTTCGGCCTGGTGGCTGCCGGAACCACCCCGGTTCCGGCTTGCCTCCAATGTCGTGGAGCCGGTGCGTGGCGTCGATGACCTCGCAGGTCATGGCGGCTGGCCAAGGCGCGGTGCGACGCGAGACGCCTGATTCAGCCGGGCAGCAGGCGCTTCAGGTAGCGGCCTGTGTGGCTGGCCTCATTCGCTGCGAGTTCTTCCGGCGTGCCCTCGCCCACCACCGAGCCGCCGCCGGCGCCGCCTTCGGGGCCCATGTCGATCAGCCAGTCGGCCGTCTTGATCACGTCGAGGTTGTGCTCGATCACCACGATGGTGTTGCCCGCGTCGCGCAGCTGGTGCAGGACCTTGAGCAGGAGCTCGATGTCGGCGAAGTGCAGGCCGGTGGTGGGCTCGTCGAGGATGTAGAGGGTGCGGCCGGTGTCGCGCTTGCTGAGCTCCAGCGCCAGCTTGACGCGCTGCGCCTCGCCGCCCGAAAGCGTGGTCGCCGCCTGGCCCAGCTTGATGTAGCTCAGCCCGACGTCCAGCAGCGTGCGCAGCTTGCGCTCGATGGTCGGCACGGCCTTCAGGAACTCGTAGGCGGCCTCCACCGTCATGTCCAGGATCTGCGCGATGTTGCGGCCCTTGTACTGGACCTCCAGCGTCTCGCGGTTGTAGCGCTGGCCGTGGCAGACCTCGCAGGGCACGTAGACGTCGGGCAGGAAGTGCATCTCGACCTTCACGACGCCGTCGCCCTGGCACGCCTCGCAGCGCCCGCCCGCGACGTTGAAGCTGAAGCGGCCGGGGCCGTAGCCGCGTTCGCGCGCGGTGTTGGTCTCGGACATCAGCTCGCGGATCGGCGTGAACAGGCCGGTGTAGGTGGCGGGGTTGCTGCGCGGCGTGCGGCCGATGGGCGACTGGTCGACGTTGATGACCTTGTCGAAGTACTCGATGCCCTCCACCGTCTCGTGCGCGGCCGGCTCCTCGTGCGCGCGGTAGAGCGTGCGGGCGACCGCGGCGTAGAGGGTGTCGTTGACCAGCGTGGACTTGCCCGAGCCCGAGACGCCGGTCACGCAGGTGAAGAGGCCGACGGGGAAGGCCACGCTGACGTTCTTGAGGTTGTTACCGGTGGCGCCGACCACGCGGATCTCCTGCAGGGCGGTCTGGGTGGCCAGGTGCGCGGCCTCGCGCGCCGCGCGCCGCTCGGCGGCCGGGCTCATGGGGAAGCGCGAGGCCTTCTTCGGCTCGGCGGCCGCCGCCTTGGCAACCACCGGCAGCCAGGGGGTGCGGCGCTTCGGCACGGCGATCTTCCTGGCGCCCGAGAGGTACTGGCCCGTGAGCGAATCGGGATGGCCGGCGACCTGCGCGTAGCTGCCCTGCGCCATCACGCGGCCGCCGTGCACGCCGGCGCCGGGGCCCATGTCGATCACGTGGTCGGCGGCATGGATCATGTCTTCGTCGTGCTCGACCACGATCACGCTGTTGCCGATGTCGCGCAGATGCTTGAGCGTGCCGATCAGCCGGTCGTTGTCGCGCTGGTGCAGGCCGATGCTGGGCTCGTCGAGCACGTACATCACGCCGGTGAGGCCGGAGCCGATCTGCGAGGCCAGGCGGATGCGTTGCGCCTCGCCGCCGGAGAGCGTCTCGGCGCTGCGGTCGAGGCTCAGGTAGTTGAGGCCCACGTCGTTGAGGAACTTGAGCCGCAAGCCGATCTCGCGCACCACCTTGTCGGCGATCTCGGCCTTGGCGCCGTGCAGGCGCAGCTGCTGGAAATAGGCCAGGCTCTCGCGCAGCGTGGCGTGGCTGATCTCGTAGATCGCCATGCGCTGCGCGCCGCCGTCCGAGTCGTCGACCAGGTACACATGGCGCGCCTCGCGCCGCAGCCGCGTGCCGGCGCAGTCGGGGCAGGGCTGCAGGTTGCGAAAGCGCGAGAGGTCCTCGCGCACCATCGCCGAATCGGTCTCGCGGTAGCGCCGCGCCATGTTCGGGATCACGCCCTCGAAGGGGTGCTTGCGCACCAGCTTCCTGCCGGCCTGCTGGCCGCTTTCCATGGTGTAGGAGAACTTGATCTCCTCCTCGGCCGAGCCGTGCAGCACCGCCTGCTGCACCGAGGCGGGCAGCTCCTCGAAGGGCGTGTCGACGCTGACCTTGTAATGCTTGGCCACGCTCTCCAGCATGCTGAAGTAGTAGCCGTTGCGCCGGTCCCAGCCCTTGATGGCGCCGCTGGCCAGGCTCAGCGAGGGGAAGGCGACCACGCGCTGCGGATCGAAGAATTCGCGGTGGCCCAGGCCGTCGCAGCTCGGGCAGGCGCCCACCGGTGAGTTGAAGGAGAACAGGCGCGGCTCCAGCTCGGCCAGCGAGTAGTGGCAGATCGGGCAGGCGAACTTGGCGTTGAAGAGGTGTTCCTTCGTGCTGCCGTCCTCGTGCATCTCCAGCGCGATGGCGCGGCCCTCGGCCAGGCGCAGCGCGTTCTCGAAGCTCTCGGCCAGGCGCTGCTGCATGTCGGGGCGCGCGCGCAGGCGGTCGATCACCACGTCGATGTCGTGCTTCTCGGTCTTCTTGAGCTTGGGCAGGTCGTTGTATTCGTAGGTCTGGCCGTCGACGCGGAAGCGCACGTAGCCCTGGGCCTGCATCTCGGCGAAGAGCTCGAGGAACTCGCCTTTCTTCTCGCGGGCCACCGGGGCCAGGATCATCAGGCGCGGCTGGTCGGGAACAGCCATGACCGAGTCGACCATCTGCGAGACGGTCTGGGCCTGCAGCGGCAGGTCATGGTCGGGGCAGTAGGGCGTGCCGGCGCGGGCATACAGCAGGCGCAGGTAGTCATGGATCTCGGTCACCGTGCCTACGGTGGAGCGCGGGTTGTGGCTGGTCGCCTTCTGCTCGATGCTGATCGCGGGCGACAGGCCCTCGATCATGTCGACGTCGGGCTTGTCCATCAGCTGCAGGAACTGGCGCGCATAGGCCGACAGGCTTTCGACATAGCGGCGCTGGCCCTCGGCATAGAGCGTGTCGAAGGCCAGGCTGGACTTGCCCGAGCCCGACAGGCCGGTGATCACCACCAGCTTGTTGCGCGGAATATCGAGGTCGACGTTCTTGAGGTTGTGCGTGCGCGCGCCGCGGATGCTGATGCGCTGCTGCGCAAGCGCGGCGCCGAGGTAGGCGCCGCTGGCGCTATCGCCAAGATAGGCGCCGCTGGCGCTATCCATGAGGGTGGAATTCACAGGACGGTCGATTTTGGACAACCGAGCATGATAAATCCCTCGGGTTTTCAGGGCACGTGGCCGGTTTTGGCGGATTGCTGCTGGGATTCGGAAGGCGCCACCACCGGCGAGGGCGATCCGATCGCGCCTGCCACCATGTGCTCGGCCAGCGACTCGTACAGCGGCCGGCTGATCATGCGCGACACCAGGCTGGCCAGCATGGCCGAGGCCATCAGGCTCAGCACCATCGAGTGGCCGTCGACCATCTCCATCACGATGATGAAGGCGGTGAGCGGGGTCTGCGTCACCGCCGCCAGGAAGCCGGCCATGCCCACCGCGATCAGCGCCGGGCCGAGGCCGCTGCCGGTGAGTTGCGAGATGCTGTTGCCGATACCTGCTCCGATGGTCAGGGCAGGTGCGAAGATGCCGCCCGGCACGCCGCACCAGGCAGTGAGCCAGGTAGCGACGAATTTGAGCAGGGTGTGCAGCGGCGAGAGCTCCTCATGGCCGGCCAGCATGCCCTTCACGGTCTCGGAGCCGGCCCCGAAGGTGGCGCCGCCCGTCACCAGGCCGATCACCGCGATCAGCAGGCCGCCCACCGCGGCAAAGCGCAGCGGCCAGCGTGCGCGGGCCTGGTTCAGCCGTCCTGGCGCACCGGTCAGCGAGGCGGCGAGCAGGCGCGCGAACAGGCCGCCCGCCACGCCGCTCGCCAGCGTGACCGCCAGGCCTGGCCCCAGCGCCGACCAGCCCAGGTCAGGCACCCGGATGATTCCGAAGTAGCTGAGATTGCCGAACACGGACACAGCCACCAGGCCTGCCAGCACGATGGCGGTGATGATCAGGCCGCTGGCGCGCGTCTCCAGCCGGCCGTACAGTTCCTCGATCGCGAACACCACGCCCGCCAGCGGTGCATTGAAGGCGGCCGCGATCCCGGCCGCGCCGCCGGCCACCAGCAGTGCGCGCGCATCGATGGTCGAGGCGGGCGAGAGCCAGCGGCGCGCATGCTGCATCACCCCGGCCGCTACCTGCACGGAAGGCCCTTCGCGGCCGATCGACAGGCCCGCCGCCAGGCCGGCGACCGCCAGCCCGATCTTGGCAAGGGTGAGGCGCAGCGAGACCAGCCGGCCACGGCGTTCGGGCGGAAGGGCTGGGTGCAGCGCGGCCTTGACCTGTGGAATGCCCGAGCCGGCCGCCCCCGGAAACCACCGGCGCGTGGCCCAGACGATGGCGACGGTGAGGGCCGGCGTCCACAACAGCAGTGCCCAGGGCTGCGCCTGATGCAGCCGACGGAAAAGGGCGAAGGCGGCGTCGCTCCCGAGGGTGAAGCCCACCACGAACAGGCCTGCGGCCACCGCATAGGCCAGCACGATGGCGCGATCGAGCCAGAGGCGGCCGCTGGACAGCTCGGCACGCAGATTCTCGAGAAAGTCGGGTTCGCGGTTCATCGAAGCGGTTCATTCTCGCAGCAGCGGTGGCAGCGTCCGCCAGCAAGGCGGATGCCGGCCTTCATGCGGCACAATGTCGCGTTTCCCGTCTTCCGTCCACTTATCCCCAGGGGCAACACATATGGCATCGGTCAACAAAGTCATCCTCGTCGGCAATCTCGGGCGCGACCCCGAAACCCGCACCTTCCCGAGCGGTGACCAGATCTGCAACGTGACCCTGGCCACCACCGACAAGTGGAAGGACAAGCAGAGCGGCGAGATGCGCGAAGCCACCGAGTGGCACCGCCTGGTGTTCAACGGCCGGCTGGCCGAAATCGCCGCGCAGTACCTGCGCAAGGGCTCGCAGATCTACGTCGAGGGCCAGATCCGCACGCGCAAGTACACCGACAAGGACGGCGTCGAGAAGTACGCCACCGACATCCGCGTCGATCAGATGCAAATGCTGGGCAGCCGCCAGGGGCAGGGCGCGCCCTCGGGGGAGGACGATGGCGGCTATGGCGGTGGTTATTCGCAGGGTGGCGGTGGCGGTGGCAGTGGCTACTCGCGCCCGCCCGCCGCGGCACCGCGCGCACCGGCCGCATCGCCGGCACCGCGCCAGGCGCCGGCCAAGTCCTCGTCCGGCTTCGACGACATGGACGACGACATTCCTTTCTGACGAGATCCTTCCACATCGCCTTCTAAGGCGCAGGGCTTGACGGCCCTGCGCCTTTTTTTGTTGTGCCCCGTTCGGACAATCCGAAGCCCAGGGGAGGCGGCGTCGGGTAGCAGTGGCGGAAAAGGTGCCATCAGGTTGCGCAGATCCTGATGAATTGTCGCGGCAATTGTTTCCTGCGGTGACTCTTCAGCACCATACGCATCGCTTGGCGACAACCTCTAACGACTTCAGCGATGACTCCGTTTCTCCGATGCGCATTGATTTGCACGGCCGCAGTGCTGAGTGGCTGCGCGCTCGCACCGGGTGTGAACTTCGGTGGGACTGTCGCGGGTCCGGCCGCAAGCTCCGCTAGCGCGTCCGCCGACGCTGCAGACCTGCCGCCGCCCGGGGCATTGCAGAGCATCACACCCGAACTGATCCGCAGCCAACGCGCGGCTCAAGCCACGGTGGTGGGCTCGGATGTCAAGCGCCTGTTCGGTGTCGCGCAGCCGTACCGTATCGGCAGTGGCGACATCTTGAACATCGTCGTGTGGGACCACCCCGACCTGGTGCTCGCGCCGGCAGGTTCTCTCACCACGGACGCCATCGCCGGCTCTCCCGTCAGCAACGGCTACAACGTGGGCGCGGACGGGACGATCCAGTTTCCCTACCTGGGCAGTTTCAAAGTCGCTGGACTCACCGAAACAGAAGTGCGCGATCGCTTGGTCACACGACTCGCCAAATACTTCAGCGAGCCGAAGGTCACGGTCCGCATTCAGTCCTACCGGGCCGGCCGGGTGTACGTGGATGGTGAAGTGCGCGCGCCGGGCCTGCAGGCGGTCAACGACATCCCGATGACCTTGCCGGAGGCGATCCATCGGGCCGGAGGGTTCACGGCCGAGGCCGATCGTTCCTCCGTCAGCGTGTCGCGCAGCGGCGCCACCACGATGGTCGACCTGCCGCGGCTGACGGCTCTGGGCGTCAACCCGACCGACATCCTCCTCGCCGCCGGCGATCTGGTGCGGGTCCTCAGCCGCGAGGATGCGAAGGTCTATGTGATGGGCGAGGTCACGCGTGCGGTCGCGCAGCCTCTGCGCAACGGGCGGCTCACGCTCAACCAGGCGCTGGGCGAGGCGGGTGGCGTCAGCACCACGACAGGGAACCCGCAGCAGATCTATGTCGTGCGGGCTGGTGCAGCCGGGGCAGCCGGGGCGCCGCAGATCTTCCACCTCGACGCGAGCGCTCCGGTGGCCTACGCGTTGGCGGAGAGCTTCGAACTCAAGGCGCGCGACGTCGTGTATGTCGATCCCGTACCCCTGGTGCGCTGGAACCGCGTCATCAGTCTGATCCTTCCGAGTGCGCAGGTGGTCAACGTGGCCAACAACGTCAAATGACGCGACATATCCTCGTGCTGTGTTCGGGCAACGTTTGCCGCAGCCCGGTCGCCGCGGCGCTGTTGGCGCGTGAGCTTCCCGGCAAGACGATCAGATCGGCCGGCTTGGCCGCACCGGTGGGCGCGCCGGCCGATCCTATGGCGATCGAGTTCGCAGCGGCGCGAGGCCTGGACCTTTCGGTCCACCGCGCGCAGCACGTGACCTTTGCGATGTGCCGGGCCGCCGACCTCATCCTGGTGATGGAGCAGCGCCACACCGCCGAGCTCAGGCGGAGATATCCGCAGGTATGGGGAAAGGTGTTCAGGCTGGGTGAAGCAGCCGGCTTCGACATCGCTGATCCGTACCGCAAGCCCCGCAAGACCTTCGAAGCCGCCTGCATCGACGTCGCCGCCGGCGTCGCCGCGTGGGCCAGGCGCATCCGCGAGCTGGAATGCAGCCGTCTTCTGCCACGACAGCCGATCGTCCACTGCGAATGAATACCCCCGCGCCCATCACCGCCAACGCGCCGCTTGTATCGCGGGCGAAGGACGAGGTCAGCCTGCTTGAGCTGCTCGACGTCGTTCTTGACAACCGATGGCTTATCGCAGCTGTGACGGTGCTGGGTCTCGTGCTGGGCGTGGCCTATGCGCTGCTCGCCACGCCCGTCTACCGAGCCAGCACCATGGTGCAGGTGGAAGAGAGCAAGGGCGGGGCCGGCACGCTGTTGGGCGACGCTGCCAGCCTGTTCGACATCCGCTCTCCGGCATCGGCCGAAATGCAGATCCTGCGCTCGCGCCTGGTGCTCGGACAGACTGTGCAGAACGTGGGCCTCGACGTGGAGGTGAGGCCGAGATACCTGCCGGTTTTCGGGTCATGGTTGGCACGTTACGCAAGCGGACCATCCGATCCCGGCTTTCTCAATTCGTCGATTCGCAAAACCCTCGTTGCACGACGGCGGGAGGTATGGCGAGCATGAAAGTTGCACTTCTAGCAGGGGCCCATAGCGTGCATACACTGCGTTGGGCGAATGGACTCGCAGCCACCGGCGCCGAGGTTCATTTGATCAGCGCTCATCGGCTAGCTGGCGCTTTGGACGATACGGTGATGTTTCATCCTTTGCCTGTTCGTGCGCCTTGGGGCTATCTGGCTGCAGCAGGGTCCTTAAGAGGCGTTCTGAGACGAATAGGCCCGGACATCCTGAATGCTCACTACGCGACCGGCTACGGTCTGCTTGCGCGGCTGAGCCGCTTCCGGCCGCTGCTGCTCTCGATGTGGGGCAGCGATGTGTACGACTTTCCGCAGAAGTCCTTCTTCCATCGACGGTTTCTGGCCATGAACTTGAAACATGCCAATGCCCTGGCTTCGACCAGCATGTGTATGGCTCGGCAATCGGCTGAGACCTGGGCGCATGCCCATGTGTTCATTACACCCTTTGGCATAGACGAAGAGCGCTTCACGCCGATGCGTCGGCACGCGGACGCGCGTTGCCTGGTGTTGGGGACGGTCAAGGCGCTGAAGAACAAGTATGGCGTCGACACGTTGATCGAAGCCTTTGCACTGGCGCAAGCCCAACTCGCGCCTCGGACCGTGCGCTTGGAAATCACGGGCACCGGCCCGGAGGAAGGAGCACTGAAGGCGCTGGCCGCGCGGCTGGGCGTCGCGGACAGCGTGATTTTCCATGGTGCGGTCGAACATGAGCGCATTCCGTTGATGCTCGATCGGTTGGATATCTTCGCTGCCTTGAGTCGATTGGACTCCGAAAGCTTCGGCGTGGCGATCCTGGAGGCTGCGGCCGCTGGAAAGCCGGTCGTGGTTTCGGATGCCGATGGCCCAGCCGAAGTGACCATCGATGGCTCGACCGGCTTCATCGTACGTCGGAACGATCCGATGGCTGCGGCAAGCGCCATTGTCCAATTGGCTCGCTCACCCGAGCTGATGAGAGAAATGGGAGAAGCAGGACGACGTCACGTCTTGACGCACTACACATGGACTCGATCGGTGGCACTCATGTGCGAGGCGTATCGCAAGACGATCCTGCTTCATCGCGGCGAATCCGAAGCAGGCTTGACAGCATGAAGCACGTTTGGATCTTCAATCATTACGCGACGGAGCCTGGAAGCTCCGGCGGAACTCGTCACTTCGAGCTGGCTTGTCTGTTGAATGCACACGGCTGGCAGGCCAGCTTGATTGCCGCGAGCTTCGACGCCCATAACAGCCGCGGACGATTGGTCGAAGGCGAGCAGGCTCGGCTCGAAGTGATCGATGGGGTCCCGTTCCTGTGGATTCGCACGCCCGACTACCAAGGCAATGGCTTGGGAAGGATGCGCAACATGTTGGCGTATGCGTGGCGGGTGCTTCCGGCAAGCACGTTGAGCGTTCTTCCTCGGCCCGACGTCGTGGTGGGATCCAGCGTCCATCTTCTTGCAGCCTGGGCGGCCGCGATCTGGGCTCGCCGGTGCAAAGTGCCCTTTGTTTTCGAGGTCCGCGATCTTTGGCCGCAGACGCTGGTGGACATGGGCCGATTGAGAGAGGGCAGTGCGATGGTGCGTCTTCTGCGCAAACTCGAATTGTGGCTATATCGACGCGCCGACAGGATCGTCGTGCTGTTGCCGTTTGCATCCGAGTACATCGCGCCGATGGGGATCGCGGAGGAGAAGATTGTTTGGATACCCAACGGCGTCAATGCTTCAAGGTTCTCTTCATTGCAACGCAGCGTCCATCCACCATCTGCGCCGTTCACGCTGATGTATCTGGGGGCGCACGGCCAGGCCAATGGGCTCGAAGGCGTGCTGCAGGCCATGAAGCAGGTGCAAGAGGCGAATTGCGCTCCGCGCGTTCTGTTGCGCCTCATCGGCGAAGGTCCGCAGAAGGCCGCCTTGCAGGCAAAGGCGCTGGAAATGCGACTGGACAACGTGAGATTCGAGCCAGCGGTGCCTAAGGCCGAGATTCCCGCTGTGGCCGCGCAGGCAGACGCGTTCGTCATCGCGGTGCTGGATTTGCCGGGGCTGTATCGCTACGGGATCAGCATGAACAAGCTATTCGACTATTTGGCCGCGGCTCGTCCGGTCATCATTGCTTCGGACGCAGCCAACAACCCGGTGCGCGACGCGAAGGCCGGGCTCGCTGTCAGTGCCGGCGAACCGGGCGAACTGGCCGACGCCATCCTCAAGCTGGCAGCCATGTCCCCGGAGGAGCGCTGGCGCATGGGGCAGTCCGGGCGAGCATACGTGGAGCAGAACCATGATTTTTCCAGCTTGGCGGCTCGGCTGGGAGGGCTGCTGGACGAGGTTTGCATGCCGCGTGGGCGCCTTGGAACGGTGACGACATGAAGCGCCTCCTGGATGTTGGTCTGGCTACCGTGGGATTGCTTGTTCTCAGCATTCCGCTTGTGCTGCTGATGTGGTGCGTGAGGTGCGCGCTCGGAAGTCCGGTGTTTTTTCCTCAGACACGCCCTGGCCTGCGCGGGCGGCCTTTCAAGATGATCAAGTTCCGCACCATGACGGACGCGCGAAGCGAGGACGGCCAATTGCTGTCGGACGAAGAGCGGCTCGGGAGCTTCGGACGCTTCCTTCGCACGACCAGTCTGGATGAATTGCCCGAGCTATGGAACGTTCTGAAAGGCGACATGAGCCTCGTCGGCCCGCGCCCGCTGCTGATGGAGTACATCCCCCTCTACTCGCCCGAGCAGGCGCGGCGCCACGATGTCCGGCCGGGCATCACAGGCTGGGCTCAGGTCAATGGCCGCAACGCGTTGAGCTGGGAAGAGAAATTCAGGCTCGATGTCTGGTATGTGGACCATCGCTCGCTGTGGCTGGATCTCCGCATCCTGTGGCTCACCGTGCGCAAGGTCCTCGCGCGCGACGGCATCAGCGCGCTTGGCGAGGCGACGATGCCGCGCTTTACCGGACCGCAGATGGAGCACGAGCAATGAACATGCCGCTTTTTGCCGTCTACGGTGCCAGCGGCTGCGGCCGCAGCGTCACGCCCCTCGCGCGTTCGCAGCTGGAGCGCCAGGGAATCCTGGCGACGCGGCTGGTCTTCGTGGACGACCAGCCCGAGGCGGCGCTGGTGAACGGCCAGCGCGTGCTGCGCTACGAGGAATACCTTGAAGCCCAGGCCAGCACTCGCCACGCCGTGCTCGCCGTCGGCGACGGCCAGGTCCGGAAGCAACTTTCCGATCGCTGCCGCGCCGGCGGCGTGCAGCCCTGGACGGTCATCGCGGCCAACGTGGTGGTGATGGACGAAGTCACCCTGGGTGAAGGCGCGATCCTCAGCCCCTTCGTCACTCTGGGTTCCAACGTCCGCATCGGCCGGCACTTCCACGCCAACCTCTACAGCTATGTCGAGCATGACAGCGTCATCGGCGACTTCGTCACCTTTGCGCCGGGCGTCAAGTGCAACGGCAACGTTGTCGTCGAGGACCACGCGTACGTCGGGACGGGGGCTGTCCTCAAGCAGGGCAAGCCTGGCCAGCCGCTGGTCATCGGCCGCGGTGCCGTCATCGGCATGGGCGCCGTTGTCACGCGCCATGTGCCCGCGGGCACCACGGTAGCCGGCAATCCTGCCAGGCCACTCGTCAAGGGCTGATCGTGCTGAACACGTCTTTTTCTCCCTGGCCCAGCTTCACCACACAGGAGGCCGAGGCCGTGGTGCGGGTGCTGATCTCCAACAAGGTCAACTACTGGACCGGTGAGGAGTGCCGCGCGTTCGAACAAGAGTTTGCCGCCTGGACCGGTGCCGCGCATGCCGTTGCGCTCGCCAACGGCACACTGGCGCTCGATGTGGTGCTCAAGGCCATGGGCATAGGCCCGGGCGACGAGGTCATCGTCACGCCACGCACATTCATCGCCAGCGTGTCCTGCGTCGTCAATGCCGGCGCAACGCCCGTCTTCGCCGACGTGGAGCCCGACAGCGGAAACCTCTCGGCGTCGACCATCGCGCGGGTCATCACGCCCCGCACCCGGGCCGTCATCTGCGTGCACCTGGCCGGCTGGCCGTGCGACATGGATCCCATCATGGCGCTGGCTGCCGAGCATGGCATCAAGGTCATCGAAGACTGTGCCCAGGCCCACGGGGCACGCTACAAGGGCAGGTCCGTCGGCACTCTCGGCCATGCCGGCGCCTGGTCCTTCTGCCAGGACAAGATCATGTCCACGGGTGGCGAAGGCGGCATGGTCACGACGCACGACACGGACTTGTGGCGCGCCGTCTGGCAATACAAGGACCATGGCAAGAGCCACGAAGCGGTGTACGAGCGCCAGCACCCACCGGGCTTTCGCTGGCTGCATGAAAGCTTCGGCACCAATTGGCGCATGCTGGAGATGCAGGCAGTCATCGGCCGCATGCAGCTGCGCTGCATGGCCGACTGGACCACGAGGCGCACCCGCCATGCCGAGGCGATCTGGGCCGCGTGTGCACCCTATGCGGCAGTCCACGTGCCGCGAGTGCCTGCGCCTTGCATCCATGCCCACTACAAGTGCTACGCGTACGTGCAGCCCGACCGCCTTTCACGGGGCTGGAGCCGCGACCGCATCATCGAGGCCATCCAGGCAAGGGGCGTCCCCTGCTATCAGGGTTCGTGCTCCGAGGTCTATCTCGAGAAGGCGTTCGACGGCACCGGTTGGCGACCGGACGAGCGGCTGCCGGTCGCGCGCCGACTCGGAGAGACCAGCCTGATGTTCCTGGTGCATCCGACGCTGACATCGGCAGAGATCGCCAGGACTTGCGCGGCGATCGACCACGTGTTGCGCGAGGCGAATGCCTGACCATGCGTATGACCATGCTGCGTTCGGCCTTCTGGGTGTGCGTGTTGGCAATCCTTGTGATGTCGCTCATGCCCCCGGTGCCCCAGATGCCCACTACCGGCTGGGACAAGAGCAACCACATGCTCGGCTTCGCCGTGCTGATGCTGCTTGGCCGGTGGGCCTATCCCGGTCGCACGGCGTTCCTCGTGTGCGGCCTGTTGGCTTACGGCGGCTTGATCGAGCTCCTGCAATCGCTCACGCCCGCCCGCTTCGCCGAGTGGGCGGATCTGGTGGCAGACGCGCTCGGACTCTTCGCCGGCTGGGCTCTCGGCCAGTTGGCGGCCTGGCTCCTCGCCAGGCGAGTTGCATCGAGGTCGAGCGATGAATGAGCGCCCGAGATTCCTGACACGGGCCGCGGCCCCCTTGCTGGCGCTGCCTCGCACCGCCAAGCGTGCGCTGGTACTGGGGATGGACGCCTGCCTCTGCGTCTTCACGGTCTGGCTCGCACTGTCGCTGCGCTTCGATGCCTGGGTGGTCCTGTCCAGCCGCGACCTGTGGGCCGTGGGGGTCTCGCTGTCGCTGGCGCTGCCGCTGTTCGTGAAGTTCGGCATGTATCGCGCCATCTTCCGTTACAGCGGGTGGCCAGCCTTGGCGGCCGTCACGAAGGCAGTGGCGATCTACGCCGCGGCCTACGGCCTGGTGTTCGCGGCGATCGGCGTGCCGGGCGTGCCGCGCACCATCGGACTGATCCAGCCGTTGCTGCTGCTGCTGGCAGTGAGTGCCTCGCGCCTTCTTGCTCGTGGCTGGCTGGGCGGGGTCTATCAAGGGCTGCTGACTCGCAGGGAACTCCCCCGGGTGCTGATCTACGGCGCAGGCGACGCCGGCCGCCGACTCGCCCAAGCCCTGTCGGCCGGCAGCGAGCTGCGCCTGCTGGGGTTTCTCGACGACGACGAGCGCCTGCAAGGCGGCCTGATCCATGGCCTGCCGGTCCATGACCCCGCAACGTTGAAGGCGCAGGTGGCCGCGCTGCGCGTCAGCGACATCTTCCTGGCAATCCCTTCGGTTTCGCGCCAGCGGCGCCACGAGATCCTGGAGCAGGTGCGGCAGGCCAGGGTATCGGTGCGGACGCTGCCGGGCCTGATGGAGCTCGCCCAGGGCAAGGTCCAGGTCAGCGACCTGCGCGAGCTGGACGTCGAAGACCTGTTGGGGCGCAACGCCGTCGCGCCCCATCCTCTCCTGCTCGGCAAGAACATTCGCGGCAAGGTGGTGCTGGTGACGGGGGCGGGAGGCTCCATCGGCAGCGAGCTGTGCCGCCAGATCGTCAAGGGCGATGCCGCCACGCTGCTTCTGGTGGAGCGCTCGGAGTTTGCGCTCTACACCATCCACGGCGAGCTGCTGCAAGGACTGGAAGGCAGGGGTGGGGACGCGCCGCGGATCGTGCCCCTGCTCGCCTCGGTCGCGGATGCGCGCCGCATGCGCGAGATCATGGCGGCCTGGCATCCGCACACCGTCTACCATGCCGCGGCCTACAAGCACGTACCGCTGGTGGAGCACAACCCGGCCGAGGGCGTCCGCAACAACGTCTTCGGCACGCTGATCACGGCAGGGGCAGCGGCCGCGCACGGCGTGCGCGATTTCGTGCTCATCAGCACCGACAAGGCCGTGCGCCCCACCAACATCATGGGTTGCAGCAAGCGCCTGGCCGAGATGGGCCTGCAGGCCCTGGCCGAGCAGGCGTCACGCCGGCCCAACGGCACGCGCTTCTCGATGGTTCGCTTCGGCAATGTGCTGGACTCCTCAGGCTCCGTGGTGCCCCTGTTCCGACAGCAGATCCGCAATGGCGGCCCCATCACGCTGACGCACCTCGACATCACCCGCTACTTCATGACCATTCCCGAGGCGGCCCAGCTGGTCATCCAGGCCGGTGCCATGGCCAACGGCGGCGAGGTGTTCGTGCTGGACATGGGCGAGCCGATCAGGATCGCGGATCTTGCCCGCCGCATGGTCGAGCTCTCGGGCATGACGGTGCGGGATGCGGACAACCCGGCAGGCGACATCGAAATCCGGGTCGTGGGCCTGCGCCCCGGCGAAAAGCTGTACGAAGAGCTGTTGATCGGCGACAACCCGCTGCCCACGCCCCATTCCCGCATCCTCAAGGCGCGAGACGACTTCCTGTCGTGGGGCGCGCTGTCGCCGCAACTGGAGCGCCTGAAGGCTGCGCTCGAGATCAACGATGCGCCTTCGATCCGGCAGCAGCTGCAGCAGATGGTGCTCGGGTATCGGCCGCGGGGGGAGGTGGTGGACTGGGTCCACCTCGAGCAGCGCGCGGAGCTTGCCGTCGCTGGCCTTTGAGCCGAGCGCGGGCCGCGCTCAGGCCAGCAACTTGTCCACGATCAGGTGCCAGTGCACCGGGTCGACCGGCATGATCGACAGGCGATTGCCCCGGCGCAGCACCACCATGTCGGCCAGCTCGGGCGTCGCGCGCATCTCGGGCAGGCCCAGCAGCCGGGTCTTGCGAAGCGCCTGCACGTCCAGCAGCAGCCAGCGCGGATGCTCGGGCTTCGATGCCGGGTCGTAATAGGGCGACTCGGGCTCGAACTGCGTCGGGTCGGGCCGCGTCCCGGAGGCCACGCGCGCGATGCCGACGATGCCCGGCTGCGGGCAGCTCGAGTGGTAGAACAGCACGCCGTCGTCAACCAGCATCTCGTTACGCATGAGGTTGCGCGCCTGCCAGCCGCGCACGCCGGTCCAGGGCACGGTGGCGTCGGGCGCGGCCAGCGCGTCGTCGATCGAGCAATCGTCCGGTTCGGACTTCATCAACCAGAACTTGGACATGGCAGCATCGGCTTCGGTGGATGGCAACAGCACGACGTTTTATCAGAAGCCGGAAATGGCCTGCGCCAGCACGATCATCGCGATCGCGCCATGATGCGCGACCATGGTGCCCTTCTCCATCCTCGATCTCGCCCCCATTACCGAAGGCAGCGACGCCGCGCAGTCCTTCCGCAACTCCCTCGGCCTGGCGCAGCTTGGCGAGAAGTTGGGCTACCGGCGCTACTGGTTGGCCGAGCACCACGGCATGCCCGGCATCGCAAGCGCGGCCACTGCCGTGCTGCTGGCCTATATCGGCGCCGGTACCTCCACCATCCGCATCGGTGCCGGCGGCGTGATGCTGCCCAACCATTCGCCGCTGGTGATCGCCGAGCAGTTCGGCACGCTGGAGTCGCTCTACCCGGGCCGCATCGACCTCGGCCTCGGGCGGGCGCCGGGCTCGGACCAGCGCACCGCGCGGGCCTTGCGGCGCGACCTGCAATCCGATGCCGACCAGTTCCCCCAGGACGTGGTCGAGCTGATGGACTTCATGTCCAAGGAGCCGCAGCAGGCGGTTCGCGCCGTGCCGGGCACGGGGCTGGAGGTGCCGGTGTGGATTCTCGGCTCGAGCACCTTCGGCGCGCAGCTCGCGGCGCACCTGGGTCTGCCCTATGCCTTCGCCTCGCATTTCGCGCCGCAGCAGCTGATGCAGGCCATCCGCATCTACCGCGATACCTTCAAGCCCTCGAAGCAGCTCGCCAAGCCCTATGTGATGCTGGGCTTCAACGTGTTCGCGGCCGAGACCGACGAAGAGGCGGAATTTCGCGCGAGCTCCTGGCAGCAGGCCTTCGTCAACCTGCGCAGCGGACGTCCGGGCCGCCTGCCGCCGCCGGTGGAAGGCTACCGCACGCGCATCGGGCCGGCAGAGAACGCACTGCTCGATTCGGTGCTGTCCTGCGCGGCGGTGGGGTCGAGGGAGACGGTGCGGGCAGGGGTGAAGGCCTTCATCGAGCGCACCGGCGCGGACGAGCTGATGATCACCTCGCAGGTGTTCGACCACGAAGCGCGCTTGAAGTCCTACGAGATCCTCGCCGGTCTTCGCGATTGACGCCTTCTCCCGGAGCGACAGCGAGCAAGTCCGGGAGTGGTCAGTTCAGTGCGGTTGCGCGCTTGGAGGCGCCGGGCTTGCGTGGCGCTTTCGGCACTGCAGCGCGCACCGCTTTCGCTGTCACCTTCTTCTTCGCCACCGCCTTCGGTGCTGCCCGCTTCTTCGCGGGAGGTTTCGGCGCGGCTGCAGCACCCGGCGCAGCCACCGGCACGGCAGTGGGTGCCGGCGCGGCCTGCGCATTCCCTACGATCAGTGCGAACAGCTTCCTGTGCTCCGCCACTACATAGTCCCCCAGGTCCGCCACGTCCGGCACCGCGCGGCGACAGGCCGTGAGGCCGAACTCGAGCGCGCCGTTGTAGCTCTGCACTGTCATGTTCAGCGCGAGCCCGTGGCCCGGTATCGAGACCGGGAAGTAGGCCGCCACCTTGGCCCCCGCGAAATACAGTGCGAATGAGGGCCCGGGCACGTTGGAGATCGCCACGTTGGCGACCGGCGGCAGCTTGTCGGCCAGCCCTGAGCGGCCGTAGAGCGACGCCAGGCCCGACATCAGCGAGGGCACGCCCAGCGAGGGGAAGTCGGTCGGAATCGCGGCTTTGACATTGCCGGTGAGCTTCTTGCCCTCGCTCGAAGATTCGTGGATGGCCGCCAGCCGCTCCAGCGGATCGGCAATGTCCGTGGCCAGGCTCACCAGCATCACCGAGACCTGGTTGTTGAGGTCGGTGTTGCCCTCGCTGCGCAGCGACACCGGCACGCCGGCGATCAGCGGCTTGGCCGGCTTGCAGCCGTAGCCGGCCAGGTAGCGGCGCAGCGCGCCGGCGCAGATGGCCAGCACGATGTCGTTGAGGCTGGTGCCGGTGGCCTTCGACATCTGCTTGACCTCGGCCAGCGGCACGGAACGCGCGGCGAAGGAACGCTGGTTGGTGATCGACACGTTGAGCGGCGTGCGCGGCGCGGTGCGCAAGGCCTTGGGCAGCTCGAACTTGCGCTGGCCTGTCCCCTCCGACACCGGCATCAGCACGTTGCCGATGGCCTTGGCGGTGGCCGGGATCGACTGGATCAGCTTCACGTACTGCTGCACCGCGTTGCTCAGCGCTGCCGTGGCCAGCTCGGCCATGCCGAGCTGCGACGAGTCGGGCCGGCGCGTCACGCGCGGGGCCTTCACCGGCGCCGGCGTCTCGGAGATGTCGAACAGCGCCTTCGCCACCGCCACCCCGGCCTGGCCGTCGATCGCCGCATGGTGCATCTTGCTGTAGAGCGCCACCTGGCCGGTCTGCAGGCCCTCGATGATGTGCATTTCCCACAGCGGGCGGCTGCGGTCCAGCAGCGAGGAATGAAGCCGGCCCACCAGGCGCTCCAGCTGCGCCATGGTGCCGGGCCTCGGCATGATCACGTGGTGGATGTGGTGGTCCAGGTCCAGGTCGTCGTCGTCCACCCATACCGGGTTGGCAAGGTCGAAGGGCATCATCGCCAGCTTGCGCACGAACACCGAGGCCAGGTGCAGGCGCCCGCTCAGGTACTTCTTGGCGTCCTCGGCGAAGTCGCCCTCGTAGCCGGGCGGCAGATCGATCAGCTGCAGGCTCCCGACATGCATCGGCGATTCGGGGGTTTCGAGGTGCAGGAACGAGGCGTCCATGCCGCTGAGGTGATCCATGCAAGTCTCCTTGGCGGACGCCTCGGCGCCCCGCCCGCGTTGTTGTGCGTCCGATCGGCGTTGCAGTGTGAACCTCGGCGCCGCTTCTTTCAACTGGATGAAGACCCGCAGGGCCGGCCTCCTTCGCGCTCCGTGATTACCCGCGCACCGGCACCGGCATGGCCGGCCTGGGACAATCGCGGCCCATGGACAAGCAGCGCATCGTGGTGGGCCTGAGCGGCGGGGTGGACTCTGCGGTCACGGCGCACCTGCTCAAGCAGCGGGGCCATGAGGTGGTCGGCATCTTCATGAAGAACTGGGAGGACGACGACGACAGCGAATACTGTTCGTCGAACATCGACTTCATCGACGCCGCCAGCGTGGCCGACGTGCTGGGCATCGAGATCGAGCACGTCAACTTCGCGGCCGACTACAAGGACCGTGTCTTCGCCGAATTCCTGCGCGAGTACCAGGCCGGCCGCACGCCCAATCCGGACGTGCTGTGCAATGCCGAGATCAAGTTCAAGGCCTTCCTCGATCATGCGATGCGCCTTGGCGCGGAAAAGATAGCCACCGGGCACTACGCCCGCGTTCGCTTCAACGCGGCGAGCGAGCGCTACGAGCTGCTCAAGGGCCTCGATCCGGCGAAGGACCAGAGCTACTTCCTGCACCGCCTGAACCAGCAGCAACTGGCGAAGACGATGTTCCCTGTCGGCGAGCTGCACAAGACCGAGGTGCGGCGCATCGCCGACGAGATCGGC
Organism: Variovorax sp. RA8; assembly: GCF_901827175.1. Taxonomy (NCBI): domain Bacteria; kingdom Pseudomonadati; phylum Pseudomonadota; class Betaproteobacteria; order Burkholderiales; family Comamonadaceae; genus Variovorax; species Variovorax sp. RA8. The sequence goes on along the minus strand of NZ_LR594662.1, from coordinate 6,008,063 downwards.
CTGCCCAACGCCAGGAAGAAGGACTCGACCGGCATCTGCTTCATTGGCGAGCGGCCTTTTCGGGAATTCCTCAACCGGTACATCTCGAAGGAGCCGGGCCCGATCCGCGACGAGCGGGGCCGGCGCATCGGCGAGCACCAGGGCCTGAGCTTCTACACCCTGGGCCAGCGCCAGGGCCTGGGCATCGGCGGCCTCAAGCCCAGAGGGGCGCAGCGGGGCGCTGGCGAGCATGCGCCCTGGTTCGTGGCTCGCAAGGACATCGAAAGCAACACCCTCTGGGTGGTGCAGGGCCACGACCACCCCTGGCTGCTGTCGGCTACCCTGGAGGCGGACGATGCCAGCTGGGTTGGAGGCGCGGCGCCGCCCGCGGGCGCCTACGCGGCGAAGTCGCGCTATCGCCAGGCCGACGCCGGCTGCACGCTGGCGGAGGGCGCCAACGGCGCGTTCCGGCTCGCCTTCGCCGAGTCCCAATGGGCGGTGACGCCGGGACAGTCGGCGGTGCTCTACGACGGCGAGGTATGCCTGGGTGGCGGGGTCATCTCGCGCGCCGGCTGACGCCTGCTGGCGCATCTTCGCCCTCGGCTGGATGACGAGCAGCTTCGGAGGGCCGTGCGTTGCACATTGGAGTACCTTCGCCTTCGGCTGCGGTACGAGCCCTCTCCCGGAGCGTCCGGCCGGGTGCTCAGGCCTCGTCCTCGCCCGCCACCGAGGCGTGGACGTGGATGAGGTCCAGCGGATGGCGATGGCCGGCGAGATAGTCGTCCACGCATTGCAGCAGCAGCGGGCTGCGATGCCGCTCGCGGCTCGCACGCAGCTCCTCGGCCGTCATCCATAGGGTACGCACGATGCCGTGGTCCAGCGCGCGGCCCGGCTCGAGAGGGCCCAGCGTGCCGCAGAAGGCGAAACGCATGTAGGTGGTGTCCTCGCCACGGGCGCCGCGCTGGCGCGCCATGTAGATACCCACCAGCGCGGTCGGGGTGAAGCGGTGTGCGGTTTCTTCCAGCGTCTCGCGCGCGCAGCCTTCGGCCGGCGACTCGCCGGGGTCCAGATGCCCGGCGGGCGAATTCAGCCGCAGGCCATCGCTCGTCTCTTCCTCGACCACGAGGAAGCGGCCGGCCTCCTCGATCACCGCGGCGACGGTGACGTTGGGCTTCCAGCGATGCGCCATCAGCGCAAGACGTAGCCCGAGAAGCGCCAGACCCGGTCGTCCCCCAGCTGGAAGGTCACCAGCTCGCGAACGGTGGCGTTCGCCTTGTTGGCAAAGCGGGTCTCGTATTCGATGCTCACGTACTGGCCGGCCAGCTCCTGGTTGCTCTCCCCGACCACCTGCCGGTTGATGGCGACCCAGGTGCGTTGCTGCGGGGCGCCCAGCGGGGTGCGTGCCTTGGCGACCTGGTTCACGAAATCGTCGCGGCTCACGCGCTTGCGGGCGGCCGGCGTGGCGCCGTCCCAGAGCTCGCCGGTCTTGTTCTGGTCGATCATCTGGATCGCCTGCAGGCCGCCGCGGACCAGGTCGCTCGGCTCCGCGTCCTGCGCAAATGCGAGCTGCAGACAGCTGCCCAGCAGCACGGCAGCCAGCAGGCTTCGGATCATCTTTTTCATCGTGACGCCACTCCTTGGTTAATCATTCTGTCGCCCCTGCCAGGGGATACGGCAACTCGGCCTCTTCGCCGGCGAGGTATTCCAACCGGTAGCCCAGGCCGTAGACCGAGGCCAGGATCATGCCGTTGGCGGGGCGCAGGTCCAGCCGGGCGCGCAGCCGCGACATATGCGTGTCGAGCGAACGTGAACCAGGCTCGAGCTCCTGCCCCCAGACGGTCAGCATCAGGTGCTCGCGCGGCAGCAGCCGGCCGATGTTGCGAAACAGGAGCAGCGCGAGGTCGTATTCGCGTTGTTTCAACCGCACCGGTTCCCCGTGCAGGCGGATCGTACCGGCGAGCGGGGAGAAGTGATAGGGCCCGTAGACCAGCTCTCTCTCGAAACGGGTCGGATACGCCCGGCGCAGCAGGGCGTGCACGCGCGCCTGCAGTTCGGCTCTGCACAGGGGCTTGACCATGAAGTCGTCGGCGCCCGCCAGCAGGGCCGAGGTCATTCGGGCCTTGTCCTCGGGGCCGGCCGTGAGGAGCAGCGGCAGCCGGTTGCCGAACCTCTCGCGCAGCCGCCGGACCATCTCGATTCCTTCGACGTCCGGGGGGCGCCAGTCGAGCATCAGCAGGTCGTAGCGCTGGGCGCGGAGTCCGCGCAGCAAGGACTTGCCGTTGGCATAGCCGTGGCACTCGTGACCGCTTGTCGCCATCACGCGCTGGATCGATTCGATCTCGCGCGGCTCGTCGTCGAGCATCGCTATTCGCATAGCATCTCCCTGAAGATTCTTGTTCCACGCTGCCGGCCATTCTGGGCGCCGGTCGCGCGCGGATCGCACTGTACAGGAAGCAAGCGCCGAATTGGAAGAGGGCTTGCGCGTGCATGGCGGCGGCGCACCGCCAAGACCGCGCACCCTCGGGACAGTGCGGCCGGCCTGCGCCTGTCATCTTCATGTAAGCTCGGCGCGAATTCCAACGTAGCCCCGAGGAGATCCCCATGCTGATAGGCGTGCCGGCCGAAACTGTGCCCGGCGAAACCCGAGTGGCCGTCACTCCGGAGACGGCCAAGAAGCTTGTCGCGCAGGGGCACACCGTGCGCGTGCAGTCCGGCGCCGGCATCACTGCCGCGATCACCGACGCCGCCTTCCAGGCCGCCGGTGCCGAGATCACCGATGCCGCCGGCGCCTTCGCCTGCGAGCTCGTGCTCAAGGTGCGCTCGCCGTCCGACGGCGAGGCCGCGCTCATGAAGCCCGGCACGGTGGTGGTGGGCATGCTCAACCCCTTCGATGCCGAGGGCCTGCAAAGGCTCGCGGCGGCCGGCCTCACCGGTTTCGCGCTGGAAGCGGCCCCGCGCACCACCCGCGCCCAGAGCATGGACGTGCTCTCCTCCCAGGCCAACATCGCCGGCTACAAGGCCGTCATGATCGCGGCCGACAAGTACCAGCGCTTCTTCCCCATGCTGATGACCGCCGCCGGCACCGTGAAGGCTGCGCGCGTGGTCATCCTGGGTGTCGGCGTGGCCGGCCTGCAGGCCATCGCCACCGCCAAGCGCCTGGGCGCCGTCATCGAGGCCTCGGACGTGCGCCCCTCCGTCAAGGAGCAGGTCGAGTCCCTGGGGGCCAAGTTCATCGACGTGCCCTACGAGACGCAGGAAGAGAAGGAAGCCGCCGAAGGCGTCGGCGGCTATGCCCGCCCCATGCCCCAGAGCTGGCTCGATCGCCAGAAGGCCGAGGTCGCCAAGCGCGTGGCCCAGGCCGACGTGGTCATCACCACGGCGCTGATCCCCGGCCGGCCGGCCCCGGTGCTGGTCACCGAGGACATGGTGAAGGCCATGAAGCCCGGCTCCGTCATCGTCGACCTGGCGGCCCCGCAGGGCGGCAACTGCCCGCTGACCGAGCCCGGCCGCACGGTCATCAAGCATGGCGTCACGCTCGTGGGCGAGACCAACCTGCCCGCGCTCGTGGCGGCCGACGCCTCCTCGCTCTACGCGCGCAACGTGCTCGACTTCCTGAAGCTCGTGCTCCCCAAGGAGGGCGGCTTCAAGATCGACCTCGAGGACGACATCGTCGCCGCCTGCCTGATGAGCAGGGACGGCCAAGTGACCCGCAAGTAAGAACGAGGAAGCAGCCCATGGACCCCGTCTCCCACACCGTCATTAACCTGATCATCTTCGTGCTGGCCATCTACGTGGGCTACCACGTGGTCTGGACCGTCACGCCTGCGCTGCACACGCCGCTGATGGCGGTGACCAACGCGATTTCCGCCATCGTCATCGTCGGCGCCATGCTGGCGGCCGCGCTCACCAGCACCTGGCTGGGCAAGGGCATGGGCGTGCTGGCGGTCGCGCTGGCCGCAGTCAACGTCTTCGGCGGCTTCCTGGTCACCCGGCGCATGCTGGAGATGTTCAGGAAGAAGGACAAGAAGGCGGCCCCTGCCAAGGCGGAGGGCCACTGACCATGTCGATGAACGTCGTCACGCTGCTGTACCTGGTCGCCAGCGTCTGCTTCATCCAGTCCCTCAAGGGCCTGAGCCATCCCACCACCTCGATCCGCGGCAACATCTTCGGCATGGTCGGCATGGCGATCGCCATCCTGACCACCGGGGCGCTGATCGTGCAGCTCTCCAGCGGCAAGGCCCAGGGCATGGCCTGGGTGCTGCTGGGCCTGGTGGTCGGCGGCGGCTACGGCGCCTACCGCGCCAAGACCGTCGAGATGACCCAGATGCCCGAGCTGGTCGCCTTCTTCCACAGCATGATCGGCCTGGCGGCCGTGTTCATCGCGGTGGCGGCCGTGGTCGAGCCCTGGGCCTTCGGCATCACGCCGCCTCCGGTGGCGGCGCTGATCGGCGGCAACACGCCCGAAGGCGCATATCTCCTCGACGGGTTCGCGCGCTACGCCATTCCCGCCGGCAACCGGCTCGAGCTGTTCCTGGGCGCCGCCATCGGGGCCATCACCTTCAGCGGCTCCGTGATCGCCTTCGGCAAGCTCTCAGGCAAGTACAAGTTCCGCCTGTTCCAGGGCGCGCCGGTGCAGTTCAAGGGCCAGCACATGCTCAACCTGGTGCTGGGGCTGCTGACCATCGGGCTCGGGCTGGTGTACATGGCCACCGAGAGCTGGACCGCCTTCTTCCTGATGCTGCTGCTGGCCTTCGTGATGGGCGTGCTGATCATCATCCCGATCGGCGGGGCGGACATGCCGGTCGTGGTGTCGATGCTCAACAGCTACTCGGGCTGGGCGGCCGCGGGCATCGGCTTCAGCCTGAACAATGCGATGCTGATCGTGGCCGGCTCGCTGGTGGGCAGCTCCGGTGCGATCCTGAGCTACATCATGTGCAAGGCGATGAACCGGTCGTTCTTCAACGTGATCCTGGGCGGCTTCGGCGGCGAGGCGGCGGCGGCCACGGGCGGGGCCAAGGAGCAGCGGCCGGTCAAGAGCGGCAGCGCGGACGATGCGGCCTACATGCTCTCCAACGCCGAGACCGTGATCATCGTGCCAGGCTACGGCCTGGCGGTGGCGCGGGCGCAGCACGCGGTCAACGAGCTGGCGCAGAAGCTCACCGAGAAGGGCGTGACCGTGAAGTACGCGATCCACCCGGTGGCCGGGCGCATGCCGGGCCACATGAACGTGCTGCTGGCCGAGGCCGAGGTGCCCTACGACCAGGTGTTCGAGATGGAGGACATCAATGGCGAGTTCGCGCAGGCCGACGTGGCCATCATCCTGGGCGCCAACGACGTGGTGAACCCTGCCGCGCTCACCAAGGGCACGCCGATCTACGGCATGCCGATCCTGGAGGCCTACAAGGCCAAGACGGTGATCGTGAACAAGCGTTCGATGGCCGCGGGTTATGCCGGGCTGGACAACGAACTGTTCTATATGGACAAGACCATGATGGTCTTCGGCGACGCCAAGAAGGTGGTCGAGGACATGGGCAAGGCGATCGAATAAGAGCGGCGGCACCCCGTGTGCACGCCGCCCGAGCCGAGAAGGCCGGGCGGCGTTTCCGTAACCAGAATCCCGAATTCGTTGAGGAGACATATCCATGACAGACCGTCCCTGGCTCAGCAGCTACCCGCAAGGCGTGCCGGCCGACATCGACGCTTCGCGCTACCCGTCGCTGGTCGCGCTCATGGACGAGAGCTTCTCGAAATTCGCCGATCGGACGGCCTACAGCTTCATGGGCAAGGACATGGGCTACGGCGAGGTCGACAAGCTGAGCCGCGCCTTCGCCAGCTACCTGCAGGGCATGGGCCTGGCCAAGGGCGATCGCGTCGCGGTGATGATGCCCAACTGCCTGCAGTACCCCATCGCGGTCTGCGGCATCCTGCGCGCCGGGCTGATCCTGGTGAACGTGAACCCGCTCTACACGCCGCGCGAGCTGGAGCATCAGCTCAAGGACTCGGGCTCCAAGGCGATCGTGATCATGGAGAACTTCGGCAGCACGCTGCAGCAGTGCATCGGCGCCACACCGGTCAAGCATGTGGTGCTCAGCGGCATGGGCGACCGGCTCGGCCTGCTCAAGGGCGCGCTGGTCAACTACGTGGTGCGCAACGTCAAGAAGATGGTGCCCGCGTACAGCCTGCCCGGCGCCGTGCGCTTCAACGACGCGCTGGACAAGGGGGCGGGGCGCACGCTGCAGAAGGCGGCCATCGGGCCCGATGACGTCGCGGTGCTGCAATACACCGGCGGCACCACCGGCGTCTCGAAAGGCGCGGTGCTGCTGCATCGCAACGTGATCGCCAACGTGCTGCAGTCCGAGGCCTGGAACGACCCGGTCATGCAGAAGGTGCCGGCCGGCGAGCAGCCCACCAGCGTGTGCGCGCTGCCGCTCTATCACATCTTCGCCTTCACGGTGAACATGATGTTGTCCATGCGCACCGGCGGCAAGCTGATCCTGATCCCGAATCCGCGGGACATCCCGGCCGTGCTCAAGGAGCTGTCCAAGCACACCTTCCACAGCTTCCCGGCGGTCAACACGCTCTTCAACGGGCTGGCCAATCACCCGGACTTCAACACCGTCAACTGGAAGAACCTCAAGGTCTCCGTCGGCGGCGGCATGGCGGTGCAGGGCGCGGTCGCCAAGCTCTGGCTCGAGAAGACCGGTTGCCCGATCTGCGAGGGCTACGGCCTGTCGGAGACCTCGCCCTCGGCCACCTGCAACCCCACCACCAGCACCGCGTACACCGGCACCATCGGCGTGCCGCTGCCGAGCACCTACCTGAAGCTGCTGGACGACGACGGCAACGAAGTGGCGGCGGGACAGCCCGGCGAGATCGCGATCAAGGGCCCGCAGGTGATGGCCGGCTACTGGCAGCGCCCCGACGAGACGGCCAAGGTCATGACGGCCGACGGCTACTTCAAGTCCGGCGACGTGGGCGTGGTCGACGAGCGCGGCTTCTTCAAGATCGTCGACCGCAAGAAGGACATGATCCTGGTCTCGGGCTTCAACGTGTACCCTAACGAGGTCGAGGATGTCGTGGCGCAGGTCCCGGGCGTGCTCGAATGCGCGGCGGTGGGCATTGCCGACGACAAGACCGGCGAGGCGGTCAAGCTGGTGATCGTCAAGAAGAACCCCGAGCTCACCGAAGCCCAGGTGCGCGAGTTCTGCCGCGCCAATCTCACCGGCTACAAGCAGCCCAGGCTGATCGAGTTCCGCACCGACCTGCCGAAGACGCCGGTGGGGAAGATCCTGCGTCGCGAGCTGCGCGACAAGAAGTAGCGGTGCATCCATGGTGGCGCCGGTCGCGATCGTGGCAGCCATGCAGGAGGAGCTCGGCGCGCTGCTCTCCGCCATGCCGGACGAGCAGCGCGTGCGCGTCGCCGGCCGCGACTTCTGGGCCGGGCATCTGCAGGGCCAGCCGGTGGTCGCGGTGCTGTCGCGCATTGGGAAGGTTGCGGCGGCCACGACCGCCACCGTGCTGCTCGAACGCTTCGGCGTGCGCGCCATCGTCTTCACCGGCGTGGCCGGCGGGCTGGCGCCCGGCGTACGGGTGGGCGACGTGGTGGTGGCGAGCCGCCTGCTGCAGCACGACCTGGACGCATCGCCGATCTTTCCGCGCTACGAGGTGCCGCTGACCGGGCACGCGCGCTTCGCGACCGACACCGCCATCAGCGATGCGCTGGCGGCGGTGGCGGAGCGGCTGCTGGGCGATCCGGTCGCGTTGCTGGGCCAACAGGTGGTCGACGACTTCGGCCTTCACGCGCCGCGCCTGCACCGCGGCCTGGTGGTGAGCGGCGACCGATTCATTGCTCGCGCCGCCGACAGCGCGGCGCTGCGCCATGACCTGCCCGACGCGCTGGCCTGCGAGATGGAAGGCGCCGCCGTGGCGCAGGTCTGCCACGACTATCGCGTCCCCTTCGCCGCGGTGCGAGCCATTTCGGACCGCGCCGACGACCAGGCCCATGCCGACTTCCTGCGCTTTGTCGCCGCAGTCGCGAGCCGCTACAGCCTGGCCCTGATCGAGGCCTGGCTCGCCGGGCTGCCCGGCCCCCGCGCTACTTGAGCCAGCCGCGCCGCCGGAAGTACCACATCGGCACCAGCGCGCTGGCGACCATCAGCACGATCGCGTAGACGTAGCCATAGCGCCAGTCGAGCTCCGGAATGAGCTTGAAGTTCATGCCGTACACGCTCGCGATCAGCGTCGGCGGCAGCAGCGCCACGCTCGCCACCGAGAAGATCTTGATGGTCTTGTTCTGGTTGATGTTGATGAAGCCGACGGTGGCGTCCATCAGGAAGTTGATCTTGTCGAACAGGAAGGCCGTGTGGTTGTCCAGCGACTCGATGTCGCGCAGGATCTGTCGCGCCTCCTCGAACTGGTCGGCGTTGAGCATGCGGCTGCGCATCATGAAGCTCACCGCGCGGCGCGTGTCCATCACGTTGCGGCGGATGCGGCCGTTCAGGTCTTCCTGGCGCGCGATCGCGGCCAGCACCTCGCCGGCCAGTTCGTCGCTCACGTTGCCTTCGAGCACCTTCTTGCCGGCGACTTCCAGCTCGTCGTAGATGTTCTCCAGCGAGTCGGCCGAGTACTCGGCATCGGCGTCGAAGAGCTTGAGCAGGACCTCCTTGGCGTCCTCGATCAGCCCGGGTGCGCGGCGCGCGCGCATGCGCAGCAGGCGGAACACCGGCACGTCCTCGTCATGGATCGAGAACAGCACGCCGCGGCTGCGCAGTTCGGTGTTGTGCTGGTTGAGGATGAAGGCCACGCGCACCGAGCGCGGGTTCTCGTCGTCATCGATCAGGAAGTCGCTGCGCACGTGCAGCTCGCCGTTGTCTTCCTCGTAGAAGCGCGCCGACTCCTCGATGTCCTCGTCCATCGCATCCTCGGGGATGGACAGGCCGTAGTACTGCTTGATCCAGCGCTTCTCCTCCAGCGTGGGCGATTCGAGATCGACCCAGATCGGCTGGAATTTCGACAGTTCCTCGAGCGCTTCGATCTCTTCCTGGACGAGGCGGCCGTTGGCGAGCGTGAAGATGTTGAGCATGGCTCACTCCCGGGTGGTGTTGTGGCGTTGGCGAGGGGCGGGGGGCGCTTTCAAATCCCTGGCCAACGACGCGTCACAGGGGAGTTGAAAGCTGCCGAGGCGGAACGGTGTCCATTCGAAGTCTCCGGTTGCAGCGAGGCGCGATTATGTCACCGGCGTCTTGCATTTTCCTGAGGGGATCTGGATGGATATCCAGTAAAGTCGCGCTCGATGTGTAGTCCACTGCGTCACTGAAATGGCACCCGCTGTCCGCACGATACGGGCGCGCTGCCGCGTTACAAATGCTCGCGATGCCGTCGGGCATCGCTGCGCTTTGCGCCTTGCATCGCATCCCGTCTCGCACGGCCCTCGGGTGCCATTTCAATGACGCAGTGGACCGGCGTCGCGATCCCCGTCCCACTGCGCCAGGAAGAGCGCCTCGCCGCGGTTCTCGCGGAGCTCAACGAGGCACAGCGGGCGGCCGTCGAGCACGGGGCCGGGGAAGCGTCGCCGGACCCGCGCCCGCTGCTCGTGATCGCCGGCGCCGGCTCGGGCAAGACCAGCACCCTGGCGCACCGCGTGGCCCATCTGATCGCGCACGGCGCCGATCCGCAGCGCATCCTCCTCCTGACCTTCTCACGCCGCGCCGCGCAAGAGATGGAGCGGCGCGCCGGCCAGGTGCTGGCAAAGGTGCTCGGGCTGCGTTCGGAGGCCCCGCCGTCCTTGCCCTGGGCCGGCACCTTCCACGGCATCGGCGCCCGGCTGCTGCGCGAATATGCCGCGCAGATCGGTCTCGACGCCAGCTTCACCATCCACGACCGCGGCGACGCCGAGGACCTCATGGGCCTGGTGCGCAACGACATCGGCCTGGCCGCGATGGAGCGCCGCTTTCCGCGCAAGGGCACCTGCCTGGCGATCTACTCGCGCACCGTCAACGGCGGCGCGCCGCTGGCCGAGGTGCTGGCCCAGGCCTTCCCCTGGTGCGCCGAATGGGAGGCCGAGCTCAAGCGCCTGTTCGGCGCCTACGTAGAGGCCAAGCAGGCGCAGCAGGTGCTCGACTACGACGACCTGCTGCTGTACTGGGCCGAGATGGTGGCGGAGCCCTCGCTCGCGGCGCAGCTGGGCGCGCGCTTCGACCATGTGCTCGTCGACGAGTACCAGGACACCAACCTGCTGCAGTCCGCCATCCTGCACGCCCTCAAGCCCGACGGCCGCGGCCTCACTGTGGTGGGTGACGATGCGCAGGCGATCTATTCCTTTCGCGGCGCCACGGTGCGCAACATCCTCGACTTCCCGGGGCAGTTCACCCAGCCCGCGCGAATCGTCACGCTGGAGCGCAACTACCGCTCGACCCAGCCGATCCTCGACGTCTCCAATGCCGTGATCGCGGGGGCGGCCGAGCGCCATGCCAAGACGCTGTGGACCGACAAGCCCTCGATGGGCCGGCCGCAGCTGGTGCTGGTGCCCGACGAGGCCCAACAGGCCCGCTTCGTGGCGGAGCGCGTGCTGGCGCACCGCGAAGGCGGGCTGGCCCTGAAAGCACAGGCCGTGCTGTTCCGCACTTCGAGTCACAGCGCGGCGCTGGAGCTCGAGCTGGCACGGCGCAACATCCCCTTCGTCAAGTACGGCGGGCTCAAGTTCCTGGAGGCCGCGCATGTGAAGGACCTGCTGGCGGTGCTGCGCTTCGCGCAGAACCCGCGCGGGCGCATGGCGGGCTTTCGCGTCACCCAGCTGATCCCGGGAATCGGGCCTGCCACCTCGACGCGGCTGCTCGACGGGATGGCCAATGCGGAAGATCCGGCTGCCGTGGTGCAGGCCTTCCAGCCGCCCGCTGCCGCAAAGGAGGAGTGGGCACGCTTCGCAGCGATCTATGCGCAGCTGCGTGCCCCGGAACTCGCCTGGCCGGCCGACATGGAGCTCGCACTGCGCTGGTACCTGCCGCACCTGGAGCGGCTGCACGACGATGCCGGATTGCGCCGCGGCGACGTCGAGCAGCTGGCCCGCCTGGCCTCCGGCTATACCTCGCGCGAGCGCTTCCTGACCGAGCTCACGCTCGATCCGCCCGAGGCCACCAGCGACCGGCCCGGCCCGCCCCTGCTCGACGAGGACTACCTGATCCTCTCCACCATCCATTCGGCGAAGGGGCAGGAATGGCGCTCGGTGCACGTGCTCAACGTGGTCGACGGCTGCATCCCGGCCGATGTCGCGCAGGGCGCCCAGGAGCTGGAGGAGGAGCGGCGCCTGCTCTACGTGGCGATGACACGTGCGCGCGACCACCTGCAACTGATCGTGCCGCTGCGCTTCTATGTCACCCAGCAGGCGGTGCGCGGGGACCGCCATCTCTACGCCGGCCGCACCCGCTTCATCTCGGCGGCCGAAGCCCGGGGCTTCGAGCAGATCACCTGGCCGCCAGCGCCCGAGCGAGCCCCTGCGGTGCCGCCGCCAGCGGCGGTCATCGACTTGCGCAAGCGCCTGCGCGCCGCGTGGCGCTGAGCGCGGCGCGCGGTCTTTAGCACTACAAACTTGATAGCACCCACGCCTTGACCACAAAGGCGTCCGGGGGTTTGCGCCGAGAGGGATTGCAATTCGATGACAGCATGGGCATAGTGAACCGACCCCTTCCTCTTCTCCTTCCCCTCCCTTCTCCCGCCCCCTCTTTTTTTTCGCCGGCCAGGCTTCAATTTCAGAAGCAAGGCCTTTTTCCCAACCGTCGATTCCAGGAGGTCATTCATGAATTTGACGATCAGCGGTCATCACCTCGACGTCACCCCCGCGCTTCGCAATTACGTCACGAGCAAGCTGGACCGAATCACCCGTCACTTCGACCAGGTGGTCGATGTGAAGGTGATCCTCACGGTGGAAAAGCAGAAGGAAAAGGAAAGGCGCCAACGGGCCGAATGCAATATTCACGTCAAGGGCAGTGACATGTTCGCCGAGTCGAGCCACGCTGATCTCTACGCCGCCGTCGACGAGCTGGTCGACAAGCTCGACCGCCAGGTCGTGCGCCACAAGGAGTGCCTCAAGGACCACTACCACGCTGCGCCGAAGCGCGTGATGTAGTGCCTCTTCGGGCAAACACTCTTGCGAGCCGCCTTCGGGCGGCTCTTTGCTTTTTGCGGGGCAGGTGCATAATCGCCCCCGCCCTGCCCCAACATGAACCGACTCGCGTCCATCCTGCCGCCCGCTCAAGTCCTTGTGAGCGTCGACGCCACCAGCAAGAAACGAGCTTTCGAAGAAGCGGGCTTGCTGTTTGAAAACCTGCACGGCCTGGGCCGCGCCCTCATCACCGACAGCCTGTTCGCCCGCGAGCGCCTGGGCTCCACCGGTCTGGGGCATGGCGTGGCCATCCCCCACGGCCGCATCAAGGGCCTGAAGTCCCCGATGGCCGCGGTGTTCCAGCTGGCCAACCCGATCGGCTTCGATGCGCCGGACGAGCAGCCCGTGGTGCTCCTGATCTTCCTCCTGGTGCCCGAAGCGGCGACCCAGAAACATCTGGAAATACTCTCCGAAATCGCCGAGCTGCTGAGCGACGCCGGCCTGCGCGAGCAGATCAAGTCGAGCAACGACGCCGCGCAGCTGCATGCCCTGATCGCAGGATGGCAATCGGCCCAGGTCGCTTGAAGCGCATCTTCCGTCGGGCGTCTGGCGCATGAAGCCGACCGTCATCAGCGCCGACGCGATGTTCGAGGAGTTCCGCGGCTCCTTGCGCTGGGAGTGGCTTGCGGGCCTGGGTGCCTCGGAGCGCCAGTTCGACCCCGGCGTCATCAGCCGCGCCCAGTCGGCCGCCGACCTGGTCGGCTACCTCAACTACATCCATCCCTACCGCGTGCAGATCCTCGGCGCGCGCGAGGTGGCCTATCTCACGCGCGGCTCGCCCGAGGATTGCGTACGGCGCATCGCTCGCATCGTGACGCTGGAGCCGCCCATGCTGGTGCTGGCCGACGGCCAGGCGGCGCCCGACCAGCTGCTGTCGATCTGCGAGCGCGCGCAGCTGCCCCTGTTCGCCACGCGGGAATCATCGGCGTTCGTCATCGACCTGCTGCGCGCCTACCTGTCCAAGCATTTCGCCGAACGCACCTCGATGCACGGCGTGTTCATGGACATCCTGGGCCTGGGCGTGATGATCACGGGCGAGTCGGGATTGGGCAAGAGCGAACTGGGCCTGGAGCTGATCTCGCGCGGCAACGGCCTGGTGGCCGACGACGCGGTCGACCTCTATCGCATCAACCAGACCACGCTCGAAGGGCGCTGCCCCGAGCTGCTGCAGAACCTGCTGGAAGTGCGGGGCATCGGCCTGCTGGACATCCGCGCCATCTTCGGCGAGACCGCGGTGCGCCGGAAGATGCGGCTCAAGCTGATCGTGCACCTGGTGCGGCGCGACAGCTTCGAGCGCGACTACGAGCGCATGCCCTCGGCGCCGCTGACCCAGGACGTGCTGGGCATCCCGGTGCGCAAGGTGATCATCCAGGTCGTGGCCGGCCGCAACATCGCGGTGCTGGTGGAAGCGGCGGTGCGCAACTCGATCCTGCAGTTGCGCGGCATCGACACCTATGCGGACTTCGTGGCGCGGCACCACAAGGCCATGGAAGGCGCGCGGGAAGACGATTAGAGAAGAAGGTTGGACCGCCTTGGAGCGCGGCCCGCCGGCGAGCCTAGCGCTTGCTCGTGCAGTCGGCACAGAGCCCGTAGAGCGACATGGCGTGGTCCTGCAGGATCCAGCCCTTGTCCTTCGAGATCATCTGCTGGCGGCGCTCGATCTCGGCGTCGTAGAACTCCTCGACCTTGCCGCAGCCGGTGCAAATCAGGTGGTCGTGGTGCTTGCCCTCGTTGAGCTCGTAGACCGCCTTGCCGCTCTCGAAGTGGCTGCGCTCGAGAATGCCGGCCTGCTCGAACTGCGTGAGCACGCGGTAGACCGTTGCCAAGCCGATGTCGGAATGCTCGTTGAGCAGCACGCGGAACACGTCTTCCGCCGTCATGTGGCGCTGCCCGCCGTTCTGGAAGATCTCCAGGATCTTGAGGCGCGGCAGCGTGGCCTTGAGGCCGGTATTCTTGAGTTCGTCGATGTTGCCCATGGTCACTCCTGCGCCCGTCCCTGCGAGAGGCGCCCGCAGGGCCAGCCGCTACAATGGCTCGATCATATCGCTTGCCCTCCCGGCCCTTTCCCATGCCTGAGTTTTCCCAAGAAAGCCGCCTCTGGCTGCTCGCCGGCGCGGTCGCCGCGACGTTGAGCCTGGGGGCTTGCAGCAGTTTCACCGAGCGCTCGCGCGGTGTTCTCTCTGCGATCACGCCCTACAAGGTCGAAGTGGTCCAGGGCAATTTCGTCTCGAAGGAGCAGGTCGAGCTGCTCAAGGCCGGCATGTCGCGCCAACAGGTGCGCGAGATCCTCGGCACCCCGCTGCTGACCGACGTGTTCCACACCAACCGCTGGGACTATGTCTTCACCATCCGGCGCCAGGGCGTCGAGCCCCAGCAGCGGCGCCTGACGGTGTTCTTCAACGGCGAGGTGCTCGATCGCTTCGAAGGCGATGCGATGCCCAGCGAGCAGGAGTTCGTCGCCGCGGTCGACGCCCGCGGGCGCGCCGGCAAGGTGCCGGTGCTGGAAGCCACGGAAGACCAGCTCAAGAAGTTCCAGCCGTCGAAGGACAGGGGCAAGGAGGCTGACGCCGACACCTCCTCCGCCTCCCTGCCGCCGTTGCCCCCCAGCTACCCGCCGCTGGAAGCGACGCGCTAGTACGCCGGCCCCCGGCCCCGCCGGCCGCACCGGCCGGCATTTCCCGAAGGCTCCCCCGCGTGACCGACTCCTCTTCCATCACCACTCCGCCGCTGCGCCGCATTGCGATCGCCGGCGCCTCCGGCCGCATGGGCCGCATGCTGATCGAGGCCGTGCGCGAGGCCCAGGACTGCCGCCTGGCCGGCGCCCTCGACCTCGCGGGCAGTCCGGCGATCGGCGGCGACGCCGCCGCCTTCCTCGGATTCACCAGCGACGTGCCGATCGTGTCCGACCTGCGCACCGGCCTGCAGGACGCCCAGGTGCTGATCGATTTCACCCGTCCCGAGGGCACGCTGGCGCATCTGGCCGTGTGCCGCGAACTGGGCGTGCAGGCCGTGATCGGCACCACCGGCTTCAGCGAGGCGCAGAAAGCCGAGATCGCCGACGCGGCCAAGGACATCGCCATCGTGATGGCGCCCAACATGAGCGTGGGCGTCAACGTCACCTTCAAGTTGCTGGAGATGGCGGCCAAGGCCCTGTCCACCGGCTACGACATCGAGATCATCGAGGCGCATCACCGCCACAAGGTCGATGCGCCCTCCGGCACCGCGCTCAAGATGGGCGAGGTGATCGCCGGCGCGCTGGGCCGCGACCTCAAGGACTGCGCGGTTTACGCGCGCGAGGGCGTCACCGGGGAACGCGACCCCTCCAGCATCGGCTTCGCGACCATCCGCGGCGGCGACATCGTTGGCGATCACACGGTGCTCTTCGCCGGCACCGGCGAGCGCATCGAGATCACCCACAAGTCCGCCAGCCGCGTCACCTACGCGCAGGGCAGCCTGCGCGCGGTGCGGTTCCTGGCCGATCGCAAGAACGGGCTGTTCGACATGTTCGACGTGCTCGGGCTGCGCTGAGAAGCTACCCCCCGCGCGAGGCATGACGGTCCTGGAGCTGCTCACCCACGGCGATGGCGTCAGCCGCTCGGTGGCGGTTCTGCTGCTGATGATGTCGGTCGCCAGCTGGGTCGTGATCCTCTGGAAGGCCTGGCTGCTGCGCGGCGGCACCCGCGACGTGGTGCGCAGCATCGCGGCCTTCTGGCAGTCCGCCTCGCTGGGCGATGCGGAGGAGCGGCTCCGAGGCTTCGATCGCGCGGCGCTGGTCTGGCCGGCGGTGAGCGCGGTGCGGCAGCTCGGCGCGCAGCCCGATCCGGCCACGCTCGGCGGCGCGGTCGCCCGCGGCCAGCGCCTCACGCGGGTGCTGCGCGACGCCCTGCATGCCGCCCTGCGGCGGCTGCAGTCCGGGCAGATCCTGCTGGCCACGGTCGGTGCCACCGCGCCCTTCGTCGGGTTGCTGGGCACCGTCTGGGGCATCTACGGCGCCCTGACGGCCATCGCCGGCGAGACCGGCGGCTTCACCATCGACAAGGTGGCCGGCCCGGTGGGCGAGGCGCTGATCATGACCGCCTTCGGTCTGGCCGTGGCCATCCCGGCCGTGCTGGCCTACAACGTGTTCGGCCGCGTGGTCAGCCGCATCGAGGCCGAGCTCGAAGGCTTCGCGCACGACCTGCTCGGCGCCCTGGGCGAGGACCCGGCGCCCGAGGCGCCCCTGCCCCCGCCCGCCCGATGCCCGCGTAGCCGGCCCGGACACCTGCCATGGCATTCGGTCGCACCTCCCTCGGCAGCAGCGCCACCGGCGGCCGCGCGATCGGCGCCGGCGGGCAGCGGCCGCTGTCGGACATCAACGTCACGCCGCTGGTGGACGTGATGCTGGTGCTGCTGGTCATCTTCATCATCACCGCCCCGCTGATGGCGAGCTCGATCAAGCTGGATTTGCCGCGCACCGACGCCGGCCAGCCCAGCGACACGCCGAAGTTCGTCAGCCTTTCGGTGGATACGGCCGGCCGGCTCTTCCTCAACGACCAGCTGGTGAGCGCCGAGGAGCTCGCGGCCCGTCTGCAGAAGGCCGCCGCCGACAACCGCGACACCGAGGTCCAGCTGCGCGCCGACCAGGCCGTCCCCTACGGGCGCATCGTCGAGCTGATGGGCATTGCGAACAAGGCCGGCCTCAGCCGCATCGGCTTCGTGACCGACGCGCCGCTGCGCAAGCCCTGAGAAGTCTGAGATCCTCTCCGGAGAGGGCGCCGGGCGGGGCTTCCCTGTCGTCATCGAGCGGCGGGGCATTGCCAGCCGCGATAATCCCTCTTCCCCGGCCATCCGATGCCGGGCTGTTGTTGCTCTTTGCCCAATGAATCCCAGCTACAAACCCAGCGACGTCGAGTCGGCCGCCCAGGCGGCCTGGACGGCGGCCGACGCCTACCGCGTGACCGAGGACGCGCAAAAGAAGAAGTACTACGCCTGCTCGATGCTGCCGTACCCCAGCGGCAAGCTGCACATGGGCCATGTGCGCAACTACACCATCAACGACATGCTCACGCGCTACCTGCGCATGAGCGGCTACAACGTGCTGATGCCGATGGGCTGGGACGCCTTCGGCCTGCCAGCCGAGAACGCCGCCCTCAAGAACGGCGTGCCACCGGCCAAATGGACCTACGAGAATATCGACTACATGAAGGGCCAGCTCCAGGCCATGGGCCTGGCGATCGACTGGAGCCGCGAGATCGCGACCTGCGATCCCAGCTACTACAAGTGGAACCAGTGGCTGTTCCTCAAGATGCTCGAGAAGGGCATCGCCTACCGCAAGACCCAGGTGGTCAACTGGGATCCGGTCGACCAGACCGTGCTGGCCAACGAGCAGGTGGTCGACGGCAAAGGCTGGCGCACCGGCGCGACCGTGGAGCGGCGCGAGATCCCCGGCTACTACCTGAAGATCAGCGATTACGCCGAGGAACTGCTCGAGCACACCCAGCACAAGCTGCCGGGCTGGCCCGAGCGGGTCAAGCTGATGCAGGAGAACTGGATCGGCAAGAGCGAGGGCGTGCGCTTCGCCTTCCCGCATGACATCAAGGACGAGAAGGGCGAGCTCATTCAGGGCGGCCGCATGTACGTCTTCACCACGCGGGCCGACACCATCATGGGCGTGACCTTCTGCGCCGTCGCACCGGAGCATCCGCTGGCCATGCATGCCGCGAAGACAGACCCCAAGGTCGCCGCCTTCATCGAGGAATGCAAGAGCGGCGGCACCACCGAGGCCGAGCTCGCGACGCAGGAGAAGAAGGGCCTTCCCACCGGCCTGCACGTGCGGCACCCGATCACCGACGAGCCGGTGCCGGTCTGGGTCGGCAACTACGTGCTGATCGGATACGGCGACGGCGCCGTGATGGGCGTGCCGGCGCATGACGAGCGCGACTTCGCCTTCGCCAACAAGTACGGCATCGAGATCATCCAGGTGGTCCTGGTCGATGACGAACCCCACTTCGACTACCACCGCTGGCAGGACTGGTACGCCGACAAGGAGCGCGGCGTCACCATCAACTCCGACAACTTCAGCGGCATGTCCCATGCCGAGGCGGTCAAGGCGGTGGCACACGCACTGGGCCAGAAGGGCCTGGGCGAGATGCAGACCACCTGGCGCCTGCGCGACTGGGGCGTCAGTCGCCAGCGCTACTGGGGAACACCGATTCCCATCATCCATTGCGAGGAGCATGGTGCGGTGCCGGTGCCCGAGAAGGATCTTCCGGTCGTGCTGCCCACCGATTGCGTGCCGGACGGCTCGGGCAACCCGCTGAACAAGCACGAAGGCTTCCACGCCGGCGTGGCCTGCCCCGTCTGCGGCAAGCCGGCCCGGCGCGAGACCGACACCATGGACACCTTCGTCGATAGCGCCTGGTACTTCATGCGCTACTGCGATCCGAAGAACGACCAGGCCATGGTCGCCGAGGGGGCGCAGTACTGGATGCCGGTGGACCAGTACATCGGCGGCATCGAGCACGCGATCCTGCACCTGCTCTACGCACGCTTCTGGACCAAGGTGATGCGCGACCTCGGGCTGATCAAGGTGGACGAGCCCTTCAGCAAGCTGCTCACGCAGGGCATGGTGCTCAACCACATCTTCTACCGGCGCAGCGGGAAAGGCGGCAAGGAGTACTTCCCGCCCTCCGAGGTGACCCAGGTGCTCGACGCGCAGGGCCGCATCACCGGCGGCACGCTGGCCGACGGCACGAAGGTCGAATACGGCGGCGTCGGCAAGATGGGCAAGAGCGAGCGCAACGGCGTCGACCCGCAGGACCTGATCGAGAAGTACGGCGCCGACACCGCGCGCCTGTACACCATGTTCACCGCGCCGCCCGAGGCTACGCTGGAGTGGAACGACGCGGCGGTGGAGGGCAGCTTCCGTTTCCTGCGCCGGGTCTGGAACTACGGCGTGGCGCTCGGCACCGCGCAGGCGGCTGCGCCGGAGGGCGAGGAGATCGATCTCGAGACGGTGGACCCGCGCGCGGCTTTCGGCAAGGCGGCCAAGGCACTGCGCCGCGAGGTCCACACCGTGCTGCGCCAGATCGACTACGACTACCAGCGCATGCAGTACAACACCGTCGTATCGGGCGCGATGAAGCTGCTGAACGCGCTGGAGGGCTTCAAGTCGGACGGCAGCCCGGGCGACCGCGCCGCCGCGCGCGAGGGCTTCGGCATCCTGCTGCGCTGCCTCTACCCGGCCACGCCGCACCTCACGCACGTGCTGTGGCACGAACTGGACTACGACAAGCTGCACGGCGCGCTGCTCGACGCACCCTGGCCGGAGGTCGACACCATCGCCCTCGAGCAGGACGAGATCGAGCTGATGCTGCAGGTCAACGGCAAGCTGCGCGGGTCGCTGCGCGTGCCCGCCAATGCCAGCAAGCCGGAAATCGAGAAGATCGCGCTGGCCAGCGAGGCCTTCGTCAAGCACGCCGAGGGCGCCGTGGCCAAGCGCGTGATCGTGGTGCCGGGGCGGCTGGTCAACGTGGTGGTATGAACGACAACATGAACACATCGACCCGGAACGTGGGCCGCCTGCCGCGCCGCGCCCTGCTCGCCGCGGCGGTCTCCGCGGTGGCGCTCGCCGGCTGCGGCTTCGAGCTGCGCAAGGCACCGGACTTCGCCTTCAAGTCGCTGGCGGTGCCGGGCAGCTCGGCCTTCGTGAACACGCTGCGCCGCCAGTTCCGTGCCGCGGGCAATGTCGAGCTGGTGCCCATCGAGGAACAACAACGCGCCGACGCGGTGCTGGAGGTCCTGTCCGAGAATCGCGGCAGCGCGGTGCTGTCCACCAACTCGGCAGGCCAGGTGCGCGAGCTGCAGTTGCGGCTCACGATGCGAGTGCGGCTGCGCACCCCCGGCGGCAAGGAGCTGATGGCTCCGACCCAGATCGAGCAGACCCGCGACATCACCTACAACGAAACCGCCGCGCTGGCCAAGGAAAGCGAGACCGAACTGTTGTACCGCGACATGCAGAGCGACATCGCCCAACAGACGCTGCGCCGGCTCGCGGCGGTCAAGAGTCTCTGATGCAGCTCGCCGCGGCCCAGCTCGAAGCCCACCTGCAGAAGGGGCTGAAGCCGCTCTACGTCGTCCACGGCGACGAGCCGCTGCTGGCGCAGGAAACGGCCGACGCGATCCGCGCGGCGGCGCGGCAGCAGGGCTACACCGAGCGCAGCTCGTACACCGTGGCCGGCGCGCACTTCGACTGGAGCGCGGTGCTGGCGGCCGGCGGCTCGCTGAGCCTGTTCGCCGAGCGGCAGATCGTGGAGATCCGCGTCCCCTCCGGCAAGCCGGGCAAGGACGGCAGCGCCGCGCTGCAACAGATTGCCGAGGCCGCTGCGGGCAATGACAGCACCCTGACGCTGGTCCTGCTGCCGCGGCTGGACAAGGCCACGCGCACCGGCGCCTGGTTCGCGGCCCTCGAGAACCACGGCGTCAGCGTGCCCGTCGAAGCCATCGAGCGCGCCGCGCTGCCGCAGTGGATCGCGCAGCGGCTGGCGCGGCAGGCGCAGCGGGTGAAGGGGGGCGAGGAGGGCCAGCGCACCCTGCAGTTCTTCGCCGACCGCGTCGAAGGCAACCTGCTGGCAGCGCACCAGGAGATCCAGAAGCTCGCGCTGCTGTACCCCGCGGGCGAGCTCGGCTGGGAGCAGGTCGAGGCCGCGGTGAACAACGTGGCGCGCTACGACGTCTTCAAGCTCTCCGAGGCGGTGCTGGGCGGCAACCCCCAGCGCGTGGCACGCATGCTCGACGGCCTGCAGGCCGAGGGCGAGGCCGAGGTCCTGGTGCACTACACGTTGGCCGAGGACATCCGCGCGCTCAAGCGGGTGAAGGACGCCATGTCGGCCGGCCGCCCGCTGCCGATGGCGCTGCGCGAAAACCGCATCTGGGGGCCGCGCGAGCGCGCCTTCGAGCGCGTGCTGCCGCGGCTGGACGAGCGCGCGCTGGCCCGGCTGCTGCGCGCCGCCCACGTGGTGGACGGCATCGTCAAGGGGTTGAAACAGCCCGACTGGCCGGCCAGCGGCTGGCAGGCGCTGCAGCGGCTGGCGCTGATGCTGTGCCGGGCTTGTACCGCGCCGGCACGGGGCTGAAGTCCACGCGGCGTTGCTCTTTTGGGAACCCGGCGTTTCCATGCGTCGCCCGATCCGGCGGGCCCCGCGTGGGAAAATGCGCGGCATGAACGCCTTCAACGTCAACGAATACATGCAGGCCCTGGGGCTGCAGGCCAAGGCAGCGGCTGCCCGGATGGCGAAGGCCCCCGCGGCGACCAAGAACCAAGCGCTCAGGGCGCTGGCGCGCCGCCTGCGCGAGAGCGCCGAAGCCCTGGCGCCTGCCAATGCGCGCGACATCGAGCGCGCGCGGGCTGCGGGCCTCTCGGCGCCGATGGTCGACCGTCTCAAGCTGGCGCCCAAGACCATCGAGACCGTGGCGCTGGGCTGCGAGCAGCTGGCCGCCATGCCCGACGTGATCGGCGAGGTCATCGGCATGCGGCAGCAGCCCAGCGGCATCCGCGTGGGCCAGATGCGGGTGCCGATCGGCGTCTTCGGCATGATCTACGAGAGCCGGCCCAACGTGACCATCGAGGCTGCCAGCCTGGCGATCAAAAGCGGCAACGCGGCGATCCTGCGCGGAGGTTCGGAGGCCATCGAGTCGAACAAGGCCCTGGCCACGCTGGTGGGCGAGGCGCTGGCCGAAGCCGGCCTGCCGGTGAAGGCGGTCCAACTGGTGCAGACCACCGACCGCGAGGCGGTGGGCCGGCTGATCGCCATGCCCGAGTTCGTGGACGTGATCATCCCGCGGGGGGGCAAGGGGCTGATCGAGCGCATCAGCCGCGAGGCCAAGGTGCCGGTGATCAAGCACCTGGACGGCAACTGCCATGTCTACGTCGACGACACGGCCGAGCTCGACATGGCGGTGCGCATCGTCGATAACGCCAAGACCCAGAAGTACAGCCCCTGCAACGCGGCGGAAGGCCTGCTGGTGGCGGCCTCGATGGCCGAGAGCTTCCTGCCCGAGATCGGCTCCATCTTCGCGGCCAAGGGGGTCGAGATGCGCTGCGACCCCGCTGCCGCCCGCATCCTGCGGGCCGAGGGCGCGCTGCCGCCGGGTGCCCGGGTGGTCGACGCGGTCGAGTCCGACTGGTCGGAGGAATACCTGGCGGCCGTCATCAGCATCAAGGTGGTGGAGGACGTGGACGAGGCCATCGCCCACATCAACCGCTATTCCAGCCACCACACCGACGCCATCGTCACCCGCGACCACGTGCATGCCCAGCGCTTCCTGCGCGAAGTGGATTCGGCCAGCGTGATGGTGAACGCCAGCACCCGCTTCGCCGACGGCTTCGAGTTCGGGCTGGGCGCCGAGATCGGCATCAGCACCGACAAGTTCCATGCGCGTGGGCCGGTGGGAATCGAGGGGCTGACCTCGCTCAAATACGTGGTGCTGGGGCAGGGGGAAGTGCGAAGCTGACTAAAGCGGAGATCCGTACCGCAAGGTTTCGCGCGTCCTCTGCGTCCGGTCCGCCGTATCGAGACGGCTTGTCATCCATGCCGGCACCCCCAAATCCTACAATTCCACTCCACCTTTCGTTGCAGAACACCCATAACAAGGCCGCCTCATGGTCCCCCACCTCGTCACCGCCCTGACCGGCCCGATCAACGAACTCGAGCAACGCATCCTCGACTCCATGCCGGCCATCGAGCGCTGGTTCCGCCTCGAATGGATGGAGCACACGCCGCCCTTCTACAGCGCGGTCGACATCCGCAATGCCGGCTTCAAGCTGGCGCCGGTCGACACCAGTCTCTTTCCGCGCGGCTGGAACAATCTCACCGACGACATGCTGCCGCTGGCGGTGCAGGCCGCGCAGGCCGCGATCGAGAAGATCTGCCCCGAGGCGCGCAACCTGCTGGTGATCCCCGAGAACCACTCGAAGAACACCTTCTACCTGGCCAATGTCGCGCGCCTGGTAAAGATCTTCCACATGGCGGGGCTCAACGTCAGGGTGGGCTCCATCGACCCCGCCATCAAGTCGCCCAAGAAGATCGAGCTACCCCATGGCGAGAGCGTGTGCCTGGAGCCGGTGGTACGCAGCCGGCGGCGCCTGGGGCTCAAGCATTTCGACCCCTGCACCATCCTGCTCAACAACGACCTGTCGGCCGGCACGCCGGGCATCCTGGAAGACCTGCATGAGCAGTACCTGCTGCCGCCGCTGCATGCCGGCTGGTCGGTGCGCCGCAAGAGCAACCATCTCCACAGCTACGAGGAAGTGTCCAAGCGCTTCGGCAAGCTGCTGGGCATCGACCCCTGGCTGATCAATCCCATGTACGCGCGCGCCGGCGGCGTCGACCTGGCGGAAGGCAAGGGGCTGGACGTGCTGACCAGCCATGTCGATGCGCTGCTCACCAAGATCCGGCGCAAGTACAAGGAATACGGCATCAACGAGAAGCCCTTCGTGGTGGTCAAGGCGGACAACGGCGCCGACCCCATGGGCGTGATGACCGTGCGCGACCTCAAGGACCTGGAGGCCTTCAACCGCCGCGCGCGCACCCGCTCGGCCGCCGCCAACGACGAGGTGCGGATCGCCAGCGACCTGATCGTGCAGGAAGGCGTGCTGACCAACGAGCGCGTCCACAACGGCGTCGCCGAGCCGGTGGTCTACATGATGGACCGCTACGTGGTCGGCGGCTTCTACCGGGTGCATGCGGAGCGCAGCCCCGACGAGAACCTCAATCTTCCGGGCGCCAGCTTCGTGCCGCTGGCGTTCTCGGAGAGTGCGCACTTACCGCAGCCCGGCGCCAAGCCGGGTGCGAGCGCCCCCAACCGCTTCTACATGTACGGCGTGATCGGGCGCCTGGCCATGGTGGCGGCCAGTTATGAGATGGAAGCGACCAATCCCGACGCCGAGACGTACGAATGATTTCTTAGTCCGGCCTTGCGCCGGGTCCGGGTGGCGGCAAAATAGCGACCCCACAGCAACGCAAGAACCCGAGGGCGGAGGGCGACGCGGAGGCCGCTTGAGGCCGACGAGGCGCCAGGGCGTGCATCCCACGCCGGACGCCCTCGTTGGTGCACCCGATTCCCGTGTCCCCGACCAAATCCTCCTCCGCCGCGCTGATCCTCGCAGCCATTGGCGTCGTCTACGGCGACATCGGCACCAGCGTTCTGTATGCGGTCAAGGAGGTGTTCGGGCACGGCCACGTCCCGTTCACCGTCGAGAACGTCTACGGCATCCTGTCGATGTTCTTCTGGACGCTGACGGTGATCGTCTCCCTCAAGTACGTGGTGCTGGTGCTGCGCGCCGACAACGAGGGCGAGGGGGGCCTTGTCGCGATGCTGGCGCTGGCCTCGCAGGCGGTGGTCGACAAGCCGCGGCTGCGCCAGGTGCTGCTGGTGGTCGGCATCTTCGGCACCTCCCTGTTCTATGGAGACGGCGTCATCACCCCCGCGATCTCCGTGCTGTCGGCGGTCGAGGGCCTGGAGGTGGTGTCGCCGCACTTCAAGCACTACGTGATCCCCATCACGCTGGTCGTGCTGTTCGGCCTCTTCGCGGTGCAGAAGCACGGTACCGCGGGCATCGGCCGCTTCTTCGGGCCGATTACGCTGGCCTGGTTCGTCGTCATCGCGCTGCTGGGTGTCTCTCAGATCGTCACGCATCCGGCGATCCTCAAGGCCGTCAGCCCGCACTTCGCGCTGCGCTTCATGTGGGACAACCCGGGCACCAGCTTCATCATCCTGGGCGCGACCGTGCTGTGCGTGACGGGGGCCGAGGCGCTCTACGCCGACCTCGGCCATTTCGGCAAGGGGCCGATCCGCATCGCCTGGTTCTCGGTCGTCATGCCGGCGCTCACGCTCAACTACTTCGGCCAGGGCGCGCTGCTGCTGGAAAACCCGGCGGCGGTGAAGAACCCCTTCTTCATGATGGCACCCGAATGGGCGCTGATCCCGTTGGTGCTCATAGCCACCGCGGCCACGGTGATCGCCTCGCAGGCGCTGATCACCGGCGCCTTCAGCGTCACGCGGCAGGTGATCCAGCTGGGCTACCTGCCGCGGCTCAACATCGAGCACACCAGCGTGCGCACCGCAGGCCAGATCTACATCCCGTTCGTCAACTGGGGGCTGTTCGTCGCCATCGTGCTGGCGGTGGTCATGTTCCGTTCGTCGAGCAACCTCGCCGCGGCCTACGGCATCGCCGTGACCACCGACATGCTGATCACCACCGTGCTGACCTTCTTCGTGATCCGCTACGCCTGGAAGTACCCGCTGGCGCTGTGCATCGCGGCCACGGGCGCCTTCTTCATCATCGACTTCCTGTTCTTCGCCTCCAACCTGCTGAAGCTGTTCCAGGGCGGCTGGTTCCCGCTGCTGATCGGCGGCTCGATCTTCATGCTGATGCTGACCTGGAAGGAAGGCCGCCGCCTCATGGGCCAGATGCAGATGGCCGAGGCCATCGACCTTCGCGGCTTCCTCGACTCGGTGTTCGTCAGCCCGCCGGCGCGCGTCGACGGCACCGCGGTCTTCATGACCGCCGAGCCGGGCGTGGTGCCCAATGCGTTGCTGCACAACCTCAAGCACAACAAGGTGATGCACGAGCAGAACCTGTTCGTCACCGTGCGCAACCATGAGGTGCCGTGGATCCCGATGGACAAGCGCATCGAGATGGAGCCGCTCGGCCACCACTGCTGGCAGGTGGTCGTGCACTACGGCTTCAAGAACGACGTCGACCTGCCGCGCGCGCTGGAGCATGCGCGCCTGCGCGGCTGCCAGCTCGAGCCGATGACCACCAGCTACTTCCTCTCCCGCGACGTGGTCATTCCCACGCTCGGCAGCGGCATGGCGCCGTGGCGCGAGAAGCTGTTCGCGCAGATGCATCACAACGCCAGCGGCGCCGCCGGATTCCTGGGCCTGCCGAACAATGCGGTGGTGGAGCTTGGTTCGAAAATCGAGATCTGAGCCTCTGACTTCTGCTTTCGCCTCCATGCGCTTCTTCAAGGATCTGAGCCTCGCATCCTTCACCGCGGGTTTCGTTGCCGTGCTGGTGGGTTTCACGAGCTCCGTGGCCATCGTGTTCCAGGCGGCGCAGGCCTTCGGCGCCACACCCGAGATCATCAGCTCGTGGATGTGGGCGCTCGGCCTGGGCATGGGGCTGACCTCGGCGGTCACATCCCTTTGGTGGCGCAAGCCCGTGATGATCGCCTGGAGCACGCCCGGCGCGGCGGTGCTGGCGGTGGCCGGGTCGGGCTACGGCATGGGCGAGGCGGTCGGGGCCTTCATCGTCTGCGCGCTGCTGATCACGGTGGCCGGCGCCACCGGCTGGTTCGAGCGCGTGATGAACCGGATTCCCATGGCCCTGGCCTCGGCGCTGCTGGCCGGCGTGCTGGCGCGCTTCGGGCTCGAGGCCTTCCTGGCGGCGCGCACCGCGCTCGCGCTGGTGCTGCTGATGCTCCTGTGCTACCTGGTGGCGCGGCGCCTGCTGCCGCGCTACGCGGTGCCGCTGACGCTCCTGGTCGCCATCGTCTTCGTGGCGGCGCGCGGCGAGCTGGCCTGGAGTGCAGTGCATTTCAGTGCCGCGGTGCCGGTGTTCACCCTGCCGGTCTTCAGCTGGCAGGCGGTGGTGAGCCTGGCGCTGCCGCTCTTCGTCGTGACCATGGCCTCGCAGAACCTGCCGGGCGTGGCGGCAATCCGGGCCGCCGGTTATGAACTGCCGATCTCCAAGCTCATCACCATCAGCGGCCTCGCCACGCTGGTGCTTGCGCCCTTCGGCGCCTTCGCCCTCAACCTGAGCGCGATCACCGCGGCGATCTGCATGGGCCGCGAGGCGCACGAAGACCCGGCGCGGCGCTACACCGCGGCCGTGAGCTGCGGCGCCATCTACGTGGTGATCGGCCTGTTCGGCGCGGCGGTCACGGGGCTGCTCACGGCCTTCCCGAAGGAACTGGTCGCGGCCATCGCCGGGCTGGCGCTGCTGGGCACCATCGGCGGCGGCCTGGCCGCGGCGGTGCGCGACGAATCGCACCGCGAGGCAGCGCTGATCACTTTCCTCGTCACGCTCTCGGGCCTGACCATCGCGGGCATCGGCTCGGCCTTCTGGGGCGTGGTGGCCGGCGCGCTCGCGCTCGCGATCCAGCAGCTGGGCCGCAAACCCTCCGCCGGCAGGGACATCGCACCTGGCTGCAAGATCAAGCAAGATAACCGGGCCGCCGCTACCGCAGACGCAGCCCGCCCTTCTTCGACCGCCGGAAAGACATCCTGATGCACATCCTCTTCATTGCCGATCCTCTCGAGCATTTCAAGATCTACAAGGACACCACCTTCTCGATGATGCGCGAGGCGCAGCGCCGCGGGCACAAGATCTCGGCCTGCGTGCCGCAGGACCTCAACTGGCAGCGCGGCCGCCCGGTCACCGCGAAGGTGCGCGAGGTCGTGCTGACCGGCGAGCAGGAGCCCTGGTTTCGCGAAGACGCGGTGATCGAGCGCCCGCTGCACGCCTTCGACGCAGTGCTGATGCGCAAGGACCCGCCCTTCGACGCCGAGTACATCTACGCCACGCACCTGCTGGAGCAGGCCGAGCGCGAGGGCGCGCGCGTCATCAACCGCCCGCGCGCGCTGCGCGACCATCCCGAGAAGCTGGCGATCATGGAGTTCGCCGAATACACGACGCCGACCCTGGTCACGCGCGACCCGGATGCGGTTCGCGCCTTTCACGCCGAGCACCAGGAGATCATCCTGAAGCCATTGGACGGCATGGGTGGCATGGGCATCTTCCGCGTGCGCGCCGACGGGCTCAACCTGGGCTCCATCGTCGAGACGCTCAACAGGCACGGCGCGCAGACCATCATGGTGCAGCGCTTCGTGCCCGAGATCACGCAGGGCGACAAGCGCATCCTGGTGATCGCCGGCCAGCCCGTGCCTTACAGCCTCGCGCGCATCCCGCAGGGCAGCGAGGTGCGCGGCAACCTCGCGGCCGGCGGCAAGGGCGTGGCCCAGCCGCTGACCGACCAGGACCGGCGCATTGCCGAAGCCATCGGCCCGGTGCTCTACGAGCGCGGGCTGCTGCTGATCGGGCTCGACGTGATCGGCAACTCGCTCACCGAGATCAACGTCACCAGCCCGACCTGCTTCCAGGAAATCACGGACCAGACCGGCTTCGACGTGCCGGCGATGTTCATCGACGCGCTCGAGGCCGAGCTGCGCTGAGACTTCAGAGCGGTTGCTGTCGAGCTCCCGCGCGGGTCATCGCGACCGCGTCCAGCAGCTGCGCATGGCGCCCGCCGCCTCAGAAGTCGACAGAAGCCGTCAGGCTGAAGGTGCGCGGGTTGCCCAGCACCAGGTAGCCGGCGCCGGGCGAGCCGCCGACCGAGGCCCAGTAGTCG
Source organism: Variovorax sp. RA8 (assembly GCF_901827175.1). Classification (NCBI taxonomy): domain Bacteria; kingdom Pseudomonadati; phylum Pseudomonadota; class Betaproteobacteria; order Burkholderiales; family Comamonadaceae; genus Variovorax; species Variovorax sp. RA8. The sequence goes on along the minus strand of NZ_LR594662.1, from coordinate 5,979,536 downwards.
CGGTTCGCAACGTTGTCGATGCGCGCGCGCAGCGTCAGCAGGCGGCCGGCGACTTCGGTGATGTAGCGCGCGCCGACGTCAAGCCGGGTCCAGCCGGGCACGCGCAGGGTGTTGGTCGCGTCCGCATAGCTGTGGCCGCTCGTGATCATGCGGGCGTCCAGCGAGAGGCCCCGCACGCCCGGCACGTCCCATTCCAGGCCCAGCGTGCCTTGTGCCTTCGGCACGCCGATCACGCGCCTGCCGTCGGTGGTGGCGATGCCCGTGTCCTTCTGCTTGGCGTTCAGCAGCGTCACGCCGCCCAGCACGCGCAGGCCTTTCACCGGTTCGCCGAAGGCTGTCACCTCCAGGCCCTGGTGGCGGTCCTTGCCCTCCGTGGCAAAGGTGCCGGCCGCATTGATCAGGGCGCGCGGCTTCTCGATCGAGAACAGCGCCGCGGTCGCGCCGAGGCCGCCACCGTCGTACTTGAGGCCGAGCTCCTTCTGCTTGGCGACATAGGGCGCGAGCGCCTGCCCTGCGTTGAGCACCGGCCGGCCGCCGACCTGGGCCGGCGCCGTCTCGCCGGCGGCCAGGCTCTCGATGTAGTTCGCGTAGACCGACAGTTCCTTCGTGGCCTTGAACACCACTCCCGCCGCGGGGCTGGTGCGGCTCTGGTCGTAGTCGCCGATCTGCGCGCCGGTGTCGTAGGCGAAGCTGTCGATGTCCAGCGTCTGGCGGCGGGCGCCGACCGTGACCAGCACCGAGGCGTCCAGGAAGGACATCGTGTCGCCGATGGCGTAACTGGTCAGCCGCTTTTTCCCGGTCGTCCGCGGCGAACTCAGGTCGTTGCCGCCGAGCGAGAAGGCGCTGAAGGCCGGCAGGAACGAGGGAATCGGGTTGTAGAGATTGGTGCTCTGGGTGTTGAGGAAATCGAAGCGGTAGGCGTTCTTCCGGTCCGACTCGAAGTAGTCGTAGGCGGCCACCAGCTCGTGCTTCACCGGCCCGGTCGCGAGCTTGCCACGCACGCCGAGCTGGCCGGTCTTGACCTTCTCGATGCCCGTGTTGTCGAAGCGGTAGGTGGTGCCCGCGCCGGTGAGTGCATCGCTCACGCTGAGATTGGCCAGCGAGTTGGCCTCGACGCCGCGGCGCATGCCGGCCGCGAACCAGCCGGTGACGTTGTCGCTGAAATCGTATTCGCCGCGCAGTGTGCCGAAGGTGTCGCGCTCGTTGGAGTAGCTCCAGGGCTGTGCCCAGTTGGTCTTCGCATCCGGCGCCGCCGGCACGATGCTCACGCCGCTGCCCAGCGTGACGTTGGTGCGCGTCTCGCTCAGCCGGTGCTCCTGGTGGCCGATGTCGGCGGACAGGCGCGCGTTGCGGCTGCGCCAGTCGAGGCCGACGGAGGCCACGTCGAGCTTCACGTGCTCGTTGTCCACGCCGGTGCCGCCGTCGCGATGGGCCGCGTTGACGCGGATGCCCAGGCTCTGGTCGGGGCCGAAGCGGCGCGCGATGTCGGTCGCGGCATAGACCTGCGAACCGCTGGAGGCGCCCAGCGTGAGATGCGTCAGCGGCTCGCTGCCGGCGCGCTTGGGCAGCAGGTTGACCGAGCCGCCGATGCCGTCGCCGCCCGGCGCTGCGCCCGTCAGGAAGGCGCTGGCGCCCTGCAGCACCTCGACCCGCTCGAACAGCTCGGACGAGATGTACTGGCGCGGCAGCAGGCTGTAGAGGCCGTTGTAGGCGACGCTGTCCGAGGTCAGGATGAAGCCGCGGATGAAGTACGACTCCTGGAAATTCCCGAAGCCGCGCGCCACCCGCACCGACGAGTTGTTCTGCAGCACGTCGCCTACGCTGCGCGCCTGCTGGTTCTGGATCAGCTCGTTGGTGTAGCTGGTCACGCCGAAGGGCGAGCTCATGTAGTCCTGGTTGCCCAGGATGCCTGTGCGCCCACCGCGCGCGACCTGGCCGCCCGCGAAGGGCTTGGCGAGGCCCTCCGCCGAGGCGTCGGCGCTGGCCTCGACCGTCAGCGTCGAGAGCGTTCCGGCCGACTCCGCCGTCCCCGGCTGGGCCGTCGCGGTCCAGGCTTGGAATGACAGGAAGGCGGCGAGGGCAACGGGGCGCAGGCGGGAGGGAACAGGCAGCATGAAACGGTTCTCGGGGAAGTAGGTTGCAAATGAGAACCGTTATTATCTACGGGCGACCTCCCTTCGCTGCCACGTTCTTGCGCTTGCGCCCCTCAGGACCTGCGCTGCCCGTCGACGAAGACCGCCAGCTCGCCGGCCGCGAAGGCCGTCCAGGTCTCGTTGACGGTCAGGGGCGCGGTCACCACCACCGCAACGCGATCGTCCGGCGTGGTGTGCTGGGCGAAGTCCACGGACAGGTCTTCGTCCGAGAGCTCGGCCGTCAGGAACGGGTGGCGCCGCTCGATGTACCAGAGGTTCGTCGAGGCATGGGACCACAGCGCCTGCCCGTTGGAGAGCATGAAGTTGAAGCTGCCTTGGCGTGCGAAGCGCGGCGCCAGCTCGCGCAGCGTGAGCGTCAGCTCATCGATGGTGGGCACGCCGGCATGCGACTTGGCCAGCTCCTGCATGATCCAGCAGAAGGCATGCTCGCTGTCGGTGTTGCCCACCGGGTGGAAGTTGCCGTGCAGCCGCGGCCGGAAGTCCTTCAGGTCGCCGTTGTGGGCGAACACCCAGTAGCGTCCCCACAGCTCGCGCACGAAGGGGTGGCAGTTCTGCAGGTTCACCGCGCCCTGCGTGGCCTTGCGGATGTGGGCGATGACGTTGCGGCTCTTGATCGGGTAGCGCCGGATCAGCTCGGCCACCGGCGACTCGCAGGCCGGCTGGTGGTCGACGAAGTGCCGCAGGCCCCGGTCCTCGAAGAAGGCGATGCCCCAGCCGTCGGCGTGGTGGTCGGTGCGCCCGCCGCGTTGCGCGAAGCCCGTGAAGCTGAAGGTCACGTCCGTCGGCGTGTTGCAGTTCATTCCGAGAAGCTGGCACATGCGGATGATTAGAACGCAGCAAAGGCTTCAGGGCTTGCGCTTTTCCCGAAGCTGCCAGGCCGCGCAGATCGCCAGCGCGCACAGCCCGGCCAGCAGCAGGAACACCTCGTCGAAAGCCGCCAGCCGGGCCGTGCTGGTGGCAGCGTTCGCGAGCGAATCGCCGTGCGCGGCCAGCCGCCATTCGAGCACGATCGCGCACAGGCTCACGCCGGCGGCGCCGCCCAGCATGCGCAGGAAGTTGATCGCGCTGGCCCCCTGCGGGATCAGCGCCCGCTCCAGCGGGCGCATCGACCCCAGGTTGAGGGAGGGGAGGATGAAGCCCAGCCCCACCCGGCCGATGACCGCGAAAGCCGCCAGCAGCCAGAGCGCGCTGTCCAGCCGCAGTACCACCATCAGCGCGAAGGAGACGGCCAGCAGCGCGAGGCCGATGCACACCAGCAGCCAGGTCGGCTGCCGGTCGGCCAGCCGGCCGACCCCCGCGATGGTGACCGCCAGCACGATCCCGGCCGGCAACAGGATGGTGCCCACGTGCGAGGCCGAGAGATGCAGCCCGACCTGCATGTAGACCGGGAGCAGGTAGGTGGAGCCGAACAGCGCCGTGCCGTAGATGAAGGCCACCACGCTGCCCATGGCGAACTGCCGGTGCTGGAACAGCGCCAGGTTCATCAGCGGCGTGCCGCCCGTGGCCGCGACCCGGCGCTGCCAGGCGATGAAGGCACCGAAGGCCAGGCCCGCGCAGGCGAGCAGCGCCGCTGCCTGCAGCGGCGCATCGCCGCGCAGCTCGACCAGGCCATTGAGCAGGCACAGCGTGCCGGCCGTGCCCAGCGCCAGGCCGCCCCAGTCCAGGCCGCCGCTGCGCGCAGCGATGGCGCCGCCCGGCGCGGTGACCGGCACGAACTTGTAGGCCAGCCAGATCGAGGCGATGCAGAAGGGCACCACCATGAAGAAGATCGAGCGCCAGCCGAACAGGTCGACCAGCACGCCGCCGATGCTCGGGCCCACGGCCGGCGCCAGCACCACGCCCATGCCGAAGATGCCACTGGCACGGCCCTGCTCGTGGGGCTCGAACGCACGCAGGATGATGATGGCCGGGATCGGCTGAACCACCCCTGCCGCCAGCCCTTCAGCCACCCGCGCCGCCAGCACCAGCGGGAAGTGGTTGGCCAGCCCCCCGCTGACGCCGCCCGCCAGCAGCAGCACCATGGTGCCGACATAGGTCCGGCGGTAGCCGTAGCGCGCCAGCAGCCAGGGTGTGGTCAGCATCGAGACCGTCATCGCCACCATGAAGCCCGAGCTGACCCATTGCGCGCGCTCCTGGCCCAGCTCGAAATGGTGGCTCATGCCCGGGATCGCCACGTTGACGATGGTCGAGGACATGATCGAGGCCATCACGCCGATCATCACCGAGAGAAGGAGCAGCCAGCGGTAGCGCGTCCCGTAGCGGGCACTGAGGGAGAGGGGCGGGGGTGTGTCGATCATCGTGCTGCAGCCTGTTCGGCTGTCCTACAAGGATACGGGCATTGCTCACCCGGCCGCCGCGCCCGCCGCCTCGACAATGGCGCGTCGTTCTTCCGCACGTTCTTTCGAAATGGAATCCGCCACCGACGACAACACACCCGCAGGCACCAACGCCGAGACCAATGCCGAAGCCGCACCCTCGCTCGCGGCCGAACTGAAGGCGCCGACGGTCACCCGCGCCTACCAGTGCCAGTGCGGCCGGCCCGTGTTCCTGCGCAACAGCCAGTGCCTGGCCTGCCACACACCGCTGGGCTACGCGGTCGAGCACCTGGGCGTGGTGCCGCTCGCGCCCGACACGCGCGAGGGTGCCGAGCCGGATACCTTTACCGTCTTCGGCGATGCGCAGGGCAAGGCCTACCGCCGCTGCGACAACCTGCTGACTCCGGCGGCCTGCAACTGGATGGTGCCGGCGCCGCGCGAGGGCGACGACCCATCCTTCAACACCGATGGGCTGGTGCCCGGCCTCTGCCTGGCGTGCAGCGTCACGCGCACCATTCCCGACCTGTCGATCGAGAGCAATGGTGAACTGTGGCGCAAGCTCGAGCTGGCCAAGCGCCGGCTGGTCTCGCAGCTGCTCGCGCTCAAGCTGCCGGTGGTGACGCGGCTGGCCGATCCGGTGCACGGCCTGGCCTTCGACTTCCTCGGCAATGTGCCGGGCGGGCCGCATGTGATGACCGGCCACCAGATGGGCGTGATCACCCTCAATGCCGAGGAGGCCGAGGACGCCGTGCGCGAGCGCATCCGCGCCGAGATGCGCGAGCCCTATCGCACCCTGGTGGGCCATTTCCGCCATGAGATCGGCCACTACTACTGGGACCTGCTGGTCCAGCCGACCCACTGGCTCGAGCCCTTCCGCGAGCTCTTCGGCGACGAACGCGCCGACTACGCGGCGGCGCTGCAGGCCCACTATGAGAGCGGCCCGCCGCCCGACTGGGCCAATCGTTTCGTGACCAGCTACGCCAGCTCACATCCGTGGGAGGACTGGGCCGAGACCTGGGCCCACTACCTGCACATGGCCGACACCGCCGACACGGCGATGAGCTTCGGCGTCGATGCGCAGAACGTGGAGCTCACCAGCGACCTCTTCGAACTCCCGGACCTGTGGCAGCCCGAGCATCCCGAGGCCGGCGAATTCCTCGACTTCCTCAACGGCTGGGTGCGCCTCACCAACGTGCTCAACGAGCTCTCACGCAGCATGGGCCAGCCCGACTACTACCCCTTCGTGCTGCCGCGGGTCGCGGTAGGAAAGCTCCAGTTCATTCACGAGGTCATTTCGGAGCAGCGCGCCAGCTCGCGCAAACTCGTCAGCGAGCCTCAGGGCGCTAAACGGGTTGTGGAGCAACCGCACCCATAGCGCAGCGCGCGCAGATGCAGGCCAGGCCCCGCGCCTCGGCCGGCACACGCGCGAGCGCCTCCGGGCTGACGCCGGCCTGCATGCACCAGCAGGGCCCCTGCGGCTGACCCGTCTCCCGTTCCAGCTCGATCGCGCAGCGGTTGGCTTCGCCGCACACCGGGCAGCGCGAGGCATCGAGTCCCGGCTTCGCGCCTGTCACTTCGCGATCTCGAAGGCGGGCAGCTTCTTCTCGACAGGATGGTTCTGCAGCGTCACGTACACCGGCAGGCCATCGCGATACGCCGGATAGTCCTCGCCCTGGATCAGCGGCAGCAGGTATGCGCGCCCCTTCTCGCTGATGCCGTAGCCATCGGCCGAGATGTAGTCGCGCGGCATGAACTTCTCGGCATTGGCCACCTGGTCCAGCGGCGCGCTCCCGATGCGATACGCATAGGGCGCGTCGGACGTGCGCTCGATGCACGGCATCACCGCGTTCTTCCCTTCGAGCGCGAGCTCGACGGCGCGCTGGCCCAGCTCGTAGGCCTGGCGCGCGTCGGTGGCCGATGCGATGTGGCGCGCCGAGCGCTGCAGGTAGTCGGCCACCGCCCAGTGGAACTTGTAGCCCAGCGCCTCCTTCACCATCTGCGCCACGACCGGCGCGGCGCCGCCGAGCTGCGCATGGCCGAAGGCGTCCTTGCTGCCCTGCTCGGCGAGGAAGCTGCCGTCGGGATGGTGCGCCCCTTCCGAGACCACTACCGTGCAATAGCCATGGTGCTTGACCAGCGCATCGACCCGCGCCAGGAAGGCCGGCTGGTCGAATGGAATCTCGGGGAACAGGATCACCACGGGGATGCCGTGGTCGGCCGCCAGCCCGCCGGCCGCCGCGATCCAGCCTGCATGGCGGCCCATCACCTCCAGCACGAAGACCTTGGTCGAGGTCGCGGCCATCGAGCGCACGTCCAGCGAGGCCTCGAGCGTGGAGACCGCGACGTACTTCGCGACCGAGCCGAAGCCGGGGCAGCAGTCCGTCAGCGGCAGGTCGTTGTCGATCGTCTTGGGCACGTGGATAGCCTGCAGCGGGTAACCCATCGACTGCGACAGCTGGCTCACCTTGAAGCACGTGTCGGCCGAATCCCCGCCGCCGTTGTAGAAGAAGTAGCCGATGCCGTGCGCCTTGAAGACCTCGATCAGCCGCTCGTACTCGCGCCGGTTCTTCTCCAGCGACTTGAGCTTGTAGCGGCAGGAGCCGAAGGCGCCCGCGGGCGTCGTGCGCAGCGCTGCGATGGCTTCGGCCGATTCGAGCCCGGTGTCGATCAGCTCCTCGGCCAGCGCGCCGAGGATGCCGTTGCGCCCGGCATACACGGTGCCGATGCGGTCGGCGTGCCGGCGCGCCGTCTCGATCACCCCGGCGGCGGAGGCGTTGATCACCGCAGTGACGCCGCCGGATTGGGCATAGAAGGCATTGAGGGGCATGGTGTGAACTCCTGGAATCCAGCCATTGCAAAATGCCGAGCGCCGCCGGATGCAAGCGCGATGGCTGTTGCATTCTCGCGCAGCCCTTGGGCTTGCGCGAGCCGGCTCGCGAACCGGGGGCGGGATCGGACTATCGGGTGGGCCCCCCGTCGGGGCGTCTCACTCGAGCCTAATCTGCAGCGCGTCGATCGTGCGCTTCCAGGTCGCGCGGTCCTCGCGGATCAGCGCGCCGAAGGCCTCCGGCGTCATGGCCATCGGCTCGGTGCCGTCGGCGGTCATGAAGGCGGTGACCTCGGGCTGCGCGAGCACCTGGTTGAAGGCGCCATTGAGCCGGCGAATCACCGCGTCGGGCGTGCCGGCCGGTGCCACCAGTCCATACCAGATGGACAGGCCGAGTTCTGGAAAGCCGGCCTCTTCCACCGTCGGAATGCCGGGCACCGCGGGCACGCGCTTGCGGCTGGTCACCGCGAGCCCGCGCAACTCGCCGGCGTTGACGCGCGCCACCGAGGTCGAGATGCCGTCGAAGTAGAGGTGGATGTCGCCGCGGGCCAGCGCCAGCATGGCCTGGCCGGAGCTTTGGTAGTGGATGGGCACCAGGCCCGGCGCGCGCTTCTCGAGCAGGCCGCCCAGCATGTGGTTGGAGCTGCCCACGCCCAGCGTGCCGTAGTTCACCATGCCGGGATGCGCCTGCGCATAGGCCGGCAGCTCGCGCAGCGAGGAGATCGGCGTCTGGCGGTCGACGCTGAGCATGAAGGGCACGGCTTGCAGCGCCGCGACAGGCACCAGCTTGTCGGGCGCGTAGGTCAGGCTGCGCTGCAGGTTGGGATTGACCGCCAGCGTGGTGGAGGTCGCGAGCAGAAGCGTGTGCCCGTCGGGCGGCGCCTTCTGCACGGCGAGCGCGCCGATGGCGGTGGCCGCGCCGGTCTTGTTCTCCACCACGATGGGCTGTCCCAGGATGTCCTTGGCCCGTTCGGCAATGCGGCGCGTGACGATGTCCGCGCCGCCGCCGGCGGGATAGGGCACGACGATGCGGATCGGCGTCGCCGCCGCTGTCGCCGTCGCGCCCTGGGCCCACGCCGCCGTGCCTGCGGCCAGCAGCGCCGCGGCGAGAAGAGTCCGGCACGAGGCGCGGCGGGCCGGCATGGCCGGAGAGATCGAGCGTGTCATGGCGGCAACTCCAGAGGGGGGTATGCGGTTATTTGTCGTTCGCGTAGGTCGCCGCGTAGCGGTCGGCCAGCAGCTTGCCGGAGGCGATCGGGCTGTAGCGCGCGCCGTCGCCGATGCAGCTCGGGATGCACTCGATGAGTGCGTCGTAGTTGGGCATGCAGAAGTAGGGGATCGACAGCCGGCGCGCACGCGTGCCCACGCCTTCGGGCGGGTTCACCACGCGGTGCATCGTCGAGACGAAGCGGTCGTTCGTCCAGCGCATCATGATGTCGCCGATGTTGATCACGAAGGCGCCTGGGATCTTCGGCACGTCACGCCAGCCTCCGTCGGGCAGCATCACCTGAAGTCCGCCGGGCGCGTCGTCGATCTTCAGCACCGTGATCGCCGTCGTGTCGGAATGCGCGCCCGAGCGCTCCTCGCCCTTCTCCGGGGGGCGTTCGAGTGCCGGGTAGTGGATGGTGCGCAGGATGCTGGTGTGGCGGTCGATGCGCGACGCGAAATAGCCGGGGTCGAGGTCCAGCACCTGCGCGAAGATGCGCAGGATGTCGGCGGACAGCCGTTCCATCTCGCGGTAGTAGGCCGTCATTGCCGGGCGCAATGCCGCGGGGCGCTCGGGCCAGAGATTGGGCATGAAGTTGTTGCCGGCCTCCGGGCGCGTGTAGTAGGGGTCGTCGCTCACGTCCAGCGGGCCGATGGCGAAGCTTTCGTGCAGCGAAGGCTTGAGCGTCGGATCGATGTGCTTGCCGATCGTCTTCACGCCCATCGCGCCATAGCCCTTGTAGGCCGTGCCGGCCGGCTTGCGGATGCGGTTCTTCTCCTCCAGCGGCAGGTCGAAGAAGGCGATCGCTTCCCGGTACAAGGCGTCGGTCACGGCCTCCGGCACGCCGTGGCCGGTCACGACCAGGAAGCCGAGGCCTTCGCAGGCCTGTTGCACCGCGGCCGCCACTTCGCGCCGGCCCTCCGGCGAGCCGCGGGAGAAGGGCTGGATGTCGATCACCGGGATGGCGTGGATGCTGCTTTCCATGACGAGGCTCATGCAGAGGTCTCCTGAGTTGGATCGAGAATGGCGGCGCATGTCCGCCTGCGCGCAATCGATCCTAGTGGCGCCATCCGCGCCTGGAGCACCGTGCATGTCCGCCGGCATGAATATGGATGAAACCCAGTATGAAACCGATGAATGGCGCTCCGGCTTCGCACCAGCGCTCGCTGCGGGGCCGGCCCTTCGGCGTCGAGATCCAGCACCTGCTCGCCTTCCTCTCCATCTACGACGAGCGCCAGGTCACGCTCGCCGCGCAGCGGCTGGGCCGCAGCCAGTCGGCGCTGAGCCATTCGCTGTCCCGCCTGCGCGAGCTGCTGCGTGACGAGCTCTTCGTGCTGCGCGGCGGCGAGATGTGGCCCACCCAGGTCGCGCAGCAGCTTCATCCCACCATCCAGGCGGCCGTCGCATTGATCGACTCGCTGCACGAGGAGCGCAGGCTCTTCGACCCGCTGCGTGACGCCTTCGAGCTGCGCATCGGGATGACCGACTACGCCGAAAGGGTCTTCTCGCCGCGCCTGTGGATGGCCCTGGAGCGGCGCGCGCCCGGCGTGCGCCTGACCGTGCGCTCCATCGACCGCTACGCCGCCGAAGGCATGCTGCTCGGCGACGCGGTGGACATGGCGATCGTCGGCAATCCGGTGCTGGCCGATGCCGCCATCCAGTGCGACGAGTTGCTGGCCGACCCCTACGTGGTGGCGTTCTCGCGGCGCGCCCACGGCGCCGGCATGGGCCTGCTCTCCTACCTCGCGGCGCCCCACCTGCGCGTCGCAGTGGGGCAGGGCGAATACAGCGCCGTGGACGCAGTGCTCAAGGCGGCCGGGCACCGGCGCGACATCCGCTGCATCGTTCCCAGTTTCCTGCGCGTGCCGGCCATGCTGGAAGGTTCGGGCCTGGTGGCCACGCTCGCGCGAGGCGTGTTCTGCGACCTCGAAGGGACCGCGCGCGATGCCGTCGTGCTGCAGCCGCCGCCGTTCGAGATCGATCCCGTGCGCATCGTGCTGCTGTCGCCCGGCCCCGAGCGGGCCTCGAGCGCGCAGCGCTGGTTGCGCGACCTGATCCTCGGGCTGGGCGCGCGCGCCTAGGTGCCTGGCCTTGGGTTCCCGCTTTTCAGCGCCCCGGCAAGCCCATCGCCCGCGTGATCACTTCCTTCATGATCTCGTTGGTCCCGCCATAGATGCGCTGCACCCGCGCATCGGCGTACGCGCGGGTCACCGGGTACTCCCACATGAAGCCGTAGCCGCCGTGCAGCTGCACGCACTCGTCCATCACCTTGCACTGCAGGTCGGTGGTCCAGTACTTGGCCATGCTGGCGGTGGCGGTGTCCAGCTTCTGCTGCAGCAGCAGCTCGATGCACTTGTCGACGAAGACCTGCGCGACCTGCACCTCGGTCTGCAGCTCGGCCAGGGTGTAGCGCGTGTTCTGGTAGGCGCCCACCGCCTGGCCGAAGACCTTGCGGTCCTTGACGTAGGCGACGGTGTGGTCGATCGCCGCCTGCGAAGCGGCCACCGCGCTGATCGCGATCTGCAACCGCTCCCAGGGCAACTGCTCCATCAGGCAGACGAACCCGCGGTTCTCCTGCGCCTGCCCTCCGAGCAGGGCCTCTGCCGGCAGGTGCACATCGTTGAAGAACAGCTCCGAGGTGTCCTGCGCCTTCAGGCCAAGCTTCTTCAGCCGCTGGCCCTTCTCGAAGCCCGGCATGCCGCGCTCCACCAGGAAGAGGCTGGTGCCCTTGGCGCCGCCCGCGGGGTCGGTCTTGGCCACCACGATCACCAGGTCGGCATGCCAGCCGTTGGTGATGAAGGTCTTGCTGCCCGAGAGCCGCCAGCTGCCGTCGGTCTGCTTGAGCGCGGCGGTGCGCACGGCCTGCAGGTCGCTGCCGGCGCCGGGCTCGCTCATCGCGATGGCGCCAACCATCTCGCCGCTGGCCAGCCGCGGCAGGTAGTTCTTCTTCTGCGCCTCGGTGCCGTAGTGGAGGATGTAGGGCGCCACGATCTCGCTGTGCAGTCCGAAGCCGACGCCGGTGAAGCCACGCGCCCACAGCTCCTCGAACTGGATCACCGAATAGAGCAGGTCGGCGCCCGCGCCGCCGTGTTCCTCGGGCAGCGACATGCACAGAAAACCGTTCTCGCCCGCCTTGTTCCAGAGCTGGCGATCGACGTAGCCCTGCGCTTCCCAGTCCTCATGGAAAGGCGCGATCTCCTTGTCCATGAAGCGGCGGAAGCTGTCGCGAAAGGCCTCGTGGTCGGGGGTGAAGAGGGTGCGTTCGATCATGGTGTGCCCAGTTCAGCGCCCCGGAAACTCCGGCGCGCGCTTCTGCAGGAAGGCCGCGACGCCCTCGGCGAAGGCGGGGTGGTTCAGGAGTTCGCGCTGGCGCTCGCTCTCGTAGTGCAATTGCTCGGGCAGCGTGTGGCGCTGCGATGCTTCGAAGGCACGGCGCGCTTCGATGACCGCGTGGGCCGGCAGGCGTGCCAGGCGCCGTGCGATCTGCTGGGCCTCCAGCAGGAGCAGATCGTCGTCGACGCAGGCCCAGATCAGGCCCCATTGCGCCGCGCGCTCGGCGCCGAGGCGCTCGTCGAGCAGGCTCATGCCCATCGCGCGCGCCGGACCCACCAGGCGCGGAATGAACCAGGTGCAGCCCAGGTCCGGCACGATGCCCAGCTTGGGCAGGAAGGACAGGTAGAAGTACGCGCTCTTCGCCGCGATCGCCACGTCGCAGGCCAGCACGAGCCCCACGCCGGCACCCGCCGCGGCGCCGTTGACCGCGCACACCACCGGCACCGGGAACGCGCGCATCGACTCGATCAGCGGGTTGCTTACCGACTGCATCCACTTCGCGGTCTGATCGCCGAGCGTCTCGCCGGCTTCGGGCGGGCGCATCGCGCTCAGGTCCGCACCCACGCAGAAGGCCTTGCCGGCGCCGGTGAGGACCACGGCGCGCACGCTGCGGTCCTCGCGCACGCGGGCCAACGCGGCGCCCAGTTCGTGCTGCAGGTCGAGCGCGATCGGGTTGAGCTTGGCCGGCAGGTTCAGCGTCAGCGTGGCGACGCCCTCCTTCGATTCCCAGATGACGGCAGACATCAGAGCCTCTCGACGATCGTCACGTTGGCCATGCCGCCGCCTTCGCACATGGTTTGCAGCCCAAAGCGCTTGCCACGCTGGCTCAGCGCGTGGACGAGCGTGGTCATGAGCTTGGTGCCGGAGGCGCCCAGCGGATGGCCCAGCGCGATCGCGCCGCCGTTGACGTTGAGCCGGGCCGGGTCGGCGCCCAGCGCCTGCAGCCAGGCGATGGGCACCGGCGCGAAGGCCTCGTTGATCTCGTAGAGGTCGATGTCCTCGATCTTCATGCCGGCCTTCTGCAGCGCGCGCTGGGTGGCGGGAATGGGCGCCTCCAGCATGATCACCGGGTCATGGCCCAGCACGCCCATGTGGTGGATGCGCGCCAGCGGCTTCACGCCCAGCGCCCTGAGCCCGCGTTCGTTGACCACCAGCACGCCGCTGGCGCCGTCGCAGATCTGGCTGGCGGTGGCGGCGGTGCAGCGGCCGCCCTCAGCGATCAGCTTCACGCCGGCGATGCCTTCCAGCGTGACGTCGAAGCGGATGCCTTCGTCCACCTGGTGCATCTCGCCCGAGGTACTGCCATCGGCGAGCCGCACCGCGACGGGAAGGATCTCCTCGGCGAAGGCGCCCTCGCGGGTGGCGGCGATGGCGCGCCGGTGGGTCTCGAAGGCGTAGCGGTCCAGCGCCTCCTTCGCGATCCCGTAGTTCTTCGCGATCATCTCGGCGCCGGTGAACTGGCTGAACTCCACGCCCGGGTAGCGGCGCTGCATGGCGGGGCTCATGTAGGTGCCGAGACCGGCCTTGGCCGGCAGCACGTTGGGCGTGAACATGGGCACGCGCGTCATGCTCTCGACGCCGCCCGCGATCACCGCGTCCATGCTGCCCGCCATCACGGCCTGCGCTGCGAAGTGCAGCGCCTGCTGCGAGGAGCCGCATTGCCGGTCGACCGAGGTGCCCGGTACCGATTCGGGCAGGCTCGAGGCCAGCACCGCGTTGCGCGCGATGTTGGTGGCCTGCTCGCCGACCTGGCTGACGCAGCCCAGGATCACGTCCTCCACCGCGGCCGGGTCGATGCCGCTCTTCGCGACCAGCGCGTCGATCACTTGCGCCGCCAGGTCGGCCGGATGCCAACCCGCCAGCCTGCCGCCGCGGCGGCCGCCGGCGGTCCGCGTCGCGGCCACGATGTATGCCTCTGCCATCTGATGTCCTTGCTCGGGAGGGAAAAGCATGGCCGAGCACCAAAGCAAGACGCCGTCAACCTGGGTGACGGCGTCGCTGCGTCCAGGGCCACGAGCGTCGATGGTTCAACGCCCGGGCACCGACGGTCAAGCCGGGGACATCCCGTGGAGCCGGAGTCGCCAAGGCGACCGAGCGGGCTCCTCCCGCACCGGCAGCGCCGCCGGCTGCGAGCCCGAAACCGTGATGCACGAGGGCTCCAGCGCCGACACCAGCATGCGCCGGTGCTGATCGCCTTCGAATCGCTCGCCCGGCGCCAGCACGATGTCGCGCGGATCGTGGTCCAGAGTGACCCATACGCTGCCGCTGCGGCATTCGATGCCCACGCCCGCGGCATCCGGCAGAGTGAAGATGGTGCGCTTGGCCAGGCTCAGGTGGAAACGGCTGGGGGCGGTGTTCATGGCGGACTCTCCTTTTGCATTCGGCTGTGGAATGAATATAGTGAGCCGGAGCGCCGTAGTCACACGGTCATATGGAACTCGTTGCATGCGCGCAGAGAATGCAAAACCCCCTCCCGCCGGCGCCGAGCTGCCGCCCCTGGAGCTGCTGCGCAGCTTCGAGGCCGCGGCTCGCACGCTGAGCTTCACGCAGGCGGCGGCCGAGCTCTTCCTGACCCAGTCCGCCGTCAGCCGGCAGATCCAGCAGCTCGAGGCGAGCCTGGGCGTGCTGTTGTTCGAGCGCCGCCATCGCGCCCTGGCGCTGACCGAGGCCGGTGGCGTGCTGCAGCGCGCCGTCGTCGAAAGCCTGGAACGGCTGCGCGATGCAACCGCGCGGCTGCGGGCGGCGCCGATGCTGCGCCAGGTCGCGATCACCTGCACGCCGGGCTTCGCCTCCTTCTGGCTGATCCCGCGTCTCGCGCGCTTCACCTCGGACCATCCGCGGGTCGACGTGCGGCTCTCGGCCACGTTGGAGGTACTGGACCTCGAACGCAGCCGCATCGACGTGGCGGTGCGCTTCGTGCCGCTCGAGCGCGGCACCGGCCCTGCGCTCTTCGAGGAATCGGTCATACCGCTGTGCGCGCCCAAGGTCGCCGAGCGGCTGCACTCGCCCGACGATCTCGTCGATCAGACCCTGCTGACCATCGACATGCCCAAGCACAACGATGCTCCCACGGTTGACTGGGAGCCTTGGCTCGAAGTGATGGGGCTCACCGGCCTGCGCATGAAGAATTCCCTGCGCTTCACGCTGTACACCGACGCCGTTGCCGCGGCCGTGGCCGGCCAAGGCGTCGTGATCGGCCGCTTGCCGTTGCTGCGCGACCTGGTGGAAGAAGGGAGCCTCGTGGCGCCCTTCGGCACGGACGTGGCCTCGCGCCGCGCCTATTTCATCGACAGCGCCCGCCGCGCCGCACAAAACGCGGACGCGCAGGATTTCATCCGGTGGCTGCGTGCCGAGGCCGAGGCCGCGCAGCGTGCCTGATCGGCTTCAGCGCTGCGCAACCGGCCTCGCGGCGACCCGCGTGCCCAGGCCGAACACCGCTGCGAGCGGCCTTGTTTCCGGCAGCACATAGACCACGCCGCGGTGGGCGCCAAGCGTGGGCTTCACGTGCGCATCGTAGAAGGCTGCCGGCACGTTGATGCAGCCATAGGAAATGCGGTTGTCCTCGACGCCCGGCGTCGCGAGCCGCTCCAGGCGGCGCTCGGCCGGGTTGGTGGCACGCACACGGTGCATCGAGACCGCTGCGTCGTAGTCGACCCACACGATGTCTTCGCCCTGCAGGTTGCGGCCCGGCTCGGTGGCAAAGCGGCCGGCCGGTGTTGTGCGTTCTTCGGGCCGGATCTGTGCCATCGGGCGCTCGCCGATGCCGGGCACCGAATCGTCCCCGCGCGCCAGGCCGAGAAGGATCGGCGCAGACGCCCGCTTCTTTCCGCCCGCATCGAAGACGTGGACGCGAGCACCCTTCTTGTCGACGACAGCGAAGGCCGCCCCCTGGTTGTCGCCGGTAGTTCGCACCCACTGGACCAGGCTCTCGAGCTCACCCTGCGCCTGCGCCGGCACGGGGAGTGCCAGCGCGGCAGCGACCAAGGCCAGCGCGAGAAGGCCGGGCGCTGCGCCCGGCAAGGTCGGCGAGATGCGTCGCACGATCAGTTGCGGTCAGCCCGCGCCATGCGCATGTTGTCGGAAGACCTCGGCGTGGTGTCGGTCGAAGACATCGTCCCGCTGCCCGAGGTGCTGCCGCTGGCCGCGGAGCCGGAACTCATCGCCCCGGAGCCCTGTGCGGCAGGCGTGCCGGTCGTGCCCATGGGCGTGCTGCCCTGAGTGCCCTGCGTGCCTTGCGCCTGCTGGCCTGCGCCCGTTGCGGGATTGGGCGAGCTGGTGGTCGGCGGGTTGCCTTGTGCGACGGCGAGGCCTGCGGCCCCGGCAATGGCGAACGCGGCGGCAGTGACTTTCAGCACTTTGGGAAACGAGGTGGATGTCATGAGCTATCTCCTTGAAGGGGTGAATGGTTGTTGACTGAGGCCTCAGTATTTGCAAACGTAGACAGATGGTTACGGGGCCGGGTCGGTGCGTCGCGCGCATGGGTGTAGGACGAGGGGGCGGGACTCGGAAGGCTGCGGCGGCCGTGCGGCGAAGCGTCTCGCATTACAGTTCGGGTCCGCGCCGCTTCGTGCGACTTCAGGCCTGGGAGGGCCGCCATATCCATGACCTCGAACACAGCCGATACCGATACCGCCTCTTCGCCGCAACCCTCGCCGTCGCAGAAGGAAAGGAACGCTCCGCCCGCGCGCAAGCACAGGCGTGCCGGCGCGGCGCAGCAGAAGCCGCCGGGGCACCAGCCCGCGCAGGGCAAGCAGCCCCCCCGTCCGCGCAAGACCCATCCCGTGCTGGAGCGGCTGTTCGAGCTCTACCCTGGGCTGTTCGGCGCGCGCTTCCTGCCGCTGAAGCTCGGCGTGTTCGAGGACCTGCTGGCGGCGCATGCCGACGAGTTCAAGCGCGATGACCTGAAGGTCGCGCTCGGCCTGCATGCGCGGTCCACGCGTTACCTCGAAGCCGTGGCAGCGGGCAAGCCGCGCCATGACCTGGGCGGCGTGCCCGTGGAACCCGTCGCTCCCGAGCATGTGCACCACGCCATCCTCGAAGTGTTCCGCAGGCGCCAGGCGCGCAGCAGCGAGGACCTGCGCCCGCAGTTGCGCGCACGCCTGATGGCGGCCATCGAGGCCTCGGGCCTCTCGCGCGAGGACTACATGCTCGTGGTGCGCAGCAACGACGAGAGCGCCAACGCAGTCCTCGACGAGGCCTTTGCCGAACTGGGCGCGCGCAACGCGAAGCGCGAGGCGCTGCGCCGCGCCTTCGAGGCCAGCGGTCGCAGCATCGCCGAGTTCGCGGAGATGTACGGGATGGATCCGGCGGAGGTGAAGCGAACGCTGGCCTCCGCGGCCCCCGCGGGAGCGAGGGCCTGACGAGGCTTACGTTGCGCGTGGCGGAATGGAATAGGTCCCCACCGCATGCGCAACGACTTCGCTGCGCCCCTCCGAGTAAAGGCTGACCTCGCCAACCGCCAGCGAGCGACCCAGCTTGATGAGCTTGCAGACGCCGATGACGCGCGCGCCCGCCTCCGGCTTGCGAAGGAAGTTGATGTTCAGGCTGGTGGTCACCGTCAAGGGAACGATGCCGATTTCAGCGAGGATCGCCACATAAAGCGCCACATCGGCCGTGGCCATGAGGACCGGCCCTGAGACCGTGCCGCCGGGCCGCAATTCGGCGGGCCCCACCTCGTGCGCGACGGTCGCGCCGGCATTGCCGGCTTCGAGGACGGCGCACTTCGTCTGCGGAAACTCGCGTGCAATGAATGCTGCGATTTCTTCCTTGGTGGCTGGCATGGCGATCAGGCCTGCCCGGCCTTCACCTTCAGCCGCCAGGCATGCAGCAGCGGCTCGGTGTACCCGCTCGGCTGCTCCACGCCCTTGAACACCAGGTCCTGCGCCGCCTTGTACGCCGCCGAGGTCTCGAAGTGGCCCGCCATCTTCTTGTAGAGCGGATCGCCCGCGTTCTGCCCGTCGACCACCGCGGCCATGCGCTGGAAGGTTGCTTCCACTTCTTCCTTCGTCACCACGCCATGCAGCAGCCAGTTGGCGATGTGCTGGCTCGAGATGCGCAAGGTCGCGCGGTCTTCCATCAGCCCCACGTTGTGGATGTCGGGCACCTTGGAGCAGCCCACGCCCTGGTCGATCCAGCGCACCACGTAGCCCAGGATGCCCTGCACGTTGTTGTCCAGCTCCTGCTGGCGTTCGGCCGACGTCCACTTCGCCTCGGGCGCGACCGGCACCTTGAGCAGATCGGCGAGGATGTTGTCGCGCTCGGCATCGGCGTCGATCTTCTCGAGCTCCTTCTGCACCTCGGCCACATTCACGCGGTGGTAGTGCAGCGCATGCAGCGTGGCGGCCGTGGGGGAGGGCACCCAGGCGGTGTTGGCGCCGGCCTTCGGGTGGCCGATCTTCTGTTCCAGCATTGCGGCCATCAGGTCCGGCATGGCCCACATGCCCTTGCCGATCTGGGCCTTGCCGCGCAGGCCGCACGAGAGGCCCACCAGCACGTTGTTCTTCTCGTAGGCCTGGATCCAGGGCGTGGTCTTCATGTCGCCCTTGCGCAGCATCGGGCCGGCGCGCATCGCGGTGTGCATCTCGTCGCCGGTGCGGTCCAGGAAGCCGGTGTTGATGAAGGCCACCCGGCCCGCCGCCTCGGCGATGCAAGCCTTCAGGTTGACGCTGGTGCGGCGCTCCTCGTCCATGATCCCGAGCTTCACCGTGTTGGCGGGCAGGCCCAGCATCTGCTCGACGCGGCCGAACAGCTCGCTGGCGAAGGCCACCTCGGCCGGGCCGTGCATCTTGGGCTTCACGATGTAGACGCTGCCGGTGCGCGAGTTGCCCTTGCGCTTCAGGTCGATGGTGGCGATGGTGGTGGTGATCACCGCGTCCATGATCCCCTCGGGAATCTCCTTGCCCTCACCGTAGAGGATCGCCGGGTTGGTCATCAGGTGGCCGACGTTGCGCACGAACATCAGCGAGCGGCCGTGCAGCTTGACCGGCTTGCCGTCGGCGCCGGTGTACTCGCGGTCCGGGTTGAGGCCGCGGGTGAAGGTCTTGCCGCCCTTCTGCACTTCCTCCGTCAGCGTGCCCTGCAGGATGCCGAGCCAGTTCGAATAGGCGAGCACCTTGTCCTGCGCATCGACCACTGCCACCGAGTCCTCGAGGTCGAGGATGGTGGACAGCGCCGCCTCGAGCACCACGTCGCTGATGCCCGCCGGGTCGGTCTTGCCGATCGGCGTGTTGCGATCGATGCGGATGTCGAGGTGGATGCCGTTGTGCCTGAGCAGCACCGAGCTTGGCGTCGCCCCATCGCCCTGGTAGCCGACGAATTGCCAGGGGTCCGCCAGTGGCGTGCTGCTGCTTTGCAGTGCCACCATCAGCTGGCCGTCCTTCACCGAGTAGCCGGTCGCGTTCTTGTGCGAGCCATTGGCCAGCGGCGCGGCCTGGTCCAGCACTTCGCGCGCGAAGGCGATCACCTTCGCGCCGCGCACCGGGTTGTAGCCCTGGCCCTTCTCCGCGCCATCGGTCTCGGGGATGGCGTCGGTGCCGTAGAGCGCGTCGTAGAGCGAGCCCCAGCGCGCGTTGGCGGCGTTCAGCGCATAGCGTGCGTTGAGGATCGGCACCACCAACTGCGGGCCGGCCTGCAGCGCGAGCTCGGCGTCGACGTTGGTGGTGGTGGCCTTCGCGCCCTTGGGCTGCGGCAGCAGGTAGCCGATCTTCTCGAGGAAGGCGCGGTAAGCCGGCATGTCGGCGATCGGGCCGGGATGGGCCTGGTGCCAGGCGTCCATCTCGGACTGCAGGCGGTCGCGCTCGGCCAGGAGCGCGATGTTCTTGGGCGCGAGATCGCCGACGATGGCGTCGAAGCCCTTCCAGAAAACCTCGCTGGCGACGCCGGTGGCCGGCAGCACCTGGTCTTCGATGAAGCGATGGAGCTCGGTGGCGACCTGGAGGCCGTGGACGGTCGTGCGGGCGGTCATGGTTAGCTACTCCTTGAATCAAGACGGAAAAATGCAGTCGAGGACTTTATTCGATACCTGGCCGTTGAGTAAGCGCCTCAAATGTGATTGATCAATGACCAAATTGAGGGTAATCAAAGGCCAAGGCCGGCGAAGCCACTCGCAGAGGGTAGGCCCTGATAGGCAGGCTGCAAAGGGTCCATACATTCACCTCTCAAATATGCCGGCCCTCGCGATGATTCTCCTGGCCTCCAATGAAAACCCGCTCGGCATGCCCGAGTCCGCCCGTCGCGCCGCCGCGGCAGCGCTCCAGGGCGCAGGCAACTACCCCGACAGCAGCGGCACCGCGCTCAAGCATGCGCTGTCGGCTCGGCTCGACGTGCCGGCCGACTGGCTGGTGCTGGGCAGCGGCTCCAGCGAGATCCTCGAGCTCGCGGCCCGGGTCGGCGTCAAGCCGGGCGAGCACGTCGTCTATTCGCAGTACGGTTTCGTGGTCTACGGGCAGGCGGCCGCGCACGCCCACGCGCGCAGCACCGTGGCGCCGGCGCGGGACTTCGGCCATGACCCGGACGCCATGCGCGCCGCCGTCGGCGAGGACACGCGGCTGCTCTTCGTCGCCAATCCCAACAACCCCACCGGCAGCTTCATCGAGGCCGGGCCGCTGCTCGCCTTCCTGGAATCGGTGCCGCCGCACGTGACCGTGCTGCTCGACGAGGCCTACGGCGAGTACCTTGCGCCGGCCCAGCGCTATGACAGCATCGCCTGGGTGCGGCGCTTTCCGAACCTGATCGTCGCGCGCACCTTCTCCAAGGCCTACGGGCTGGCCGGGCTGCGCATCGGCTACGGCGTCGCGCAGCACGCGCTGGCGGCGCGCCTGAATGCGCAGCGGCCGCGCTTCAACGTCAGTACGCCGGCGCAGGCTGCGGCGGTGGCGGCGCTGGCCGACGAGGCCTTCCTGGCGCGCAGCTACCAGCTCAACACCGTCGGGCGGCTGCGGCTCGAGGCGGGGCTGCACGAGCTGCGGCTCGGCTCGCTCCCCTCCGCGGGCAACTTCGTGATGGTGCACGTCGGCGAGGGGCGCGCCGTGCACGCGCGCCTGCTGGCCGCCGGTGTCGAGGTGGCGCTGCTCGACAGCTACGGTCTGCCGCAGTGGCTGCGCATTACCGTGGGGCTGCCGGAGCAGATCGAGGCGGTGCTGGCCGCGCTGCGCGACCATGCCCCGGCGCGGTGAGTCCTGAAGATCCAGGTCAACCTGTCTTCGCTCCTCAGCTGGAGCTGCGTCACCCAGATACCCGTTTCAGCCTTGGCAACCAGGCCGACCTGCTGGTGACGGCCCGGCGTGATCTTGGCTGCACGATGGGCTAGACCTGCGCCGTGAGCCGGCGCGCCGCTGCGCACACCGGCTCGATGTGCCGCTCGTCGTAGCGATGCGCCGGCATCGTCAGCGTGAGTGCCGCGGCCAGCCGGCCATCAGCATGGAACACCGGCGCCGAGATGCCAGCCAGCTCGGCCGAGCGGTCGCCCACCAGCGCGCACCAGCCCTGCGCACGGATGTGCTCGTAGAGCTTGCGCTCCTTCGCGCCGCGCGGCCGCTCGGCCTCGGGGCCGAAGGCGATGAGAATGCGCGCGCCGGCGCCGCGGTTGGCCGGCAGCAGGTCGCCCGCGCGCACATGGTCGCGCACCTCGTGCGGCGAGTCGACGCGGTAGAGACACAGCCTCGCCCAGTGATCGCCCTGCTCCTGCCGCACGTGGTATGCCGCGCTCTCGCCGGTGGCTGCGACCAGCTCGCGCAGCACGGGTGGCACGATGCGGTCGAGCGAGAAGGCCGCGGCGTAGAGACCGTGCAGCCGCGCGATCTCCATGCCCAGCCCATAGCGGCCGTCGTCCTGCCGACGAACCAGGCGTGCATGCTCCAGCGAAGCGAGCAGCCGCAGCACGGTGCTCTTGTACAGCTGCGTGCGCTCTGCGAACTGCACCAGGCTCAGCGCCTCGTCGCCGGGCTGGAAGCAGGCCAGCAGGCTCAGCGCACGATCGACCGCGGCGGCGCCGCCGGGCGCGGCATCGAGGTCTGCGATCGATTCGGTCTGGGCTTTGCGGGGCATGGGCTCGGCTTGACAGCCATGGGGTGCTGCAGTCTAATTTCGTACAATAGAATTTAGTTCTGTAAGATAGAACTGTCAAGCAAGGCTCGATCAAGGCACTTGCAAACCCCGCTCCAGGAGACAAGCCCGATGACAAGCCCCGATGTGCTGATCAGCGAGGTCGGCCCGCGCGACGGCCTGCAGTCCGTCAAGGCGACGATGCCGACCGCGGACAAGCTGCGGTGGATCGACGCGCTCCACGCCGCCGGCGTGCGCGAGATCGAGGTCGCCTCCTTCGTCCCGGCCCGCCTGCTGCCGCAAATGGCCGATGCCGCCGAGGTGGTGCGCCATGCGGTCACGCTGCCCGGGCTCACCGTGATGGCGCTTGTGCCCAACCGCAAGGGCGCGGAGGCCGCGCTCGCGGCCGGCGTGCACAAGCTCACCATGCCGGTGTCGGCCAGCGCTGCGCATTCTCTGGCCAACGTGCGCAAGACGCGCGAGGAGATGGTCGAGGAAGTGCGCGCCATCGCTGCGCTGCGCCGCGAGATCGCGCCGCACGTGAAGCTCGAGGCCGGCATCTCCACCGCCTTCGGCTGCACGCTGCAGGGAGAGGTGCCGGAGGACGAGGTCATCCGCCTCGCGGTGCAGTGCGTGGCGGCGGGCGCCGACGAATCGGGCCTGTCGGACACTGTCGGCTATGCCAATCCGGCCCAGGTGCGGCGCCTCTTCAGGCGCCTGCGCGCCGAGCTCGGCGGCCAGGCCGGCGCGGCCCACATGCACAACACCCGCGGGCTGGGCCTGGCCAACTGCCTCGCGGCCTTCGAAGAGGGCGTGCGCACCTTCGACGCCTCGCTCGGCGGCCTGGGCGGCTGCCCGTATGCGCCCGGCGCCTCGGGCAATGTCGTGACCGAGGACCTGGTCTTCATGTTCGAGGCCATGGGCGTCGCCACCGACATCGACATCGGCAAACTCATCGCGGCGCGCGCGCCGCTCATGGCCGGCCTGCCGGGCGAGCCGGTCTACGGCATGACGCCCGAGGCCGGCCTGCCCAAGGGCTTTGCCCAGGGAAACCAAGGAACCGCATATGCCTGACAGCACCGCAAAGCCACTGCCTTACGCCGGCGTCCGCGTCGTCGAATTCACCCACATGGTGATGGGTCCCACCTGCGGCATGATGCTGGCCGACCTCGGTGCAGAGGTCATCAAGGTCGAGCCCGTCGAGGGCGACTCCACGCGGCGCCTGCTGGGCTCCGGCGCCGGCTTCTTCCCCACCTTCAACCGCAACAAGAAGAGCATCGCCCTCGATCTCAAGAAGCCCGAGGGCATCGAGGCCGCACTGCGCCTGATCGCCAGCGCCGACATCGTGAGCGAGAACTTCAAGCCCGGCACGATGAAGAAGCTGGGCCTCGACTACGAGAGCCTGAAGAAGCTCGACCCGCGCCTCATCTACGTGAGCCACAAGGGCTTCCTGCCCGGCCCCTACGACCACCGGACCGCGCTGGACGAAGTGGTGCAGATGATGGGCGGCCTGGCCTACATGACGGGCCGCATCGGCGACCCGCTGCGCGCCGGCACCAGCGTCAACGACATCATGGGCGGCATGTTCGGCGCCATCGGTGCGATGGCGGCGCTACGCGAGCGCGAGCAGACCGGCGAGGGCTGCGAGGTGCAGTCGGCGCTGTTCGAGAACAACATCTTCCTGGTCGCGCAGCACATGATGCAGTTCGCGGCCACGGGCAAGCCGGCCGATCCCATGCCCAGCCGCATCTCGGCCTGGGGCGTGTACGACGTCTTCACCGTGAAGGACGGCGAGCAGATCTTCCTGGCCGCGGTCAGCGACAAGCAGTGGACCATCTTCTGCAAGGCCTTCGGCCTGGAGGACATGCTGGCCGATCCGCGCCTGAAGACCAACAACGACCGCGTGCTCGCGCGCGACTGGATGATGCCCCTGCTGCGCTCGCACCTCGCGGGCTACAGCGCAGCCGAGCTCAGCGCCGTGTTCGAGAAGAACGAGCTGCCCTTCGCCCCCATCGCCAGACCGCATGAGCTCTTCGACGACCCACACCTCAACGCCACGGGCGGCCTGGCGCCGGTGCGCATGAACGACGGCAGCGAGTCGAAGGTACCGCTGATGCCGTTTACTCTCGGCGGCGAGCGGCCGGGCATCCGGCTGCAGCCGCCGCTGCTCGGCGAGCACACGGATGCGCTGCTGCGCGAGGTCGGGTACAGCGAGGCCGACATCGCCGCACTCAAGCAGCGGGGCATTGCTGCGGGCGACTGAGCAAAGCGGACGTCCGTATCGCGTTCAGCCCCTGCCCAGCGTGACGGCAAGTCCGACCAGCGCACAAGCGCCGAGAAGCGGCATCACGCCGATCTTGAAGCGGAAGAGAGCGAAGGCCGCGGCCACCGCGATGACGGCGGACACCCAGTCGAAGCGGCCAGTGAAGCCCTGCGGCCAGAGCACGTGATAGGCGAAGAACAGCGCCAGGTTCAGGATCACGCCGACCACCGCCGCGGTGATCGCCGACAGCGGCGCGGTGAAGCCGAGCTTGCCGTGCGTGGCCTCGACGAGGGGCCCGCCGACCAGGATGAAGACGAAGGAAGGCAGGAAGGTGAAGAAGGTGACCACCGTGGCCGCCAGCGCGCCGCCGAGAAAGAGGGCCTCGGGGCCGAGCACCTGCCGCAGCCAGCCGCCGACGAAGCCGACGAAGGCCACCACCATGATCAGCGGGCCCGGCGTCGTCTCGCCCAGGGCCAGGCCGTCGATCATCTGCGCGCCCGACAGCCAGTGGTGCTGCTCCACCGCGCCCTGGTAGACATAGGGCAGCACCGCGTAGGCGCCGCCGAAGGTCAGCAGCGCCGCCTTCGTGAAGAACCAGCCCATCTGCGTCAGCGTGCCGTGCAGGCCCTGCGTGGCGACCAGCGCGCCCATCGCCAGCGCCCAGATACCCAGCCCGACAGCCAGCAGCCTTGCCAGCCGGCTGCGCGAGAAGCGCGCGTGCGGCGGTGTCGGCGTGTCGTCGTCGATCAGCGCCGGACCGTAGCGGTGCTGCGCGCCGCCAGGGCCGCCGCCGAGCGCGAACACCGCCGGTGCGCGGCGCGCCCCGAAGTGGCCGATCAGCCCGGCCCCAAGCACGATGGCCGGAAAGGGCGTGTGGAAGGCAAAGATGGCCACGAAGGCCGCCGCCGCGATGCCCCACATCCAAGGGTTGCGCAGCGCCCGCGTGCCGATGCGGTGCGCCGCGTGCAGCACCAGCGCGGTGACGGCCGGCTTGATGCCGTAGAAGAGACCGGCCACCGCCGGCACGTCGCCGAAGCGCAGGTAGATCCATGACAACGCGACCAGGATGAACAGCGAGGGCAGCACGAACAGGGCACCGGCGACGATGCCGCCCCAGGTCCGGTGCATCAGCCAGCCGATGTACGTGGCCAGCTGCTGTGCCTCGGGGCCGGGCAGCAGCATGCAGTAGTTCAGCGCGTGGAGAAAGCGCCTCTCGCTGATCCAGCGGCGGCGCTCGACCAGTTCGGTGTGCATGATCGCGATCTGCCCCGCCGGGCCGCCGAAGCTGATGAAGCCGAGTTTGAGCCAGAAGCGGAAGGCCTCGGCGAAGCTGGCGAGAGCGGGCGCGGCGACCGCTTCGCCCATCTTGTCGGGGGCGGCGCTCACGAGGAGCGCTCCGCCGGAGGTACTCCGGGCGCGTTGGGGTCAGGGCGGCAGTTCAACCCTGGGTGGCATCGACGTTTCATTGCTCTCCGATTTCAGGCTGGGCGAGGGTACGCCTCATGAAGGTGGCCTTCTTCGCCGAGTCACGTCATGTCGCCGTGATGGAACCAAGGCGAAGGATCCGTTACTCAGCGGGATAACCATTACCCCAGAGGAGCGACACCAAGATGACCGCTCAATTAGGTCACAGCCTCGACCTGTATCTTGCCTCGGTGGAGCGGCCGCCGACATGCGTCAGCGCCGACGGCGGCCTCGTGTTCGATGCCGGAGAGCGCCTGCACATTCACGCCGCCATGCTGCCGGATGGCCGGGTCGAGCTGTTTGCGGGCGCGGGCTACGTGCGGGCCGAGCTGCTGCAGGCCATCGTGGAAGCCGACGAGGATGACGACTTCGACGACGATGAGCCGCGCCATGTGGCGGACATCGTGGCGCGTTGGACGGGCGAGGGAGCGCACTGGGCTGTCGACGTCCATCGAGAGACGGGTTTGTTGACCTTGTCCATGCTCGTCCCCGCCCTTCCCCACGATCCGGACGAATGGCCCGGAGTGCTGGATGCATTCAGGCGAACCGCCGAGTCGTGGACCGCCCGCCTCCATCCCGAGCCGCCCAATCCGTTGCCGCACGCCGGCGTCGGGCCGGCCGAGATCAGCTCGGGCGCATTTCTGCGCTGTTGAGCTCAGCAGAAGCTGACTTGCTTGCAAGCGCTTCACATTCCCAACCTACTTCAGACAGGCAGATACTGTGAGACCTATATCTTTTTTGGGGAATCCACGCGGTGGCTTGAACGATTCGACCGAATCGACCAGATCGACCAGATCGACCAGATCGACCAGGCGTTCAACACTCGAAGCAAACCCGCTGCCAGCCGCTTCGCCACGGCAGACTGGAGGCAGAAGACAACATGCGATCAAACCACTTCCGCCTTTGACGAAAGCGGATTGCGGCGGTCGATGGGAACATGTGCTGTCGTCGCTGGAGCAGGTCGAGGGCCTGATCATCGAGGCGGACCGCATCGTCTTTCCTTCGATGCTTGGCGATCAGAGCCGGCACGTCATCGCTAACCTCGTCGCGGTTCTGGTGGACGCGAACTGCTTCGTGGGGGCATGCACGCTCGTTCGCGTGTGCGAGCCGTCGGTGCGACTCGGGCTGCTGAACTTCTGTGGAACCGAGCGCGTCGAGCGTTTGAGGAAGAGCGGCGACGAGGTCTTCACGCCTCTGAATCGGGCGCTGGAGGCCACGGCCCACAAGGCGTTGCGCGACGGCAAATTTCATGAGGTGTTCGGAGTGCTGCGGTGGTGGCCAGAGGCAAGGTCGAGCGTGATGACAATGTTTCCACCGCTCACCATGGAGATGGCCGACAAGTTGGACGGCGACGTGTTCGTCGAGGCTGTGCGCCTGACGGTGGACCGCGCCCTGACGCGTGACACGGTCAGATGCCTCACGCAATTGCGCCTGCTCCTATTGTTCGCCGACGAACTCAAGGCGCTCAATCTCCCGTGGACGGTGACGATGACCGCCATCATCCGTTCCGCCCTGGATGAGCGACGCCCTGGTGCGGACGAGGTTGAACTCATGGCATTCGCGGCCCAGCTGAAAGACATGGCTCAGCTGCCGGAGCTGACACTCGATCTGGTCAGCCGCATACCGGCGAACGGGCGAGCTGAGGTACTGCGCGTTGCGGTGGCGGCGGCCGAGAACTCGCAGACCCCTGACGCATGCGCCAAGCGCCTGCAGGGGCTTGCAGCGTGGATCGACAAGCTCGGGGAGAGCGACGCCGATTGGCTGCGATCCCAACTCATGAGCGCGGTGAGCAGGTTGCTTGTGCGGTGGGATGAGCCGGTCTATCAAGCCCACAAAGGCGCGCTGCCGGCAATCCCTGCAAAGACGGTCTCAATCCTGAGGGGCCGCCTTCTGAGTTCGATAGCAGGCAAGGCCGCCAACACCGTCGAAAAGCCTGCAGACACGCTCATCCAGTTGGCCGACACCTTCCGGCGAGCTCTCGACGCTGATGACTTGCGCACGGCCGCGCTTCTCATTCGTGACTGCCCGTACCCGGAGTTCGGCAACCCGGCACGCGAGCGACTTATCGAGGCTGCGATCGGAAAGCTTGCGGCAGCTGGATACAAGGCCGAGCTGCGGCCTGTCAGCTTCATGGCGCTGGAAGAGAAGAGCACGGATGTCGAGCGGGAAGAGCAGCGTTCGGTCGCGCTGCAGATGGCCGTGGTGCTCACCGCGGCCGGGGTGCCGGAATGCTCGCAACTCGCCGACACCATTCTTTCGATCGTCTTTCCGATGCCGCAAGACCCACGGTGGGCCATCCATCGAATGGTCGGAGAGCCTAAGCGGGACAACGTTGGCGCCATGCCAACGCTCATGATCTATGCGCTGCCGCTGCTCTGCAGCGCCGAGCGCTCCCCGGAGCTCGATGTCATCCTGAAGATGAATGAGGGTCAACAGCTGGTCGCGCAAGCCACGGTGGACGGCCTCCGGAACGGCAAATGGAACAACGCCCAGGTGACTTTGCTGTTCAACGCACTCGCGCCTCGCGTCGATCTGGGTCCGGCTTTGCCAGCGATCCAGACCACGGTACGGCACGAGGTTGGTGGAACAGGTCGCATCGAGCAAGTCTTGGACGGGGCGCCGCTGACCGACTTGAAGAAGATGCTGGTCTGGCACGTCGACCTCTCCGATAGCCAGATCCGGCACGTCCGTCCGTGGGCTCGCGGGTGGAGGCTCATGTGGGTCATGCTTCGTGCGCAGCCCACGTCCTTGAAACCCGCGCTCTCGTTCTTGAAAGATCCCATGTTCCTGATGGGAGTGAAAGCGATCGATGCTGCAGCCGCGGACAGCCTGCGCGGCGGGGCGGATGAACTGTTGCACAAATTGAAGTACCCCTGGGCTCAGGACGCCCTGAATGCCCTGCTGCAACTTCAAGCGATTCAAGTGAATGGCACGCCTTTGCTATCGGATGGCGACGTGCACAGCGTCCTGCGCGCCGTATTCAGCGACGAGCAACTGGGGCGCGACACGCTCATCTGGATGGGACAGCTCGATGATCCGGACAGAAGGGTGGCGCTGCACGCAGCAGCGGCGCGTGCGCTCATCAGCCTTGCGGGCGATTCTTCGCCGTGCAGGTTCTATCCGGATCGTCCTGCCGACCATGTCGTAGGCGCAATGGTGCGCATGTTCGAGTACCGTGTCCTGAACGTCCTGAATATCGGCGAGCGCGTCGAGACCGCGATGGGCGCGCAAGCGTGGCGCGACATCTCGTCGACGTTTCCTCGCAGTCGAACCGAAGTGGCACCGGACGTCGGCTAGAAGTCCGCACACCCGGGCCGCAGCAAGGTATAAGGCCGCGGTCCTGGCTGACCGATGCGGGCCGCGCGGAAGAGAGCGGATCGGCGAGGAAGGGAAGGGAACCCGTCTGGCTCGGCGTTCCTCCTGGATGACGTCACTCCGTGCCGCTTCGCCGCTCATAGCGGTGGTTCGGCCATTCCACGAAGGCTAGAAGTCCGCGCACCCATTGCGCCGCTCCGTGTCGACGCAATTCGTGAGGTTGGGCCGCGAGCGCACGCGCGACCATTCGCGCGCGAGCACGTCGCCCTCCTGCGCGGCGCGGTCGCCATCCAGTGGCCCGGTGGCCAGGCAGATCGGCGCCGGCCCGATGTTGCGGTCGTAGAGCCAGGTGCTCGGCGTGTCGCGCACCAGGTCCGGCTTGATGAGTTCCGGCAGCGCCCCCACGGTCAGCACGCCCGGCACCACGTTGACCGCGTAGCCTTCGGCCGACGTGAAGCTGCCGTTGATCGGGTAGCTGCCCGGCAGGCTGAAGGGAGTTGCCGGGCTGCTGAGGGTGCCCGCGAAGCCCGCGCCGGTGTCGCCGAGGATCAGGCCCGTGATGCTGTAGGTGAACGGCGGGTTGAGCCGGCCGCCGGCTCGCGCGGCATTGTGGACCAGCACCGTCGCGCCAGGTTGCTGCGCGTAGATGAAATGGTTGTCGGCGGCCGATACCGTCACCGTGCACAGGCCCAGGTACGCGCAGTGGTAGAGGTTGGGCAGCAGGCCCGATCCGAACAGCCCGCCGCGCGTCTCGCCGACCCACGTATCGGCCCACACGCGCCAGGGCGCGCCGGCGATCGTGTAGGCGCCCAGGTTCTGGAAGCGCGCCGCCGCCACCAGGTCGGTGCTGGTGGTGCTCGTGACGTGGGTGCCGAGCGAGAGGTCGCCGCTCAGCGTGCGCACCAGCACCCGGTCGGCGCTCACGGTCGTGCCGGACACCGTCTGCGGCAGTTGGGTCGCGGCATCGAAGCTGGTGACCGAAGGCGTGCTCAGCGCGAGCGCGTCGGCGTCGGTGTATTCGAAGCGGCCGGCCGCGCCGCCGCCCACGGCCGCGACGTTGTTGCCCGGCTCGTTGAGCAGCACGCTGCCGCCGCTGGAGCGCGCCAGCAGCGCGCCGGCGGTGACGGTCGAACCTGCGGCCTGCGTGATGTCGCCCGCACTCAGCAGGCCCAGCTGCGGCGTGGACACGGGCGCGGCGAGCCGGATGTTGCCGCCGCCGCCGTTGTGCAGCGTGAGCGCCGAGGCCAGCGCCAACGGCCCCACCACCGTGATGTCGGCTGCGTGCGCAGTGCTGCCGGCCACGAGGGTCGGCGTGGTGATCTGCCCGAGCTCCGCGGCGGAGACCGCGAAGCCGGTGCCTGCGGTGCTGCCGATCGTGATCGGCACGTCGGTGCGGTCCAGCGCATTGCCTGCGAGGTCGACGCCGCCGGGCCGCAGGTCGAGCGCGTTGCCGGCACGCACCGGGCCGCCGATCGCCAGCGCATCGGTGCTGCCGTCGTTGACTGCGCGCAGCACCACGTTGCGGTTGCCGTCGATCTGGCCGGGCGGCCCGGCCGTCGGCGCGGGCGAGGGCGCGATGTTGACGCCGGCGCCGTTGCCATCGGACTGCCCGGTCACGCGGATGTCGCCGCTGCCGGTGGTCTGCAGCAGCGCGCCGTTGGCCAGCAGCACGCCCGCGCCGGCCACCGGGCCGCCGGCCAGGCGCCGGCCGGCGATCGTGATGTTGCCGTCGGCGGTGCGCAGTGTCTCACTGTCGATCAGCACGCCATGCCCCGGCGTCTGCGCGGCGAAGGTGCCGATGCCGGTCACCGAGATGTTGCCGCTGGTGGTGCTGAGCGTGCCGGGGCTCACGAAGTTCTCGAGCTGCACGCCGTTGCCAGCGCTGTGGCTGCCGAAGATCGAGATGTCACCGGTGGCCGTGCTGATGACGCTGTTCTGGACAAAGACTGCGCCGACGCTGTCCGCGGCCGGATCGCCGAAGGTGCTGATGCCGCGCAATTGCACTGCGCCGCCCAGGCCCGCGTCGCTGCCCCCGGTGTACGCGCCGGGTACGCCGAGCGTCGATTGCTGATTGCCGGTGCGCGTGTCGATGAGCGCCGTCGTGAGGCAGATGCTGCACATGCCGTTGCTGGCGTTCGCCCAGGTGCCGTTCATCGCGACGCTGCCGCCGTTGGTGTAGATCGCGCCGCTGTAGCTCACCTGGCCGCCGCCCACCGTAGCGCCCGCCCCGTTGGCGTCGGCGTTGAAGATCACGTTCAGCGGATCGCCGACCGAGGCGATCACCGAGGCGGTGTTGCCGCGCACGCTGCGGTGCGCATCCAGCTGCAGCGTGAGCGGGCCCTTGCTGGCGCTGTACTCGATCTGCACGTCGTCCATGAAGATGTCGCCGACGTCCGGCGCCCCCGCCGCAGGATTGCCGGTCGTGATGCGCACGCTGGTGCCGCTGTTGAGCGCCGCATTGATGTCGCCGTCCTGGATGGTCGAATCGGCGATCGGCACGAAGGGCGTGCCGGTCAGTGTGCCGGCGGCGTTGCCGTTGACGATCGTGACGTCGAACGGATCGACCAGCCACTGGCCCGCCGTTCCGTTCGGTGCCGAGGCATCGGTGCGCAGGCCCGCGAGGTCGATGCCGCCATTGCTGTCGCCCGCGGGCACCGCATAGCCGCCCGAGGTCTCGATGACGCCGCCGTTGCCGCCGGCAGGTCCGCCCTTGGCGGTGATCGTGCCGTAGGCGCGCAGCGTGCGCTCGCCCAGCACGCGGATCTCGCCGCCGTTGCCGGCGGCCGTGGCGTCGGCACCGATGCGGGTGCCGGCCGCGACGGCGATGGCGCCCGTTTGCGCACTGGCGCCCACCGCCGTGGCGTGCAGCTGGATGCGCCCGCCGCCGGCAGCGCCGCTCGCATCGACGATGCCGCTGTCGTTCGGCCCCGGAACCACGACGGTCGACGGCAGAGCCACGAAGGGCTGCAGCAGGATGGTGCGCCCCGTGACGTCGATCGTGCCGCCCTGAAACCCGGCCTCGTTGCCGGCCGCCGAGAGCAGGCCGCCGTTGAGGGTGACGCCGGCCGCCGTGCTGCCGCTGTCGAGCACGATCTCTCCGTTGCGCGATGAGAGCGTGTCGGCGCGCAGCACGCCGCGGTTGTTGACCACGCCCTGCCCCACCTCGCTGCCGCCGGTGGTCATCAGCACCACCCGCCCACCGTCGGCCTGCACCAGGCCGCCGTTGATCGCATTGCCGTAGAGGCCCGGCGAGACCTTGAAGGTGGTGAGCCCGTCGCCAGCGAAGTCGACCGTCACCGTGTCGGCAGACACCAGTGCGGCCGTACCGCCCTGCGCCACCATGCTGCCGCTGTTGAAGGCCCTTGCGCCGATCAGCGCCACAGTGCCGCCGCCGTTCGCGGTGATGCTGCCGCGATTCTCGGCCGTGCCGAGCGCACCGCCCACCTGCTGGAACACCAGCCGCTCGCTGCCGCCCATGAAGTCCGCGTCGCTGGTCCCCATCCGGAGCGTGGAGGCGACCATGCCGCCGACGTTCACCGTCGAACCGTTCGCGAACAGCACGCCGTTGGGGTTGACGAGGAAGACGCGGCCGTTGGCCGTCATCGAGCCGGCGATGGTCGAGAGCTCGTTGCCGGTCACGCGGTTGAGCAGCACGCTGCGCGGGCCTGCCTGCTGCGTGATGTTGACCGCGTTCCCGGGCCCGATCGAGAAGCCCTGCCAGTCGATGATGGCGCGCGGCGTGGCCTGCGTGATCGGCAGGATCGTGCCCGCGGGCGAAGGCACCCCGGCGGCCGTGATCGGCAGGTTGCCGGGCCCGCTCCCCACCGCCACGTTGCCGCCGCGCACGATGAAGTTGTTCCAGGTCGGCAACTGCTGCGCCGCCGCCGGCGCCAGGGCGCTCATGCACGCCAGGGCCAGCGCCACCGGGCGCAAGGGGAAACACGCAGGCTGGGTGCGTCCGGATCGCCTTGGCTTCGATTGGGAGTTCATGTTCAGAAGGCCTTCTGTGCTTGCACGTAAAGGCGAGGGTTGCGCCCGCCCCCGTCGGTCTGCGTCGGCTGGGTGCCGTCGCGCCAGGCGAGCGTCGCGTTGATGGCGAAGTTGCCGGGCCGCGACCACGACAGGCCGATGCCGTAGCCGCGCAGGCTCAGCCGGTTGACGCCGTCGAAGGGCGTGGGGTCGTGCGCCAGCTTGCCGCGGGCGGCGTCGTAGAACACGAAGGGCGTGAGTTCCTCGTTGTAGGACCAGCGCCATTCGACGGTGCCGATCAAGCCCTGGTCGGCCAGCACCTCGCCCGAGGGATAGGCGCGCACGGCGCGGGCGCCGCCGAGCGCCAGCTTCTCGGACGCATCGAGGTTCTTGCTGGCCCACTGGCCGCCCAGCGAAAGAAACAGCGAGTGCCGTGGCATGACCGACTGCAGCCGCGAGACCAGGAAGCTCAGCTTGGTGAAGCTGCCGTCGGTACGGTGGCCGCCGAGGCCCTGGTCGAAGGCCAGCGTTTGCGGGTCGCGGATGTCGAGCTTGCCGTGGTAGAGCGCGCCGGAGCTTGCCCAGTAGCCGCCGCCCAGCACCTCGTCGCGCCGCTCCCAGGCCCAGCCCAGGCCGAGGCCGTGAATCCGCTTGTCGGAGGTGAGGCTCACGGCGCCCAGCTCGTCCTCGAGCTTCTTGGCGTCGGCCGAGAGCCGCAGGAACAGGTTCTGCCGGCGCTGGCGGATCAGCGGATAACTGAGCGAAAGGTCGAACACGTCGGCGCGGCCCCGCGCGTCCAGGTCGGCGAACTGGCCGCCCAGTTCGTAGCGCACCCGCGCCAGGCCGATGCCGGCGCGCAGCCCGCTCGCGCCGATGGGCGCCTCGTAGGCGGCGCGGCCGAACCACAGCCCGTCGTCCGACACCATGGCGCGCAGGTCGAGGTTGTCGCCGATGCCGGCCGGACTGAGCCAGCGCGCCGTGCCCCCCACGCGATAGCGGCCCGACTCCTTGGTCCCGTGGTTGTCGGCTTCCGCGGTGAAGGCCCAGCGCGGCCCGGCCGTGACCTCGACCGTGAGATCGGTGGTGCCCGGCTGGGTGCCTTCCTGCAGGGCGGAGGACACGCGCACGCCGGGCTGGTCCGACAGCAGCAGCATCGCGCGCTCGTAGCGATCGCCGCTGAGGGCCTCGCCCGACTGCAGCGGCGCGAGGAAAGCGCGCACGCGCTGCTCGCCGATCGGCGCATCCGGTGCCACGGCCACGTCGACCTTGCCGAGCCGGCCCTCGATCACGCTGATCTCGACGATGCCGCCCTGCACTGTCTGCACCGGCACGACGGCCTGCGCCAGGAAGTAGCCGCGCTCGCGGTATCTGGCGGTGATGGCCTGCGCCAGTGCCTCCAGGTCGGCCAGGGTGACGTCGCGGCCGATGTAGGGGCGGGTGATGGCCTGCAGCTCCTCGCTGCCGAGCGTCTGCGCGCCGTTGAGCCGGAGATCGTTGAGCCGGAAGCTCGCCACGGGCGCGGGCGGCGCCGGCAGGCTCTGCGGCGCGGCGGGAGCCTGGGCCACGGGGCGGTCGCAGCTGCCGCACGGGTCCTGGGTGGGCGCGAGCGTGACGGCTTCATCGCCGCCCGCGTGGACGCGCGAGGCGGCCAGCGCCATCGCCATCACCACGAGCGAGGCGGCGGCGAGCGCGGCGGGACGGCGGATCTGCGAGGGCTTCGACAGCGCGCGTGCCCCCTTCATGCCGGGCTCCCCACCTTGAGACGCCAGTTGCCGATCAGGTTGAACGGGGCCCAGAAGAAGGGATGCGACATGCGGGGTTCTTTCAGCACGGCGAGCTGGCCGGCCTGCATGGCCTGCTGGATGTCGCGACCCTTGGCCAGCTCGGCGTAGAGGGTGCCCATGAGCACGGCGGTGGCATCGTCCGAGACGGGCCACAGCGAGGAGATCAGGCTCCCGGTGCCAGCGGAGAGAAAGGAGCGGGTGAAGCCCAGCACCTCGTCGCCCTGCGCGATGCGGCCCAGGCCCGACTCGCAGGCCGAGAGCGTGACCAGGGCGCTGCCCTGCATGGGCAGGCCGAGAATCTCGTGCGCTTCCAGGAAGCTCTGTTTGCCGCCCTCGTTGGCCAGCAGGATGCGCGAATAGAGCGGGTCGACCTGGTCGGCCTCGGCGTGGGCGGCCACGTGCATCAGCGGCGCGCGCGCGGCGACGTCGCGGAACTGCGACTTGGTCGCCGCGGCGCCCATGTAGACACTGTTGCGCGGGAACAGCTGGGCCAGTTGCTTGACCTCGACCTCGGCGCCGGGCAGGTCGTACTTGTCCTCGATGCGCGGATTGCCGAAGGCGGTGAGCACCGCATCGGCGCGCGGCGAGCGCTGCGCCAGCTGCACCGCGATGCTCATCGAGGGCGCGACGGAGACAGGATGGGTCTCGATCAGGTAGCGGCCGTCGACGCGCAGCGCCTGGAAGGGCAGGTAGTGCAGCGGGCCGTGCGGCACGATCACCAGGCGCTCGCCGGCCTTCAGGCCCAACGGAGCGATCAGCGCAGCGCCCAGCTTGTCGGCATTGGCGATGGCGGCGCGCCGCCCGCGCACCACCGAATTGCGGAATGTCTCGACCAGCTCGTTGAGGTCGTCGCGCTTGATCGCGAAGCTCCTGGCCTCGATGCCTGCCGGGCTCACGACCCAGGCCTGCAGGCGGTCGGGCAGGGCATGGAACTGCAGCACGCGCTCATCGGGGGCCAGCGTGCGCTGCAGCGTCGCCAGGTCGACGGTCGCGGCGGCCACGCTGCTCAGCCGCGCCCGGCCGCGCACCGCGTCGAGCAGCGCGCGCGAGCGGCTGCGCTCGCTGAGCTCGAAGGCCTGGCGCGCATCGCCGACCTCGCTGTAGAGCCCTACTCCGCGCTCGAACACCGATTGGAGGTCCGAGAACAGGCCCATCTTGAATTCCTCGCTGCGGAACTTCGCGCGCACCGCATCGACGCTGCCGAGCGCGCGGCCCACCGCATCGGCCGCCGCCTGCTTCTGCCCGAGCGCGAGCTCGCTGCGCGCCACGCCGTCCCAGGCCCAGAGCCGGTAGTAGCCGCTGTCGATGCCGACCTGCCGCGTGGTGAGCTGCAGGTACAGGTCGCGCGCCTCGGCCGGCTTGTTCTCGGCGAGCAGCAGGCGCGCCCGCGTGCGCTCCAGTTGCGCGGCCAGCGGCGCTTCGCGCGGCGGGGGCAGGGTGCCGAGCAGCTGGCGCGCGCGCGGCGCATCGCCCGATTCGATCAAGGCGTTGACCAGCGAGGACTGCACCAGCGGCGCGTAGCGCTGCGAGCTGTTGGCGAGCGCCGTCTCGTAGCTGGCGACCGCGCCGGCATAGTCGCCACGCCGCGTCCGCACGTCGCCGATGACCTTGTTCGCCGGGCCCACGACCAGCCGGGGGTCGCGCGCCGGGTGCTTGAGCGCCTCGCGAGCGAACTCCTCGGCTTTTTCCAGCTGGCCCGAGTAGCTGTAGACGATGGCGAGGTCGCGGTTCGCCATCGCGAGCAGGTTGGGATCGCGCGTCGTGTTGGCCAGGTGCAACGCCTTGCTCGCCGCGCGCACGCTCTGGCGGAACTCGCCGGCCTCGGCAAGCGCCACCGCCTGGCTGCAGTACTGATAGCCCGAGAGCTTGGGACTGTCCTGTGCGTAGAGCACCGCGCCGTCGCTGGTGAGTGCCAGCAGCGTGTCGGTGTCGGCGAGCCGCGCCTGTTCCTGCTTGCTGGCCACCGCCTCGGCGTCGGGTGCCTGGGCCAGCGCCCCATGGCCGCCGACCAGCGCCGCGAGCCCGAGGGTACCTGCGCCGATCCACCTGCGCGCATGCGCTCGTCCGAACTCCGAAAGACTTTGCATTCGACCCCCGCGCGCGGCCTCTGCGGCGCGATTGCGTGCCGCCGGCGCGCGGAGTGCGCGCCCCTCAGACCTCGTCGGGGGCGAGTCTAGGAGGGGGGTCGGGGAGGGGCTATTCGCAATACGGTCTAGCGCGAAGGGCGTAGGCGGTCGATGGCTCAGCCAAGCAGGCAAAAACGCATTCCGTCGCTGCCTGAAACGGTCTGTGAGGGCGGCACCGCCCTACAGGTGCCGTCAGGCGAGGCTGACGTGGCGAGCGAGCCGTTGGCCAATCATGAAGGCTCCAGCAAGCGTCCCGCACGGGACCGCTGAATCACTAGGAGTACTTTCATGGCAGTTGATACTGAAGTTCTGGCCGACGACGACGTGGTGGACATCCTGAACGACCTGCTCGAGAACTCGCGAGACGGCGAGTACGGCTTTCGCACATGCGCCGACGAGGTGAAGTCGGCCGAGATGAAGCGCGTGTTCAGCGACCGCGCCGCAGGCTGCGCGCAGGCTGCGAGCGAGCTCTCGCAGCTGATCCTGGCGCGTGGCGGCGAGCCGGCCGAGGGGGGCACCGCGACGGGTGCGATGCACCGCGGCTGGGTGCATGTGAAGGGGGCAGTGGGCGCCAACAGCGAACTGTCGATGCTCGAGGAGTGCGAGCGCGGCGAGGACGCAGCCGTGGCGCGCTACCGCAAGGCCTTGAAGCAGAACCTGCCCGCCGACGTGCGCAGCGTGGTCGAGCGCCAGGCCGAGGGCGCGCAGCGCAATCACGACCAGATCAAGACGCTGCGCGACCAGGCGCGCGCCCGCGGTTGAGTGGCGAGGGGGCCGCGCAGGCCGAGCGGCCTCCTCCAGTTGAAGGATGCTGAGCGGCTAATTCGACCAATGGCCAGTTCCGCCGGGCCAGGGTGCTCGCGAGAATCTTCCCAGCGAACTCTGGGAGAACAGCGATGCAACCGGCAGTTGAAATCACGAAGTGCGGCGACCGCAACTTCAATTCGTACGTAGGCATTGGCGACGGCACCTGGCGCTACGCGCGGGAGGGCTTGGCGTCGGTGGCCCAGTGCCTGCAGGACGCCGCGTCGGCCCTGGGCCACGAGTTCAGCTATGCCACCGTGAGCGTCGACAGCATCGTGATCGGCAATTATCCGGTGGCGGTGATGGAGCATCGCGCAGTGGAAGTGGCCGACGAGCTGCAGGTGAAGCTGTCGAACCGGCGCGGCCGCTCTTGCCCGACATAGGGCATGAAGACCGCAGCGCTCAGCCGCAATCCACGATCTTGAACTCGACCCGGCGATCGAGCGCATCGACCACGTCGTCGGTCCCCGTGCCGATGATGTTCTCGCGAAAGCCCTTGCCGCTCGGCTTGGTGCGTTCGTCCAGCACGCCGGCTTCGCCGATCAGGCGCTGGCGGATGTAGCGCGCCCGCTGCATCGACAGGGTGTCGTTGAAGGCGACCGAGCCGGTGCGGCTGGTGTGGCCGACGATGTCCATGCAGACCTTGGCGTCAGCGCTGGCCTTGGCGATCTCGCGCAGCCACATGGGGTACGGGCCGCTGACCTTGGTATCGGGCCAGAACGCGGTGCTGCCCGGATTGAACAGGAACTTCACGCCCAGCTGCTGCTGCGCGATGCCGTAGGCCACGATCTTCCCGAAGGCCTGCTCGGCCTCGGCAGTTCGGCCCAGCTTGGCCGCGCTCAGGTAGATGCCGTTGAGCACGCGCAGCTGTGCGTTGCCCGCCGTTCCGCCGGCGGCGCTGTTGTATTGCGCCAGCGCGTCCTGGAAGCGCTCGGCGTTGTAGTGCGTGGTGGCGTCCTTGATGGCAGGGGCCACCGCGATGCGCTCCAGGTAGTACGGGTCGGCGCGCTGACCTGCAGGCGTGGCGGTGGTGCGCACGTAACTGTCGATGACTTGGTCCCTGATGGGCACCGGCGTGTCCTGGTAGTAAGGCAGCGGCGTGTGGTCGAGGCCGTCGTCGCGCGCCACCACGGAGGATTGGGCCACCACCATGCCGGTGGCCAGCTCGGTGAGCGCCAGGTCGATGCGCAACGGGCTGCGCGCCTGCTCGACCGACAGCCGCGTCATGGTGCCGGTCAGCAGGTAGCGGGCCTTGGCGAGGTTCGCGCTCTGGAAGGGCAGCAGCTCGATCGTCTCGTGCCTGGAGCCCATGCGCTCGCTGACCCGCTCCTGCAGCAGTTGCGTGGCCACGGTCTGCTGAGCGCTGCCCGCGTCGATCATCGGATCGAGCACGACGCCGCGCTTGACGCTCCTGCGTGCGATCAGGGGCGCCTGCTTCTGCGTTTGCACGACCAGGCTGTCGGTGGCCTGGGCAATGGCCTGGTCGAAGGGGAGCTCGGCCTTGGAGGGCGGCGGCGGCGCGGGCGTCGCGCAGCCGGCGAGGCCGGCCAGGATCAGCAGGGCGCCGGACAGGGACACGGCCAGGCGGCTGCGGGAGAAGGTCGTGGCCATCATTCACACCCCCTTTTCAGACTGGCCGCCTCTGCGGCGCCCAGGGGTTCGAGCGAGGCGCGCAGCAGCAGCTCGCTGCAGCGGCCGTCATGCGAGGGCGCGGCGCTGGCCAGCACGCGGGCCGGCGGCTCGGCGGCAAGCGCGGGCGCCTCGCGCCTGGCCGGGCGTGCCTGAACGGGCTGGCGCGACACCGTGCCGAACAAGGGGTCGGCACGCGCCGGTGCGGGCGCGACGGCAGGCCGCGGCGCGCGGCGCGGCGATGGCGCTGCCTCGGCGTACGGGGCGGGCTCTGGTGCGTCGAGGGCGATCGATGGCAGGGCGACGACGCGCAGCGGCTGCACGTCGGCCGGCGCAGGCACTGGCACCGGGGGCGTGCGTTCGCGCATGGCAGCCACAGGCCGTGGGTCGGGAGGCTGCACCGCGGCGGCCGCAGCTGGCAGGGCCGATGGCATCGGCGTCGTCGGCGCAGTCGATGCGACCGGCGCTGCCCGTGCCACTGATGCCGCGGGTGTCAGAGGCGCAGCAGGCGTCGCGGGCAAGGCGGCCAGCACGGCCAGCGGCGGGTCCGTGCGGACCGGATCCCCGATGCGGTAGTGCCCGGCGGTCATCAGGCCGATCAGCACTGCGGCCGTTCCCGCCAGCGCCGGGAGCTTGAAGCGGGTGCGTTGCACCGGCGCCGGCTTCGGGCGCGGGCGCGGCGCCATCGCCGCGAGCGGCTCGACCCGGCGTGCCGCCGGCGTGGCGATCGAAGGCACGAAGCTGCGGAACGCGGCGTGCAGTGCCGGCGCTTCGGCCGCAGCCGAAGCCGGCGGGCGGCCGGGCGCGAAGTCCGGGGCATCGCCACACGCTTCGCATGCCACGCCATCGTCGCCCAGCCGCACCCTGAACTCGGCCGCGCTCTGTGGCCGGTCCTGCGGAAGCACCGACAGCGCCGCGTCGACGGCCGCGAGGAAGGGCTCGCTGTAGCGGCCGCGCGCCACTACGCAGAGGGGCTGCAGAGGGTCGTCGGGCATCCGTTCGATCGATGAGATCGGCGGCTGGCCGGTGATCGCCGCGTACACCACCGCCGCAAGCGCATAGAGGTCGGTCCACGGCCCCTGCCGCATCGAGGCGAGCTCGCCGTACTGCTCGACGGGCGTAAAGCCGGGCTTGAACACCACCGCCGGCGACTGCCCTGCGCCGTCGATCACACGCCGCGCAGCGCCGAAGTCCAGCAGCACGGGGCCGCTGTCAGTGAGCAGGATGTTGTCGGGCGCGATGTCGCGGTGGAAGCAGCTCAGCGCGTGCATCGTGCCCAGCGCGTCGAGCAGCGGCCGCAGCCAGCCGCGCAGCTCGGCCTCCTCGGGAGGGCGGCCCAGTCCTGCGAGGGCGCGCGCCAGCGTCGGGCCCTGGTAGTAGGGCATCGCCATGTAGGCCGTGCCGTTGTCTTCCCAGTGGTGCAGCACGCGCACCAGGGCGGGATGGTCGAAGCGCGCCAGGATGCGGGCCTCGTTGACGAAGCTGCGCAGGCCGATGCGGAAGCTGTCCTGGTGCCGCGGCGATCGGACGACCACCGCGGTGGAGGAGCGGTCGCGCCCGGCCAGCACTGCCGGCAGGTATTCCTTGATCGCGACATGGTGCTGGTGCGCGTGGTCCCAGGCGAGGTAGACCACGCCGAAACCGCCTTCGCCGATCGGGCCGACGATCTCGTAGTCGCGCAGGCGCAGGCCTTCGGGCAGTGCGCGCGCGCCGTCGCGTTCGAACTCGGCCCAGTCGGGCTGCTGCGCCGGCCAGTCGCTGCTTTCGGTCGCTGGGCCGGGCACGACAGGCAGGGTGACGGTGGCGAGGCTGTCCATGGCGTCCAATCCCCTATGTGAGCATTGACTCTACTGCGCGTTGCAAACAGAAGCATTCACCAGAAGCACTAGGCGAAAAGGAGATTCCGGCGCTCCCGGACATGGGCGCGGGCACCACAGCCACTCCCCGACGGTAGCGCTATCGTCCGCACTTAGAATCGCCGTCATGAAGGCCGAACCGTCCCCCGCACGCCGCAGCCGCCGCGGCAGCGGCGCCGTCACGCTGCATGACGTGGCCAAGCTGGCCGGCGTCGCGCCCATCACCGCGTCGCGTGCGCTCAACACGCCGGCCCAGGTGTCCCCGGAGGTGCTCCGGAAGGTGAGCGAGGCCGTCGCCCGCACCGGCTACGTGCGCAACGTCCTGGCCGGCGGCCTGGCGTCGACGCGCAGCCGGCTGGTCGCCGCGGTGGTGCCGACGATCGCGGGGCCGGTGTTCCTGCAGACCGTGCAGTCGCTCACCGAGGCGCTGGCCGAGGAGGGCTATCAGCTGATGCTGGGCCAGAGCGGCTATACCGATTCGCGCGAGGACGCGCTGCTCGATGCCATCATCGGCCGCCGTCCCGACGGGATCGTGCTCACCGGCATCCTGCATTCGACCGAGGGCCGGCGGCGCCTGCTGGCCGCCGGCATCCCGGTCGTGGAGACCTGGGACCTCACGCCCACGCCGCTGGACATGCTGGTCGGCTTTTCTCACGCGGCGGTGGGGCGCGCAGTGGTGGATTTCCTGCGCGCCAAGGGCCGCCGCCGCCTGGCGGTGGTGGCCGGCGACGACGAGCGCTCGCGGCGCCGGCACCAGGCCTTTTGCGACGCGGCCCGCGACGCCGGCCTGCCCGAGGTGTCGCTGATCTACGTGCCGGCGCCGACCACGCTCGGAAGCGGGCGCCGCGCGCTGGCCGAGCTGCTCGCATCGGCGCCCGGCATCGAGGCCGTGTTCTGCAGCTCCGACCTGCTGGCCCTGGGCGTGATGATCGAAGCCCAGGCCCGCGGCATCGCGGTGCCGGACCAGCTGGCGGTGGTGGGTTTCGGCGACCTTGAGTTCGCGGCCGATCTGCATCCGGCACTCAGCACGGTGCGCATCGACAGCGCGGCCATTGGTCGGCAGGCGGCGCGCTTCATCGTGGATCGCGCCGAGGGCCGGGACGTGGCCGAACGGGTGGTCGACATCGGCTTCTCGATCGTCGACCGCGCCAGCGCCTGATTCAGTAGAAACCCTTAGCAATCGGCACTTGACGCCAACAACGGTAGCGCTACCATCGGGGCTGTTCGCGGTAGCGCTACCAAGCCGTTGCCGCATCTGCAATCCCCACTTTCGAATTTTTCGGAGACAAGCCCCATGAAGAAACTGCTCTGCGCCTTGGCCATCGGCCTGTCCGCCTGCCTCGCCCAAGCCCAGGAATGGCCCCAGAAACCAGTGACGCTGGTCGTCCCCTTCCCGGCCGGGGGGTCCACCGACATGGTGGCGCGCGCCATCACCCCCAAGCTCACCGAGAAGCTCGGCCAGCCTTTCCTGGTGGACAACAAGGCCGGCGCCACCGGCACGATCGGCGCGACCCAGGTCAAGCGGGCGGCCGCAGATGGCTCCAGCTTCCTGGTCACCTCGCTCGGGCCGCTGGTGATCGCGCCGCACCTGATCAAGGGGTTGCAGTACGACGCACTGAAGGATTTCGACCTGATCACCGTTGCGGTGCAGGCGCCCAACGTGCTGGTGGTGCCCGCCGCCTCGCCGCACAAGACGGTGGCCGACGTGATCGCCCACGAGAAGAAGAACCCCGGCAAGACGACCTTCGCTTCCTCCGGCAACGGCTCCAGCGACCACCTCACGGCCGAGCTGTTCTGGCAGGAGACCGGCACCACCGGCCTGCATGTGCCCTACAAGGGCGGCGCGCCGGCCATCACCGACCTGCTCGGCGGCCAGGTCGAAGCGTCCTTCCAGAACGTCAACGCGGTGGTCCCGCACATCAAGAGCGGCAAGCTCAAGGCGCTGGCGGTCACCGGCGCAAAGCGATCGCCGGTGTTGCCCGACGTACCCACGATGGCCGAGGCCGGGGTGAAGAACGTGGAGGTCTATTCGTGGCAGGCCATCGTCGCGCCGAAGGGGCTGCCGCCCGCGGTGCGCACCAAGGCGAGCGAGGCGATGGTTGCGGCGCTGAACGAACCGGCGGTCAAGCAGCAGTTCACCGCCATCGGCCTCGAAGTGGTCGGCAACACGCCCGCGCAGTTCGCAAGCTTTCAGAAACAAGAGTTCGACCGCTGGAAGAAAGTGATCGAGACCGGCAAGATCACGATCGACTGATCGACACTCCTATGAATCAGACCCCCGTCATCACCGAGCTGCGCGCGATACCGGTCGCCGGCCGCGACAGCATGCTGCTCAACCTGAGCGGCGCCCACGGCCCCTTCTTCACCCGCAACCTGCTGGTCCTGACCGACAGCGCCGGCCGCACCGGCGTCGGCGAGGTGCCCGGCGGCGAGAAGATCCGCCAGACGCTGGAAGACGCCCGCGAACTGGTGGTCGGCCAGCCCATCGGCGCCCACCAGCGGGTGTTGCAGCAGGTGCAGCAGAAGTTCGCCGATCGCGACAGCGGCGGCCGCGGGCTGCAGACCTTCGACCTGCGCACCACCATCCATGCCGCGACGGCCATCGAATCCGCGCTGCTCGACCTCCTGGGCCAGCACCTCGACGTGCCGGTCGCCGCGCTGCTTGGCGAAGGCCAGCAGCGAGACGCGGTGGAGATGCTGGGCTACCTGTTCTACGTCGGCGACCGCGACAAGACCGACCTGCCCTACGCGCGCGAGCCCGATGCCGCCGACGACTGGTCGCGCCTGCGCCACGAGAAGGCAATGACGCCCGAGGCGATCGTGCGCCTGGCCGAGGCGGCGCAGGCGCGCTACGGCTTCAACGACTTCAAGCTCAAGGGCGGCGTGCTGCGCGGGGATGAGGAAGTCGATGCAGTGGTCGCGCTGCACGAGCGCTTCCCCGAGGCGCGGGTGACGCTCGATCCCAACGGCGGCTGGCT
The DNA here is from genome assembly GCF_901827175.1 of Variovorax sp. RA8. Taxonomy (NCBI): domain Bacteria; kingdom Pseudomonadati; phylum Pseudomonadota; class Betaproteobacteria; order Burkholderiales; family Comamonadaceae; genus Variovorax; species Variovorax sp. RA8. Next base: position 5,935,472 of record NZ_LR594662.1, on the reverse strand, counting down.
CCTGAAGGATGCGATCCGCCTCGGCCAGCGCATGCGCGGCGTGGTCGCGTACGCCGAAGACCCTTGCGGCGCGGAAGAGGGCTTCTCCGGCCGCGAGGTGATGGCCGAGTTCCGCCGCGCCACCGGCCTGCCCACCGCGACCAACATGATCGCCACCGACTGGCGCCAGCTGAGCCACGCGCTGGCGCTGCAGTCGGTCGACATCCCGCTGGCCGATCCGCATTTCTGGACGATGGCCGGCTCGGTGCGCGTAGCGCAGACCTGCCGCGACTGGGGGCTGACCTGGGGCTCGCATTCCAACAACCATTTCGACGTCTCGTTGGCCATGTTCACGCAAGTAGGCGCCGCCGCGCCGGGGCGCGTGACCGCGATCGACACGCACTGGATCTGGCAAGATGGCCAGCGCCTCACGAAGGAGCCGCTGAAGATCGAAGGCGGCCTGGTGCAGGTGCCGAAGAAGCCCGGGCTGGGCGTCGAGCTGGACATGGCCGAGGTCGAGAAGGCGCACCAGCTCTACAAACAGCATGGCCTGGGCGCACGCGACGACGCGGTTGCGATGCAATATCTGGTCCCCGGCTGGCGCTTCGACCCGAAGCGCCCTGCCTTCGTCCGCTGAACCTCCTGAAGGAAGCCCCATGAGAGAGAACCGCCTGCGCGCGCTGTGGAAATCCGGTGGGGCTGCCGTCAACGGCTGGCTCGCCATCCCGAACGGCTTCTCGGCCGAGACCATGGCCCACCAGGGCTGGGACTCGCTGACCATCGACCTGCAGCACGGCGTGGTCGACTACCAGGCCATGGTCACGATGCTGCAGGCCATTTCCACCACGGACACCGTACCCGTGGTGCGCGTGCCCTGGCTGGAGCCGGGCGCGCTGATGAAGGCGCTCGACGCGGGCGCCTACGGGGTGATCTGCCCGATGGTCAACACGCGCGAGGAGGCCCAGCGCCTGGTCGCCTACACCCACTACGCGCCGCGCGGCACGCGCAGCTTCGGCCCGGTGCGCGCCTTGCTCTACGGCGGCGCCGACTACCCGCAGCACGCCAACGACACCATCGTCACCTTCGCGATGATCGAGACCGCGCAGGCGCTGGACAACCTCGACGACATCCTCTCGGTCGAGGGCCTGGACGCGGTCTACATCGGCCCCTCGGACCTCTCGCTGGCGCTCGGATGCCGGCCCGTCTTCGACGACGTCGACCCGCCGGTCGCGCAGGCCATCGACCACATCCTCGCGCGCGCCAAGGCGCACGGCCTGGTCGCCGGCATCCATAACGGCACGCCCGAGGGCGCGCTGGCGCGCATCGCCAAGGGCTTTCAGTTCGTCACCGTGAGCTCGGACGCGCGCCTGATCGCCGCCGGCTCACAACAGGTGCTGGCCACGATGCGTGCCACACCGCCGAGCACGACGCCGTCCAACTCCTCCACCTACTGAAAGGACATCGACATGAAGATCGGATTCATCGGCCTGGGCATCATGGGCGCGCCGATGGCGCAGAACCTGATGCAGGCCGGCCACGAGATGATCGTGCGCACCCGCAGCAAGGTGCCGGACGCGCTGAAGGGCGCCACCGTGTGCAAGACCAACGCCGAGGTGGCGCGGGCGGCCGAGGTGGTGATCCTCATGCTGCCGGACACGCCCGACGTCGAGCAGGTGCTGTTCGGCGAGGAGGGCGTCGCGGCCGGCCTGGCCAAGGGCAAGCTGGTGATCGACATGAGCTCGATCTCGCCCATCGACACCAAGCGCTTCGCCGCGAAGATCAACGAGCTCGGCTGCGACTACCTGGACGCGCCGGTCTCGGGCGGCGAGGTGGGCGCCAAGGCGGCCAGCCTGACCATCATGGTCGGCGGACCGGAGGCAGCGTTCGAGCGTGCGAAGCCGCTGTTCGAGAAGATGGGCAAGAACATCACGCTGGTGGGCGGCAACGGCGACGGCCAGACCACCAAGGTAGCGAACCAGATCATCGTGGCCCTCAACATCGCCGCAGTGGGCGAGGCGCTGGTGTTCGCGAGCAAGGCCGGCGCCGATCCGGCCAAGGTCCGGCAGGCGCTGATGGGCGGCTTCGCGGCCAGCCGCATCCTGGAGGTGCATGGGGAGCGCATGATCAAGCGCACATTCGACCCGGGCTTCCGTATTGCGCTGCACCAGAAGGACCTGAGCCTGGCGCTGGCCGGCGCGCGTTCGATGGGGGTTGCACTGCCGCAGACGGCCTCGGCGGCGCAGTTGATGCAGTCCTGCGCCGCGCACGGCTGGGACCAGCTGGATCACTCGGCCCTGGTCAAGGCGCTCGAGCAGATGGCGGCGCACACGGTGGCGCCGGACGGCGAGTAGACGCGCCTTGCGGCGTCAGCCGCGCAGGTACGACAGCGCGAAGAGGATGGTGGCGAGCGCGATGCCGGCACGGGTGACGTAGATCCCGAGCTTGGCGGCGACCGGGTCTTGCGGCTGCAGGATGGCGGGCTTGGTGTCCATGTGGGTGACTCCGACGAGAGGTTCGATGTCATCGTAGGCACGAAGTGCGCGCCTGCCTATCGGCTAAACGGGCCAGCGGCTGTTTGGCCGGGGGCCAACCGTGCATTGCGTCACCATTGCGCAACGTGCTTGCGCCTCAGCCCCTGAATGCGCACTACGCGGGGACGGCGTCGATCCCGGGCCGATCCCAGTGCCGATGCTTGGCGATCGCAGCGACGAAGTCGTGCGCGATCTTCACCGCAGCCGTGCTGTCGCCGAGATTGGTGGTCGGCGTCGCGGCCACCACGACACCGGGCGGGAACGACTTGGCGTCGGTGCCGATGCCAAGCATCGACAGCAGCTGTACGCCCTCGCCCACGGTGCAGATGGCCTTGCAGTGCTTGTAGGCTTCGAGCACGAAGTGCACCGCGTCGCCGTTGCGCGCCATGGCCTCGGCACCCGGCGCGCCGGCCGGCACCAGCACCGCATCGAACATCACCGAGGGCATGGCGAGGAACGTGGCGTCCACCTCGACCTGGCGCTTCGACGCGCTGGTGACCGTGCCCAGCCGCGGCCCCACCACCTTGCATTGCGCGCCGGCCTGTTCGATCGCCTCGCGGATGGGCTTGAGCGAGGCCGAGTCGATGCCGTCCACCGCCAGGATCGCGACCTGGCGGGTCTTGATCGAGCCGTCGCCGGTGTCGACCATGCGCAGCGCCGGCGACTCCTCGATCGGCAGCTTCATCCGGTGCTCGCGGTAGCCGGCGCGGCCCGCGGCCGCCTTCGGATCGGGTGCACCGATGCCCAGCGGCTCGGCCACGCGGCGCGCCAGCTTCTCGTCGACGAGCGCGAGGTTGTCGACCATCCGCTGGCGGATGATCGGCGCCGCGACCTTCGAGAGCTCGAAGCGGAAGGCCGCGATGATGTGCTCCTTCTCGGGCACGCTCTGGCTGTTGAAGAACAGCCGCGCCTGGGTGAAGTGGTCGTCGAAGCTGGGGCTGCGGCGCCGCACCTTCGGCGTCTCGATCTCCTCGGGGAAGGACTGGAAACCGCCGCTGGCGCCGTCGATGCGGAACTCCTTGCCGTCGTTCAGCGAGTGCGGCTCGTAGGCCACGTGGCCGCGCGCGATGGCCTGGCGGTGCATGCCGTCGCGCTGGAAGTTGTGGAAGGGGCAGACGCTCTTGTTGATCGGCAGCTCGTGGAAATTGGGCCCGCCCAGCCGCGAAAGCTGCGTGTCGGTGTACGAGAACAGGCGCCCCTGCAGCAGCGGGTCGTTGGTGAAGTCGATGCCGGGCACCAGATGCCCCGGATGGAAGGCGACCTGCTCGGTCTCCGCGAAGAAGTTGTCGGGATTGCGGTTGAGCACCAGTCGCCCGATGCGCTGCACCGGCACCATCTCCTCGGGAATGAGCTTGGTCGGGTCCAGCAGGTCGAAGGGCAGCGAATGCTCCTTGTCCTGCGGGATCATCTGCACGCCCAGTTCCCATTCGGGGAAGTCGCCGCGCTCGATCGCCTCCCAGAGGTCACGGCGATGAAAGTCCGGGTCCTTGCCGGCGATCTTCTGCGCCTCGTCCCAGGCCAGGCCGTGGATGCCGAGCTTTGGCTTCCAGTGGAACTTGACGAAATGGCTCTCGCCGCGCGCGTTGACGAATCGAAAGCTGTGGACGCCGAAGCCCTCCATCATGCGCAGGCTGCGCGGGATCGCGCGGTCCGACATGATCCACATCAGCATGTGGGTGGTCTCGGGCATCAGCGAGGCGAAGTCCCAGAAGGTGTCGTGGGCGCTCGCGGCCTGCGGCATCTCGTGGTGCGGCTCGGGCTTGACCGCATGGATCAGGTCGGGGAACTTGATCGCATCCTGGATGAAGAAGACCGGGATGTTGTTGCCCACCAGGTCGTAGTTGCCCTCGCGCGTGTAGAACTTGACGGCGAAGCCGCGCACGTCGCGCACGGTGTCCGCCGAGCCGCGCGAGCCGGCCACCGTGGAGAAGCGCACGAAGACCGGCGTCTTGACCGAGGGGTCCTGCAGGAAGTCGGCCGAGGTGAACTGCGACATCGACTTGTAGACCTCGAAGTAGCCATGGGCCGCCTCGCCGCGCGCATGCACCACGCGCTCGGGGATGCGCTCGTGGTCGAAGTGCGTGATCTTCTCGCGCAGGATGAAGTCTTCCAGCAGCGAGGGCCCCCGCACGCCCGCCCGCAGCGAGTTGTGGTTGTCGGGGATCTGAACGCCCTGGTTGGTGGTGATGCGCGGTGTGTTTTCGGCGATCGATTCGGCCAGCTGTTCCAGCTTGTCGTTGCTGCCGTTCGTCGGCTTGGGGCGGCGGCTGCCGGAGGGCTTCTTCGCGGGTGTCATCGGGCGTTCCTTCCGTTTTTCCGGAGCGCCGCGGCATCAGCCGGCATCGAAGAAGACGTCCAGGGCGTTGACCACGACCGCAAGGCCGGCAATGCCGGCCACCGCCACCACGGACCAGAGGATGACATCGTCGATCCAGGCCCCATCAAGTGCACTGAACAGCGAGGAAGCTCCATGATTCGCTCCGAGTCATTGTGGTGGTATTGAGGGATGCGTGAGGGCACGGCCGACATGCGGGCGTGTGCAAGAGCTCAGCTTAGGCTGCGCGCCGGCAATCCTCCGTAGTGGCCGCGCACTGGCGTCTGTGGGAGGGTCCAGTGCTTTGCAGTAGGAGCGAACTGACGGATCCGAAGTCCGGCCTACGCGCAGACGCGCTGCACGCCACGCACGAATCTTGCGTCGCCACTTAGGATGCGTGCTCGCTTCGCCACTCTTCTGTCCGACCCCGCCAACTCCATATAGCCCATGCTCATCCGAATCGGCTTCGACATCGAACTCGGCGTGAGCGCGCCGACCGCCTTGATCTACATGCTGCAGGTGCATCCTTCGCGGGCCGGCGACATCGTCGGGAGCGAGAACATCACGATCAGCCCGCCGCTCGCGACCGACTTCTACCGCGACGGCTTCGACAACCAGTGTGCACGGGTTCGCGTGCCCGCGGGCGTCACGCGAGTGCGCCTGCGCAACGAGGCAAAGGTCTTCGACAACGGCTGGCCCGACCCGGTCGACCTCGGCGCGGTCGAGCACACGCCCGACCAACTGCCGGTGGAGACCCTGCGCTTCCTGCTGCCGAGCCGCTACTGCGAGGTGGACGGCGAGCTGCTGGCCTTCGCCTGGAGCCGCTTCGGCCAGTTGCCCAAGGGCTGGTCGCTGGTGCAGGCGATCTGCGACTACGTGCACCAGCACCTGGTCTTCGACTACCAGAGCGCGCGTCCCACGCGGACCGCGCTGGAGGCGTGGCGAGAACGCGTCGGCGTCTGCCGCGACTTCACCCACCTCGCGATCACGCTGTGCCGCTGCATGAACGTACCCGCCCGCTACGTCACCGGCTATCTAGGCGACATCGGCATCCCGCCGGTGCCGTATCCGATGGACTTCAGCGCCTGGTTCGAGGTCTACCTCGGCGACCGCTGGTGGACCTTCGATGCCCGGCACAACACGCCGCGCATCGGCCGCATCATGATCGCGCACGGCCGCGACGCCGCCGATGTACCGATCACCATGGTGTTCGGCGAGCACACGCTGGAGCGCTTCGAGGTGGTGACCGAGGAAGTGGTGGGCTGACGTTCAGGGTGCGTCCGGCGGCACATAGCCCAGTGTCTTCATGGCCGCAGCCAGCCCCTTGCGGCTTTTCTCCATCGCCGCCCAGGGCTTGTTGCCGACGGACAGGCGCTCGCCGATGGTGCGCACGGTCCAGTGCGCGGCGCTCTGCAGCATCGGCAGCTCGTCCCATTCGACCGGCACGGAAACGCCCAGGCCCGGCCGCGAGCGCGCCGACCAGGCGCAGACCGTGGTCGCGCCGAAGCCGTTGCGCAGGTAGTCGACGAAGATCCTGCCGACCCGGTTGCGCGGCCCGCTCTTGGCGACGAAGCGCTGGGGAATGGTCTCGGCCAGGTGGATCACCAGCGCCTGCGCGAAGCCCTTGACCGCATCCCAGCCGTAGTGCCGCCGAATCGGCACCATCACGTGCATGCCCTTGCCGCCGCTGGTCTTCAGGAAGGCCGGCAGCTCCAGCTCGTCCAGCAGGGTGCGTACCAGCAGTGTCGCCTCCTGCATCGCGGCCCAATCGACGCCTTCGCCCGGATCGAGGTCCAGCGTGATGCGATCGGGGCGGTCGATCGCGTTGGAGGTGGCGTTCCAGGTGTGCAGCTCCAGCACGTTCATCTGCGCGGCGGAGAGCAGCCCCTGCACGGTGTCGATCTGCAGCAGCGGCTCGTGGTCGGGGTCGAGCGCGGGGTCCAGCAGCTTCACGCCCGGCATCTCGTTCCTGCTCGCATGCTTCTGGAAGAAGAGCTCGCCGCCCACGCCCTCCGGGGCGCGCACCAGCGCGACCGGGCGGCCCTTCAGGTGCGGGATCATGAGCGCTCCCACCTGGTCGTAGAAGGCGACGAGCTCGCCCTTGGTGACGCCGCTGGTCTGGTCGATCACGCGCTCGGCATGGGTGATGTGCAACGCCTTCATCGATGGGCTCGCTTCATGGTCAAGAGGGTTGGCGGCCGGCGCTTGCGCCAGTTCGCGCCGGATCTGCGACGCGGGCTTGTCGCTGCGCAGGCCCTGGAACACGGCGTGGCGCACGCGGCCATCGCGCGTCCATTCGCCGAAGGCGACCTCGGCCACCAGGCTGGGCTTGACCCAGTGCGCCTTGACGCCCGCGGGCCGCTTCTCGAAGGGACACGCGTCACTCGCCAGCCGGTCGAGCCTGGCCTTGACGTCCTTCAGCCGACCGGCGTCGAAGCCGGTGCCCACGTTGCCGCAATACTGCAGATGGCCCTGTTCGTCGTACACGCCCAGCAGCAGCGAGCCGAAGCCCGTTCGCGAGCCCTGGGGCGCCGTGTAGCCGCCGATCACGAATTCCTGGCGCCGCTGGTTCTTGAGCTTGATCCAGTCCGGCGAGCGGCGCGACACATAGGCCGAGCCCTTGCGCTTGGCGATGATCCCTTCGAAGCCCAGCTCCGCCGAGGACGCCAGCAGCTCGCGCGGCGCGGCCTCGAAGGCCTCGGACAAATGCAGGCCGGCCGGCGGCTTGGGGCCCAGCAGCTGCGCGACCCGCGCCCGGCGCTCTTCCACGGGCAGGGCGCGCAGGTCCTCGCCATCCAGAAAGGGCGCATCGAAGAGCCAGTACACGATGTCGGCCGTCGCGCGGCGATCGAAGGCGTTCTGCAGCGCCTGGAAGTCCGGCGCGCCGTTCTTGCCGGCGACCACGATCTCGCCGTCGAGCCAGGCCGATCGGGTGGGCAGCTTCGCCAGTGCCTTCGCCAGGCCCGGCAGCTTCGACGTCCAGTCGTTGCCGTTGCGCGTGATGCACCGGACCTGGTCGCCCTCGATGCGGGCCAGCAGGCGGTAGCCGTCGAACTTGAGCTCGTAGAGCCAGTCGTCGGGCACCGCGGGCGGCGCCGACACCAGCGTGGCCAGCTCAGGCTCCAGGCGCTCGGGCAGCGCGGCCTGGCGGCGCTTCGCCGAGGTGGCCTTGCGTGGCGCCCGGGCAGGCCCGGGCCTGGGGGCGGGCTCGGCCTTCCGGCCGTAGGTCACCGCCGGCGGATGATCGACATCGCTACCGCTCAGCACGCTGTCGGGCTCGGCCTCGACGATGTCGTAGTCCGCGAGCGGGCGCGCCTCCGCGTCCTGTTCCTTGATCAGCAGCCAGGGCTCCTGCTTCTCGCCCTTGCCGCGCATGCGCACCAGCGTCCAGCGGCCACGCAGCTTGTCGCCGCGCAGCTCGAACTTGAGCTTGCCCTCGGCCAGGCCGCGCGCCGCATCGCCCTCGGCCTCCCACTCGCCGCGGTCCCAGACGATCACCGTGCCGGCGCCGTACTGGCGCGGCGGGATGGTGCCTTCGAAGTCGGCATAGGACACAGGATGGTCCTCGACATGCACCGCCATGCGCTTGACGGATGGATCGAGGCAGGGCCCCTTGGGCACGGCCCAGCTCTTGAGCGTGCCGTCGAGCTCGAGCCGGAAGTCGTAGTGAAGCTGGCGGGCATGGTGCTTCTGCACCACGAAGGCATGGCCACCCTGGCTGGCGCGGCCGACCTGGTGCGGCTCCGGGGTCTTCTTGAAGTCGCGCTTGCGGCGGTAGGGCGCCAGCGCCTCGCTTGCACGGGGGCTTCTTGCCACGGCGGCGCCTCAGGCGGCCTTGCGGCGCGTGGCCGCCTTGCGTGCGGAGGCGCGCTCGCGGGCCGTGCGCTTGACGGCCGGCTTGCAGGCCTTGGACGGTGCGGGCTCGTCGAAGCTGATCGCGCCTTTCCACAGGACGCGAGGCGCGGGGGTCTTGGTCGTGGCTGCAGGCATGGATTCTCCGGAAGGCTACCGTAGGGCGGCCATGCCGGCGCGCATGTAGGAACGCGGCGGGGCCCGGCGTCAGGGCTGGGCGGCTGCGCGGCGGGGGCGCCCCGGCTGCGGGTCAGCCGCTAGCGCGCGCCGTCCGGCCGCGGCACCAGCCGGCCGTCGGGGCCGCGCTCGCAGCTGCCCGCCAACATGTCGCTGCGCCGCCCCGGCATCTCGAAGCGTGCGCCCTCGGCCTTGCCCGCGCAGAGCTCCAGGGCCTCGGGCGGCGGGCCGCCGCGGTGGGCGAAGGGCGGCATGGCCTCGCCGGGCCGCGGCGGTGTCGCATGAAGCGGTGGCGGTGGCGGTGGGGGCAGCATGATGCAGGCGTTCAGGCAGGCGGCCAGCAGCACGGCGGCCAGAGCAGGGATCGTTCTCATGGTTCGTCCTCCAGATCAGGTGATCCCGCAGTGTGCGGGCCGACTTGGGAGAAAGCTTGGAAGACCTTCCTGCTCAATCGAGGGGTGCCTCGAAGGCGAAGCCCACGCCGTAGACGGAGCGAATCCAGTCGTGCGAGGGCGCAGCGGCGGAGAGCTTGCGCCGCAGGTTCTTGATGTGGCTGTCCACCGCGCGTTCAGAGACGTCGGCATCGTCGTCGTAGGCCAGCTCCAGCAGCCGGGCCCGCGGGAAGATGCGGCCGGGGTGCCGCGACATCGCCTGCAGCAGCCTGAACTCGCGCCGCGTCAGGTTCAGCGGGCTGCCGCCCAGCGTCGCGCGCCAGTGCGCCTCGTCCAGTACCACCGGGGCCTCGGCCTCGCGGTCGGTCGCGGCCAGGCCCTCGACGCGGCGCAGCACGGCGCGCACGCGGGCCACCACCTCGCGCGGCGAAAAGGGCTTGCACACGTAGTCGTCGGCCCCCAGCTCCAGCCCCAGCAGGCGGTCGACCTCCTCGATCCGCGCGGTGAGCATGATGATCGGGTGGCTGGTGTGCACGCGGGCCTGCCGCAGCACACCCAGGCCATCCAGCCCCGGCAGCATGATGTCGAGCAGCGTGAGGTCGGGCGGTGCCTCCAGCATGCGCGCCAGCGCCGTGCGGCCGTCGGCCACGTGCTCGGTCTCGTGGCCGGCATGGCGCAGGTAGTCCTGCAGCACCGAGGCGATGTCGGCCTCGTCCTCGACGATCAGGATGCGGCTCACTGGACTACACCTTCGGCTACGGTGCCATTCGCCTTCGGAGCGGCCGTGCTGCTCATGTATTTTTCCTCCAGTGGAAGCCAAAGCGTGATCCTCAACCCGCCCAGTGGCGAGGCCGAGGCATCGATCTCGCCGCCGTGCGCCTCGACCATGGCCCGGCAGATCGACAGGCCCAGGCCCGAGCCGCCGAGTGCGCGGCTGCGCGAGCCCTCGGCACGGAACAGGCGCTCGAACAGCAGCGGCAGTTCGCCGGGCGCGACGCCCGGGGCGCTGTCGTCGAAGCGCAGCACCAGCCGTTGCGCCCCGGCGCTGCCTTCGACCGCGGCGTCGATGCGCAGCGTGCCGCCCCCGTCGGTGTAGGAGAGGGTGTTGTCGAGCAGGTTCATGAACACCTGGTGCAGCCGCTGGGCATCGCCCTCCACGATCGGTTGCGATCCAGCGGCCAGGGCATCGACCGCTTCCGCCTCCACCGCGATGCGGCGCCGGGCGAAGCGATCGCGCGTCGCGGCCAGCGCCTCCTTCAGCAACATGAGCGGGAACACGGGCGCACGGGTGATCGAATCGGCCTGCGGCTCGCGCATGCTGCTGCGCAAGTCGTCGACCAACTGGTTGAGCCGCATGACCTGGCGGTGCAGCCGCAGCGCGGTGCGGTCGTCGAAGCTGCGCACGCCGTCCTGCAGCGCCTCGATCTCCGCGCGCATGGCGGCCAGTGGCGTGCGCAGCTCGTGCGCCACGTCGGCCAGCCAGGCGCGGCGCGACGCCTCGACCGTATCGAGGCGCTCGGCCATGTCGTTGAAGGTGCGGCCGAGCAGGGCCAGCTCGTCCGAACCCCGCACCTGCACGCGGGTGCCGAGCCGGCCGCGCGCCACGTCCTGCGCCCCCTGCGTGAGCGCATCGATGGGGCTGAGCCAGCGCCGCGCCAGCAGCCACGAGAGCACCAGCGCGAGGCCCAGCCCCACCGCGCCGGTCAAGGCGATGTAGCCCGACTGCCGGGCGAGGAAGGCGCGATCGGCCTCGCTGGCGAGTCCCTCGACGGGTGCGAGCACCAGTTGCCCGACGACCAGGTTGCCGAGGCGGATCGGCAGGTGGGCAGCCGAGGCCGGGTCGACGGTCGCGCCGATCACCCGCTGCCCGGCGGCATCGATGACGCCCAGGCGCCGGTAGATCGAATCGACCGCATCGCGCAGGCCGGGAAAGAGCCAGGGCGGCGGCGGAGGGGCGAAGCGCCGGGGCAGCAGTTCGAGCTGGGGAGGCGGAACGGGGCCGGGAGCGCCGCCGGGCTCGGCTTCGGGGCGGGCCGGGCGCGCATACCAGGGCGGCAGCCGGGCGTCCTCCGCATCACGCGGCCCGGCTTGCTGCGTCACGCCCGCGTCGCCCATCTGCAGCCGATGCCAGACCTCATCGCGGTCGCGCAACGCATTCCAGTTGCCCTGGGCCGCGTAGTGCTTCTGCAGCAGCTGCGCCAGCCAGTCCATGCGGCGGATCTCGATCTCCGCCACGTAGGGCCCGAGGCCGCGCTGCAGCGCGAAGATCGAGAAGCCGGCGGAGATCAGCAGCAGCATGACCAGCAGCGCGGCGAGGGCGAAGAAGATCTTCCTGGTGAGCGTCAGGCGGGGCATCGAAAGAACGATCGGCGCATGGCCGCATTCTGCGTCAGGCCCCCGCGCCTCCCGCGCCTCCCGCGGCGCGCGGCGCTGCCGTCAGAAGGCATGGCGGATGCCGAAGTCGTAGCCGGTCGAGGAACGCGGCAGGCCCGCGTAGCCGGCGCCCGTGCTGCCGTAGCCGGTCGTGATGGCGGAGCTGAGGCTGCCGCTGTAGGCCGCATCGTTGCGATTGTTCACACGCGCCACGGTGGCGTAGAGCGCGGTGCGCTTCGACAGGTTGTGCACATAGCCCAGTGCCAGCTTCTGCACCCGAGGCTCTTCGCCCAGCAGGCCCGCCGCGCCCTCGTTGTAGCGGACGGCGGAGTACGAGGCGCGTATCAGCCCCGGCCCGACCGGCACGGTGGCGCCCAGCAGGTAGCCGTCGTAGCTGTCGTGCGTCGATGCGAACGCGGTCTCGAAGCCGTTGCGCACGCTCGACAGCTCGCCGAACAGCTTGACCGGGCCGAAGTCGTAGGAGGCGCCGAGATTGCCCGTGCGCACCTTGCGCGTGAGCGTGGTGTTGTCCGCCGCGATGCTCTCACCCAGCGACACCGCGACATCCACGGGCCCGTTGGCCCAGCCGAAGCGCCCGCCGATGTAGCGGCCTGCATTGCTGTTGGTCGAGGCGGTGCTGGCCGAGCCGCTGGTGTCGGTGTTCTCGTGCAGGCTGTACTGGATCTGGCCGTAGAAGCCGCCCAGGTTCCCAGGCAGGAAGTAGCCGATCGAGTTGCTGGCGCGCGTGTAGTTCGAGTTCGCAAGGCTGCTGCTCGCACTCACCGAACTGATCACGTTGGTGCCCGAGCCATTGGTGCCGAAGGGGTCGAACACCGTGTCGTTCCAGAAGGTCGGCGCGTAGTCGCGGCCCAGGCGCAGTTCGCCGAAACCGCCCGACAGGCTCACCGTCGAGCGGCGGCTGAAGGTGCTGATGCCGGTGGCGCCGTCGTCGTTGCTGATGGGCGCCTCGAGCCAGAAGCTCGCGGCCAGCCCGCCGCCCAGGTCTTCCGTGCCGCGGAAGCCGATGCGGCTGGAGTTGTAGCCCGAGTTGGCCAGGCTCCATTGGCTTTGCTTTGAGCTCAGGCCGGTGACGGCATCGCGCGCGGTCGCCGACTGGTAGCTCACGCCCGCGTCCACCACGCCGAAGAGCGTGACGGACGACTGGGCAAAGGCCGCCCCGGTGGCGGCAAGAGCGGCGAGGGCCGCGAGGGACTTTCTCATTCAGATTTCTCCAGTTTCAAAAGGGAGCACGGCCGACTTCCGGAGTGGACTTCGAGCCGGCGCGTCGCGGCCCGCACCGCATCCGCGCAACCGCTCCATTCGAGCGGTGGAGGGATGGTCGGGGCCAAAGGGGGAGGAAATTGGGAGCTCAGGACCGGCATGCGCACAGGCGCAACGCGGCGATGTCGGGTCAGCGCTCCGAGGCGCCGGCACCGCCGCGGCGGCGCGACTCGCGCAGCAGTGCGAGCAGCGCGCAGACATGCACCGCCAGCGCGAAGAGCGCGCTGGCCGCCATGAGGGCCTGCTCCCACACATCGCGCGCGCTGCCGCCGTCCGCATCCATCTCCGCCATGAACAGCACGCCGAGCACCGCCGGCGGGATGGCCAGCAAGACGCCGATCGCGCCGGCGACGCCACATCTCCCATTCGTCATGGGCAGGCCCCTTGAGGACGGATCGCCCCGGATCGCCTGTCGCCGGTCGACAGGATGGGCGCGAGCGTGTCGGCCGCGGCGCTCCGCTCGGCCTTGCAGCGGGCCTTGCAGCCGGCCTTGCATCGGGGCTCGTCCCCGCCCGCGAGCAGGAGGGCGGCGGTGAAGCAGAGTCCGGTGATCCACGGCAGCGACGCCTCGAGGAAGCTGCCCGCATCGGGCAGCGCTTCCGCTGCAGGGACGAGCGCAAAGGCCTCCTCGTGCAGCGATCCGGCCCTCATGGCTGCGCCCCCTGGCCGGCAGCAGCCACGGGCATCCGCAGCGTGAGGCCCATGCCGCCCAGTGCCGAGGGCGCGGCATACAGGCGGCCGCCCAGGCGATCGACGATGCGCCGCGCCAGCAGCACGCTGGCGCGCAGCTCGCCCTCCTCCGGCGCAATGGGCTGGCGCGCGGCGAAGAGACGGTCGAAGAGCGCGGCCAGCCGTGGCTGCTGTCCGGAGGCCAGGCTGGAGTCCATGAAACTCACCACCGCCTGGCCGTTCTCGCGCCGTGCCAGCGTCTTCAGCATGCCACCGCGCGGCATGGCTTCGCACGCGAGGCGCACGATCTGCATGAATGCCTGCCGCAGCTCGCCCGGGTCTGCCCACACGCCGAGCGCGATGTCGGGCAACCGGTGCTCGAGCGCGATGCCCGCCGCGTGCAGCATCGCGCCGCAGGAACGGGACATCTCTTCGAGCGCGGTGCGCAGGTCGAGCCAGCGGCGCTCGACGGGTGCGAGCGCCTCGGAGGCGCTGGGGTCGACAGGGTGCGGCCTGCGGGCCGCGAGTGCGCGCGGCACGCAGGCGAGCGACAGGTTCAGGCCGAGCCCGAGGATGACGGCGGGCGAGAGTTCCATGCAGAAGACCTCCTGATTGGACTGGGACCGCCCGATGCTGGCCGCCAAATATGGAGGAATCTGGGATGCGCCGATTGCGGCGCGGCGCCTCAGGCGGCGCGCCGCCGCAGGTCGCGCTCGCTCTCGACCGCAAAGTAGAACCATTCGGTCCCGGGCAGCGCCTGCGCGTTGGGGAACACGATGAAGCCGTCGCGCTCGGCCGCGATGACGCTGCCGTCGGCGCGCTCGCCGATGGGCTCGCCCTTCGCCACCGGGTCGAAGGTGGCCCAGTCGCGCACGAACTGGTCGTCCTCGCTGTCGCGGTCGGTCACGCTGACCAGGCGCAGCAGCGCAGGCGCCGCCGGCGGCTCGGCGCGCGGATCGGCGGCGGTCATGCCCAGCAGGCGCAGTGCCGCATGGATGGCGCGGTGCGCGACCTCGGGCGCGGCCGGGTCCTGGTGCTGGCCGCATTCGAGCGTGACGCCGTAGCCACCGCGGCTGCGCATGTATTCGTTCGTGCCCCAGCCGAATGCGAGTGCCGCCTCGTCGGCCGCCTGACCGCCGGCACGCTGCGCCAGGCCGGCTGCATAAATGTCGAGCCAGCCCTCGACCACGCGCGAGGTGCCCATGTGAAGCGCGAGCTGCCCCTCCTCGAAGGCGCGCGCGAAGGGCTCCAGCGCGCCGGCGTTGTCGCGCGGGCCGATCATCGCGAAAGCCTCACCCTCGCTCTGGAAGGAATGCAGGTCCAGCAGCACGTCGTGCCGCTCGAGCAGTGGGCACAGCAGGTCGGTGATGCGGGCCTCGTAGTCGGACGGGTCCTGGCCCGTGGGCGTTGGCTTGAACAGGCGGTTGAGGTTGCGCTCGCCTTCGCGCCGCATCAGCCTGCGCGCCAGCGGGTTGGCCACGGGCACGAGGGTGAGCTGGCCGCGTAGCAGCTGCAGGGCGCCGCTGTCGAGCTCGGCCAGGGCACGCTCGATGCCCACGGTGCCGCAGGTTTCGTCGCCATGCACGCCGCCCAGGACGATGAGCCTCGGCCCGGGCTCGAGGGACGTGAAGCCGTGGATGCGAAGGAGGTCGGGTGCGGGTGGCTGCTGCTCGCTCATCTCGCCGCTGATCCTACAGGGCGGCGCATGGCGGTCCTACCGGGCTTTCCGCGATGGCGTGCCAGAAGGTCAGGATGACAAAGGAGCAAGCAATGGCCAGCAAGAAGGCGCCCGCGAAGACCGATCCGCTGAAGGATGCCGGCGGCGGCAAGACCAAGGTGGAGCAGGGCGGCGAATCCGCACCACGCCTGCCGCACGAGCGGGACCAGTCTTCCGACAGCCAGCAGAACCAGGACAGCTCGGAAATGGGCCGCAAGGCGATGGAAGACGTGGAACGCGGGGTGGTCGACACCGACCGCGGCCCCGAAGCCGACCGTGTCTACAACGAAAAGGTCAGGCGCTAGGGCCTGGCTTCGAGGCGGGTGCGCATCTCGGCGATCACGCCCGCATAGTCCTTGGCATTGAAGATGGCGCTGCCGGCCACGAAGGTGTCCGCGCCGGCACTGGCCACGCGCGCGATGTTGTCGGTCTTGATGCCGCCATCGACCTCCAGGCGGATGTCGCGCCCGCTGGCCTCGATGCGCTTGCGCGCGAGCTCGATCTTGCGCAGCGCCGAGTCGATGAAGCTCTGGCCGCCGAAGCCCGGGTTGACGCTCATGATCAGGATCAGGTCGATGTCGTCGATGGCCCAGTCCAGCGGCTCCAGCCCCGCACCCGGGTTGAACACCAGCCCCGCCTTGCAGCCGGCCGCCTTGATGGCCTGGATGCTGCGGTGCGTGTGGGGCGACGCATCGGGATGGAAGCTGATGTAGTCGGCCCCGGCCTGGGCAAAGGCGGCGGCCAGTGCATCCACCGGCTCGATCATCAGGTGCACGTCGATCGGCACCGGCGTGCCGCCGGCCGTCTTCGCATGGGGCTTGAGCGCCTGGCAGACCATGGGGCCGAAGGTGAGGTTCGGCACGTAGTGGTTGTCCATGACGTCGAAATGGATCCAGTCGGCGCCGGCGGCGATCACATCGCTCACTTCGGCGCCGAGGCGCGCGAAATCGGCCGAGAGGATGGAAGGGGCGATCCGGAAGGTGCGGCTGCTGCTCATGGGCGTAGATTGTCGCAGGCTGTCTTTCATCCATTGTTAACATCGCCCCGATGTCCAGCCAACCGATCAACGTCCAGGTCGACCCGCGCTACCTGCCGGACCAGTCTTCGCCCGAAGACCGGGTCTACACCTTCGCCTACACGATCACCGTGACCAACACGGGTCGCGTGGCGGCGCAGCTGATCTCCCGGCACTGGCTCATCAACGACGCGACGGGAAAGACGCAAGAGGTCAAGGGCCTCGGCGTGATCGGCCAGCAGCCGCTCCTGGCGCCGGGGCAGTCCTTCCGATATACCAGCGGATGCCGGCTGCAGGCGCCCAGCGGTACCATGCATGGGAGCTACTTCTTCGTGACCGAGCACGGCGAACGCTTCGACGTCGCGATTCCCGTGTTCGTGCTGGAAGCCGACACGGGCGGCCCGCCCGTCTCGCGCGTGCTGCACTGAACGCAACCTTCTTCCTCGAGCCATGAACGCCTCGTGCGCTCTGCTCGATTCGCGGCGCCTGCCCGGCGCCCGCGCCTTTAGTTAACAGATTGGCTTGATGAGTTCTTTCATTCCCAACGACCTGCTGGGTTTCTGGTCCGAATGGGTGCGGCCCTCGGCGGGCCTGCCCACGGTGCTGTGGTCGCTGCTGCTGGCCGCTGCCGCCGCAGCCGGCCACCTGGTGCAGCGCTACACGGGCATGCCCAAGGTGGTCGGCTACTCGGTGGTCGGCACGGTGGTCGGCCTGGCGGGCTTCGAGGGCGCGATGTGGCCGCTGCAGGGCATCAGCCTGTTCCTGCTCGAGCTCGGCGTGGCGATCGTGCTGTTCGAGGCCGGCGGCCGGCTGCCGCTGCGCTGGTTCCGCCACAACCCGATGGTGCTGGTGCAGAGCCTGCTCGAAGCCACGCTGACCTACTTCGGCGTGTTCTGGGTGCTCCACTGGATGGATGTACCCGACCCGGTGGCCAACCCTGTCGCGCTGATGGCGATCGTGGCCTCGCCGGCGGTGCTGAGCCGGGTGGTGATGGACACCCGCGGCTCCGGCCCGGTGACCGAGCGCGCGCTGACGCTGGCCACGCTCAACACCTTCTATGCGCTGGCGCTGGGCTATGCGCAGGCCGGGCTGATCGAGCACGCGCCGCTGGGCCTGTTCCAGAAGCTCTACCCGGTAGCGGTGGTGCTGGGCCTGTCCTTCGTGGTGGGCGCGCTGATGGCGCTGTCGCTGCGCTCGGCGCTGCGGGTGATGAGCCCGACCAGCGAGAACACCTCGATCCTGCTGCTCGCGATCATCGCGGCCGGCGCCGCGCTGGCTGCGCATTTCGGCGGCTCGGCCCCGCTGGCGGCGCTGATCGGCGGCGTGCTGCTCAAGGCCCTGCATCCCAAGCCCTGGGTCTGGCCGCGGCAACTGGGCACCGCGGCCTCGCTGCTCACCATGCTGATGTTCGTGCTGGTGTCGGTCGTGGCGGCGCAGGCCGACTGGAGCCTGCCCGTAGCCAGCGTGGTGCTTGCGGTGATCGCCGTGCGCACGGTTGCCAAGATCGCGGGCGTGGCCATCGCCAACCCGGGCAGCGGCGCGAGCTGGCGCCAGGCCCTGTGGGTGGGCTGCGCAATGTCGCCGCTGTCGTCCATCGCGCTCTTGATCACCTCGGCCTTCGTCACCGCCTCGCCGCTGCTGGGTGCGATGATCACGCAGATCGCGCTGCCCGCCATCCTGCTGATGGAGGTGCTCGGCGCGGTGCTCGCCACCGTCGCCATCCACGGCGCCGGCGAAAGCTCCAGGCCCTGGCTGCCCGAGGCCTTCAGCATCACGGAGGACACGCAGCGATGAGCGCAGCGCCGGGCCGCCCCAAGCAAGCTCGCGTCCCCTCGGGGGGCAGCGATGACACGAAGTGCAGAGCGTGGGGGTCGATATGAGCGTCTTCGAAACTGCCCGGCCGGCCGACGGAACGCCGCCGATCCCCGGCTCTCCCGAGAGCCGCGTGGTGCCGCTGGAGCCCTTCAACAAGTCGGTCGCGCTGTCGCTGGGCGTCGAGCTGGAGCTGCAGCTGGTCAACACCCACGACTACGACCTCGCGCCCTATGCCGAGGACATGCTGCGCCTGATGGCGCAAACCCCGCTGCCCGGCAGCGTGGTGCCCGAGATGACCTCGAGCATGATCGAGATCTCGACCGACATCTGCCACTCGGCCAAGGACGTGGCGGCGCAGCTCACGCCCATCCGCGACGCGCTGGTGAAGAACGCCGACAAGCTCAACATCGCGGTGGTGGGCGGCGGCACGCACGCCTTCCAGCAGTGGCACGAGCGGCGCATCTACGACAAGCCGCGCTTTCGCGAGCTGTCGGAGCTGTACGGCTACCTGTCGAAGCAGTTCACCATCTTCGGCCAGCACGTGCACATCGGCTGCCCCGATGCCGACGGCGCCCTGCTGATGCTGCACCGCATGTCGCGCTACATCCCGCACTTCATCGCCTTGTCGGCGTCGTCGCCCTTCGTGCAGGGGCAGGACACCCAGTTCGACTCGGCACGGCTCAACTCGGTCTTTGCCTTTCCCCTGTCGGGCCGCGCACCCTTCACCCTCAGCTGGCGCGAATTCGGCAACTACTTCGAGCGCATGACCCGCACCGGTGTCGTGCGCAGCATGAAGGACTTCTACTGGGACATCCGGCCCAAGCCCGAGTTCGGCACCATCGAGATCCGTGTCTTCGACACCCCGCTCACGGTCGAGCGCGCCGCGGCGCTGGCCGGCTACGTGCAGTCGCTGGCGGCCTGGTTCCTGCAGGAGCAGCCCTTCACGCCGACCGAGGACGACTACCTGGTCTACACCTACAACCGTTTCCAGGCCTGCCGCTTCGGTCTGGACGCCGTCTACGTCGACCCTGCCACCGGCAGCCACATGCCGCTGCGCGACCACATTCTCATGACCATGACCCAGCTCGAATGGCACAGCGAGGCGCTGGACGCCACCGAGGCCCTGGGCCAGCTGCGCACCAGCGTGGAAGCCAACCGCAACGACGCGCGCTGGCTGCGCGAGCGCCAGGCCAAGGAGCGGCTGCTGGCGGAGGTGGTGCGGCAGGCGGCGAAGCGCTTCCGGCACGGATGAGGGCGACCACCGTGGGCGAGTTCGACCTCATCGACCGGTACTTCAAGCGCCCGGCCGCGCGTTCTCCTCTCGGTGTCGGCGACGACTGCGCGCTGCTCGCACCCGCACCCGGCATGCAACTCGCGGTGTCTACCGACATGCTGGTCGAGGGCCGCCATTTCCTCTCCACTGTGGATCCCGCACGCCTCGGCCACAAGGCGCTCGCGGTCAACCTGAGCGACCTGGCGGCCTGCGGCGCGAAGCCGCTGGCCTTCACCCTCGCGCTGGCGCTGCCCGCGGCCGACGAGGCCTGGCTCGAGGCCTTCTCGCGCGGCCTGTTCGCGCTGGCCGATGCGCACGGCTGCGAGCTGGTCGGCGGCGACACCACGCGCGGGCCGCTGAATCTTTGCATCACCGTCTTCGGCGAGGTCCCGGCCGGGGCGGCGCTGCTGCGCTCCGGTGCCAGGCCGGGGGACGAGCTCTGGGCCAGCGGCACGCTGGGCGACGCGCGCCTCGCGCTGGAGGTCTTTCGCGGCACGCTGGCGTTGCCGGCCGAGGCCTTCGAACAGGCGCGCCGGCGCATGGAGCAGCCCGAGCCGCGCGTCGCGCTGGGCCAGGCGCTGCGCGGCATCGCCAGCGCCGCCGTTGATCTGAGCGATGGGCTGGTTGGCGATCTCGGCCATATCCTTGCCGCCAGCGGCGTGGGCGCGACGGTGGATGCCGATGCCGCATGCGGCCTCGTCGGCATCCCCGCCGCGGCCGCGCTAAACCCGGCGCTGCGCCGCAGCTGTGCGCTCGCGGGCGGCGACGACTACGAGCTGCTCTTCGCCGCGCCGGCCTCTGCTGCCGCCGCCGTCCTCGAGGCTGCACGGCAGAGCGCCACCCCCGTCGCGCGCGTCGGGCGCGTCGAGGCGGCGCCCGGCTTGCGCATCGTCGATGCGCAGGGCGCGCCGCTCTCGCAGCAGTTCGCGGCGTTCGATCATTTCCGGGCCGAGCCCTGAGACGCCTGAATCTCCTCGGGCGCGCTGCGCGAGATTCGGTGAGAATTCCAGGCTTCGCTCCATCCCGACGACGACCGCACGTCGCCCCTCGATGCCCAGCTTCCTGTCGTACAAGCTCCTGATCCCCCTGGTCTTCCTGGCGTCCGGCCTCTACGTGCACTTCCGCGGCCAGGTGCGGCACCGGCTCGGGCGGCAGCTGAGCGACCACTCGACCTTCTTCGCGCCGCTCAACGTGCTGATGTACTGGTTCTCGTCGGTGCCGTCGAAGCCCTACCTCGACCTGAAGCAGTTCCCCGAGCTCGACGTGCTCCAGCAGAACTGGCAGACCATCCGCGACGAAGGCCTGGCGCTGTTCGACGAGGGGCACATCAAGGCGGCGGCGGGCTACACCGACATCGGCTTCAACTCCTTCTTCCGCACCGGCTGGAAGCGCTTCTATCTCAACTGGTACGGCGACTTCCTGCCCTCGGCCAAGGGCCTGTGCCCGAGGACGACCGAGCTGCTGGCGGGCATTCCCTCGGTGCGCGCGGCCATGTTCGCGATCCTGCCGCCGGGCGGCAACCTGGTGCGGCATCGCGATCCGTTCGCAGGGTCGCTGCGCTACCACCTGGGCCTCAAGGTGCCGCAGGATGCGCCGAGCTGCAGGATCTTCGTCGACGGCCAGGCCTATCACTGGAAGGACGGCGAGGCGGTGATGTTCGACGAGACCTACATCCACCACGCCGAGAATCTCACCGATGAAACCCGGCTGATCCTGTTCTGCGACGTCGAGCGGCCGCTGAACAACCGGATAGCGCGCTGGATCAACCGCGAGATCGGCTGGCGGATGATCAAGGCCGCCGCCACGCAGAACGTGGAGGGCGAGCCGATCGGTGGATTGAACAAGGCCTTCGCGCAGGTCTACAAGATCCGCGTGCTGGGGAAGCGGTTGAAGGCCTGGAACAAGCCCAGCTACTACCTCGTCAAGTGGGCGATCTTCGGCGGGCTGTTCTACTGGCTGTTCTTCTGAGCATCGTTCGCTGGATGAATTTCAGCGCCCCGCCGCCGCGCGCTTGGTGCCCAGCATGTACTGCTCGGCCGCGCCGTCGTTGACCGAGGACCAGACCAGCTGCTCGTCGAGGAACTCGCGCCATTTGCCGTGCACCTTGGCGAAGACCGGGTTGGTCGCGGCCTCTTCCTTCAGCACCTCCTGCGTGGCCTTGTGCAGCGCGTCCATGATGGGCCTGGACCAGTAGTTGAGCTTGGCGCCGCCACCCACCAGCCGCTTGAGCGCCGGCACGTTGCCCACGTCGTACTTGGCCAGCATCTCGGCGCCGGCCTGCGCGCAGGCAGCTTCCAGCGCGGCGCGGTAGCTGTCGGGCAGCTCGGCCCAGGCCTTCTTGTTGGCAATGAAGCACAGCGAGGCGCCCAGCTCCATCACCCCCGGCCCGTAGTAGTAGCGCGCGACCTTGGCCAAGCCCAGCTTCTCGTCGTCGTAGGGACCGACAAATTCCACCGCGTCGAGCGTGCCCTTCTCGAGCGCCGGGTAGACGTCGGCGGCGGCGAGTTGCAGGGGCGTGACGCCGAGCTTGGCGTAGACGCGGCCCAGCAGCCCGGGGACGCGCATGCGCAGCCCCTGGAAATCTTCCACGCGCTTGATCTCCTTGCGGAACCAGCCGCCCATCTGCGCGCCGGTGTTGCCGCAGGGGATCTGCACGGCGTCGAAGCGCTCGTAGATCTCGCGCATCAACGACAGCCCGCCGCCGTGGGTCATCCAGGCCGTGTGCTGGCGCGGCGTCATGCCGAAGGGAACGCCGGTGTCGAAGGCCAGGGCGGGCTCCTTGCCCACGTAGTAGAAGCCGGCGGTGTGGCCGCATTCGACGCTGCGGTTCTGCACGCCGTCGAGCACCGCCAGCGGCGGCATCAGCTCGCCGGCGGCGAAGGGCGAGATGGTGAAGCGGCCGTCGGTCAGCTTGCGCACGATCTCCGCGATGGCGACAGCGCCGCCGAACACGGTGTCCAGCGACTTCGGAAAGCTCGAAGGCATGCGCCAGCGCACGGCCGGCGTGCCCTGCGCGATGGCGGGTGCGGAAACGGTCGCGGCGACGGCGGCGCCGGCGAGCAGGGAACGTCGTTGCATCGGATTTTTTTCCTCAGGCGGTAAGACAGGCAGGGTCGGCGCGCAGCACGCGGCGCGCGAAGTACTGGAAGGTGAGGTCCGTGATCTGCGGCTTCAGCAGGAAGTCGCGCGACTCGCGCGCGAGGTGCGCGGGCACCGGCTTGATGGTGCCGGCCGCTGCAGCACGCAGTTGCACCGCCGCGGCCTGCTCCATCCAGATCGCCAGCGTCGCGGCCTCGGCCACCGTGGCGCCCGCGGTCAGCAGGCCGTGGTGCGCCAGCAGCAGCGCCTTGCGTCCGTCCAGGGCCTCGGAAATGAGGCGCCCCTCGTCGTTGCCGATAGGCAGCCCGGGCCATTCCGACAGGTAGCCGCAGTTCTCGAAGAAGGGGGTGGCGTCCATGCCGGCCACAACCAGCGGCTGGCCGATGATGGACAGCGCCGACACCGCCGCCGGATGGGTGTGGACGATGCACTGCACCGCCGGGTTGGCGCGATAGACCCACAGGTGGAAGCGCGTTGCCGGGTTGGGCAGCGACACGCCGTCGAGCGGGCGCAGGTCGTCGTCGGTGAGGATGAAGCCCTGCGGCGTCGCCTCGTCCGCGCCGATGCCGAATTTCAACGTGTAGTACGTGCCGGGCCGTTCGCCGCGCGCCGTGATCTGCCCCGCCAGGCCGTTGGCCCAGTGCCCCTCGGCCGCGAGCATGCGGCAGGCCAGCACCAGCTGCTCGACGGTGCTCCACGACGAAGGGCTGGTCTTGTCCTGCAGGTCGCGGTAAACCGCCGCCTTGATGTCCTGATCGTCTTGCATGCGCTCTCCAAGTCAACTTGTTGACCTATTTTGGTCAACGTGTTGACCTGTGTCAACATCGAAAGCACCATGGCCACCAGAACCCCTGCCCGCAGTGCCCCTGCGGCCGCATCGCCTGCGAAGAACCCGCGCGCCCTTGCGGCCGCCGCGCCGGCGCCGGACGAAGCCGCGCCGGTCGCGGCCTTCCAGAGCGTGGGGCCGCGCATCAAGGCGCTGCGGCGCCTGCGGAACATGACGGTGGAGGAGCTGGCCGATGCGGTGGGCGTGCACAAGGCCCATGTGTCGCGGCTCGAGCGCGGCCTCAAGACGCCCTCCATCCACATGCTGGCGCGGCTGGCCAAGGCGCTGGGCACCAGCATGGGCAACCTGGTCGGGGAGACGCTGGACAAGGCCGACATCAAGATCACGCGCGGCGCCGAGCTGGCGCCCGGCCATGCGGCCGAGGAACCGGCGGCGCATCGCTTCGCGCCGCTGCTGCACGGCCACTCGGTCAGCGCCTTCGAGGCCTTCATCGTCTACCCCGGACAGAGCGGCGGCTCGCTGCAGGCGCAGCACGAGGGGCAGGAGATGCTCTACGTGCTGGCCGGCACCATCGACGTCATCTTCCCCGAGCGAACCGAGCGCCTGCAGACAGGCGATTGCATCCACTTCCCCGGTTACCTGAACCACCGCATCGCCCGCGTCGGGCGGGCGCAGGCGCGGGCGCTGCTGGTGCTGTCCGCGCAGTGATCAGCGGAACAGGGCGTTGAGTTCCACGCCCGAGGCGGCATCGGCGAAGCCGTCGAAGCGCCCCTGCTCGAGCGCGCGCGCCGCGCGCATGAACCCACCCCACGCCGCGCGCGCCAGCGCTCCGCCGACGCTGACGCGCCGGACGCCGAGCGCCGCGATGTCCTGCAGCGTCAACTCGCTGGTGGAGCCGACCAGCAGGTTGACCGGCTTGGGCGCCACCGCGGCCACCACCGCGGCGATCTGCTCGCGCGTGCGGATGCCCGGCGCGTAGAGGCAGTCGGCGCCAGCCTCCGAATAGGCCTTGAGCCGGGCGATGGTGTCGTCGAGATCGGGGCGTCCCTGGAAGAAGTTCTCGGCCCGGCCGACCAGCAGCGTCTCGCCGCCCTCCTGGTCGATGGCCGCACGCGCGGCGCGCAGGCGTGCCACCGCCAGCTCGATGTCGTACAGCGGACGATCCGGATCGCCGGTCGAGTCCTCGATCGACAGTCCTGCGACGCCGGTGTCGATGGCCATGCGCACGCTCTGCGCGACGCCTTGCGGGTCCGCGGCGAAGCCGCTCTCGAAGTCCGCGTTCACGGGCAGATCTGTGGCGGCGACGAGCTCGCGCAGATGGGCCAGGATCTGTTCGCGCGGAAGCGCCCCGTCGGCCTGGCCGCGCGACCAGGCGAAGCCGGAGCTGGTCGTGGCCAGCGCGCGGAAGCCCAGGCCCTGCAGGAATCTTGCACTGCCCACGTCCCACGGGTTGGGCAGCACGAAGCAGCCCTCGGCATGGAGCTGGCGGAAGAGGGCGCGCTTTTCGGCAACGGTACGGGTCATTGGGAACTCGGCTCGGAAGGATACCGGGCTTCGGATGAAGCCCAGGCTCGGTTATAGAGCACGGCAGCGCCGAAGGCACCTCAGGGAACTACTGCAAAATACCCGGATGAACTGGCTCGCACCCCTCCTCATCGCTTTGCTCGTCACCGGCTGCGGGGTGCCACCCAACCAGGTCGTCCCCATGCGCGACGGTACGCTGCGCGCCGCCACCTACCTCCAGGCCGACGCCCATTGCCGCGACAAGGGTGCGACCGCGCGCATGCTGGGCAAGGCGCCGGCGGAGGCGGGCGTGCTGTTTCGCTGCGAGTGAAGCAGCGTTTCGAGGCCGACCCTCCTTGCGTGGACGGATCGATTTGAGCCGTTGAGGCTGTCGTCTCCGGGGTTGCGTTGCGGCACCTCGGCCAAGACGCATCCGCAAGACAGGCCGCCGGAGCGCTACTTGCTGATCGCCTGGCAGAGCAAGCCCGCGAGCGCGGCTTGGCGCCGCCCGATCCCATGATCCTGGCCGACGCCCTCAGCGACGCGCTCCAGCGTGCCCACACTACCGCAACGGCCAAGGCGAGCGGATATACCGCGCAAATCACATCGTTATCGACTCGCGACGGCAACGCCCTGGTGCATGTTGTCCTCGAGGACCCAGAGGATTTGGCCACCTTCGGCGGCTGCGCCACGATTCGCGTGCAGTCGCAGTCCTCCTCCTCCGCCGATACCCTTTGCTTCGCAAAGCTCGACCTGAGCGGCAGCGATCTGCGAGGCGCTGATCTGCAAGGCGTGACGCTGTTCCAGTGCAGCCTGCAAGGCGCCAGTCTCGAGCATGCGGATTGCACGGGCACCAACTTCTCGGACACAAGCCTTTTCGGGACGAACCTAGCGAACGCGCGGCTGAACGAGGCCTGATCATGCCGGCTCAGGCCCGGCGCGCCTCGAGCGCCGCGAAAGAGGAATCCAGCTCGCGCCCGTTCAGCACCGCGGTCATCGCGCGATACAGCTGGCGCGGCAACACCGGCTTGTGCAGCAGCGGCACGCCGGTTGCGCGCGCTTCGCGCAGGCGCTGCGGGGCGGTGTCGCCGGTGATCAGCAGCGCCGGCAGGTTTGCGCCGAACTCCGAGCGCAAGGCCGAGATGGCCTCGGCGCCGGTGCGCAGCTCGCGCAACCGGTAGTCGCTGATCACCAGGCCGGGCCGGTGCGCGCGGGCCAACGCCTGTGCCTCCTCGATGGAATCGGCCACGTCGCAGGCGCAACCCCAGGCGCCGAGCAGCTGGCGCATGCCGGTGCGCACGGACTCGTCGTCGTCGATCACCAGCACGCGCAGGTCGAACACACGCGCCGGTGCCGGCAATGCCTCGGCACCGCTATCGGCGACCACCCCGGAGCGTGCCGCGGGCAGGGTGAGCCGGAACACGCTGCCGCGCCCAGGCACCGACGCGAGCGTGAGTTCCTGCCCAAGCGCGCGCGCCAGGCCCTGCGCGATGGCCAGGCCCAGGCCCAGCCCCTTGCGGCGGTCGCGCTCGGCGTTGCCGAGCTGGTGGAACTCGCGAAAGATCGCCTGGTGCTGCGCGGGCTCGATGCCGAGGCCGGTGTCCCACACCTCGAGCAGCACCTGCTCCCCGCGCGCGCGGCAGGCGACCAGCACGCCGCCCCGCTCGGTGTAGCGGATCGCGTTCGACACCAGGTTGCGCAGGATCAGCGCCACCAGCGCCGGGTCGGAGCGCACGGCCGCATGGGTTTCGCGCGAGCGGTAGACGATGCCCTTGGCATCGGCCTGGGGCGCCAGCTCGTTCTCGATCTTGTTGAGCAGCGGCTGCAGCGGGAAGACTTGCGCCTGCGGCTCCACCACGCCGGCTTCGATGCGCGAGAAGTCCAGCAGCGTGTCGAGCATCTCGGCCGAGGCCTGCCAAGTGGCGCGCGCATTGGCCAGCACGTCGTACTGGTCGGCCGAGAGCTTGGTGCGCGACAGTACCTCGAGGAACAGGCCCTGCGCATGGATCGGCTGGCGCAGGTCGTGGCTGGCGGCGGCGAGGAAGCGGGACTTGGCGAGGTTGGCCTCCTCGGCCGCCCGGTGCGCGGCCTGCGCATGCTCGGTCTCGATGCGCAGGCGCTCGATCAGCTCGAGGTTCTCGAAGCGCAGCCCGATGGCCCGGCGCGCTGCGCGCGAGCCGTTGCGCGCCTGCCCCAGCAGGGCCGCCGTGTAGATGATGGCCGCGACGCCCAGGGCGTCGTACGCCGGGTCGTCCATGGACCACAGCTTGGCTCCCAGCACGATCAGCTCGGCGGTGCCGAAGACGATGAAGGCCGGCAGGATCGGCGCCAGGGACGACATGGAGCTGCCGGCCACGCCCGCCAGCACCGCCACCACCAGCACGTTGCCGGCCACCGTGGTGGTGCCCAGCGCGGCCCAGGCCAGCGAGCCCCAGGCCACGCCGTCGATGGCGTTGAGCACCATCTTGCGCGCCAGCTGCCGGCGCGCGCTCGCGGGGCTGATCTCGGACGCCAGCAGGCGCCGCGCGTCCCACGCGAGGTAGAGCTTGAGCAGGATGATGGTGCCGGCCCATGCCCGCATCGCGAGCGCGTTGGTCTCGTTGGAGAGCACCCACACGAGCAGCAGCGCCAGCAGGATGGTCGGGATCACGGAGGCGCCGATGTTGCCCAGCTGCAGCCGCAGCTGCTCCACCAGCATGCGCTCCTCCGGCAGGCGCGGCTTGTCGACCATCAGGCTACGAGGCCGCGCTGCCGCGCTGCGAAACCGGCTTCGGAGCGGCTCGAGACCTGCAGCGCCGCCAGCACCGCCTGCACATGGCCGCGCACCGTGTTCTCGGACAGGTTGAGCCGCCGGCCTATCAGCTTGTTCGACAGGCCCTGGCACATCAGGTCGAGCACCTCGCTCTGGCGCGGCGTGAGCAACGGCTGCGAGTCCGCACCGCCCTCGCCGGCCTGCACGCCATCGGCCGCGACCGCCAGGCCCTGGCGCAGCTGGCCGATCACCGCCAGGATCTTGTCGGCCGGTTCGGCCTTGGAGACGAAGGCAGCCGCGCCGCGCTCCATCGCGAGCCTGACCTTCTGCGGCGAGACCTCCGAGGACAGGATCACCACCAGCACCTGCGGCCACTTGCGCCGGACCAGCGCGATGCCTTCCAGCCCGTTGAGGCCGTGCAGCTGGATGTCCAGCAGCACCAGCGCCGGCTCCGGCATGGACGTGCGCAGGGCCTCCTCGAGCGATGCGGCCTCCGCCACCTCCAGGTCAGCGATTCCGGCAGTCAGGACCATGCGCAGCCCGTTGCGGAACAACGCGTGGTCGTCGACGAGAAGAATGCGGGGCGGCAGCATGAAGGAGGGCGGGAACAAGAGCGGGAGGGGGCCGGCCATTCTGCCCAAGTCTCCCCGCTGCGCGGCCGGTCCAATTGGACTATTTACGCAAACCGGCGCGGCGGCGACCATCGAGCTCCCCAACAAATTCACGCTCCCGTCACCTTTGTCCGCAGCCGAATGAAGCCCCTGGTCGAAATCCAACGCGTGGGAACGCACGCCTTCACCTATCGCATCAGCGCCTTCGTCGCCGGCGCGGGGCCGGCGGGGGACAGCGGCACATTCGACTCGCTGGCGTTCTGCCTGTACGACGCCGGCGCTTCGCTGGGTTCCTTTTTCCCGAGCGTCGAGCTCAACATGGACGGCCTGTTCGTCGGCTCCTATCCCGTCGACGCGCTGCGCCGCCATCCCAAGCGGGTGGCGCAGCGCATCCAGCAGCATTTCCAGCCGGTCGTCCCGGCGCTGTGACGACGGCACCTCCCGGCCTCCCGCGCCTGCTGCCTTTCAACCTTCGTTCAACGCCTGCCGCAGCGTCTCGATGAAGCTGCGGCTTGCCGCCGACAGCGAGCGGCCCCGCTTCGTCACCACGAAGACGTCGCGCGACACGCGGGGCGCCGTCAGGCTGCGCACCACCAGCGTCTCATCGCCTGCGGCCCTGGCAAAGGCCGAGGGCATGATCGACGGCCCCATGCCGCTGGCCGTCATCCACAGCGCAGTCGACAGGAAGGAGACCTCGTTGACCACGTCGAGCGCGACTCCCGCCTGCGCCGCCGTGCCGTCGATCAAGGGCCGGATGCCGTAGCCCGGGCGCACCGTGATGACCGGATGGCCTGCCAGGTCGGCCCAGCGCACCGGCCTGGCGCTTGCTGCCAGCGCGTGGCCGCGTGCGCAGACCAGGCTCAGGTGGTCGCGCATCAGCGTCTCGGTCTCGACCTCGGCGCCCGGCCGTTCGGGCGTGCCGATGCCGAAGTCCACGTGCTCGCCGATGATGCGCGAAACGAACTGGTCGGGCGCGCAGTCGTCCACCACCACCCGCACGCCCGGATGCGCCTGGCCGAAGCCGCGGATCGCCGACGGCAGCAGGAAGGAGGCGAGCGTGGGCGTGATCGCCAGGCAGACACGGCCGCGCTGCAGCTGCGCGAGCTCGCGGAAGTCGTCCGAGAGCGAATCCACATCACGCAGGATGCGCTCGGCCGCGGGCAGCATTTCGTTGGCTGCGGCGGTGGGCTGCAGCGAGCGCGTGGTGCGGTCGAAGAGCCGCGTGCCCAGCCCTTCCTCGAGCTGGCGGATCAGCATGCTGACCGCCGACTGCGTGACGTACAGCTTCTCGGCCGCCGCGCTGAGCTTGCGCAACTGGTGCACCGCGAGGAATGCGCGCAGCTGGCGAATGGTGGGGCTGAACTTGGGGACGGGATTCATCAGCTCAAATCATATTTCGTTCGCAATTTATTGATTTACGAATGAATGGCGATGCCGTCCAATCCATTTCCGGAGACATCACGAGGAACATCGATGAAGACACTTGCCCGTGCCCTGGTCCTGCTGGCCGGGACTGCCGCGCTGCTCGCCGGGCCCGCGCGCGCCCAGGCGCCAGCGGATTTCCCCCAGAAGCCCATCCGCATGATCGTCACCTTCCCGCCGGGCGGCAGCGCCGATGCGGTGGTGCGCATGCTGGTGCCGAAGCTCAACGACAGGCTGGGCCAGCCGGTCGTGGTGGACAACCGACCTGGCGCCGGCGGCAACGTCGGATTGACGGCCGTCGCGAAGTCGCCGGGCGACGGCTACACGCTGGGCGTCGGCGCAGCGGGCGCGCTCTCGGCCAACAGCAGCCTCTATGCACAGATGCCCTTCGATGCGCAGAAGGACTTCAAGCCGGTGGGCCTGCTGGCGGCCATCCCCTTCGTCATCGTGGGCCACCCCTCCATCGGCGTGAAGACGCAGGCCGAGCTGCTCGCGCTGGCACGCGCGCAACCGGGCAAGCTCTCGATCGGCCACGGCGGCAACGGCACGGCCATGCACCTGTCGGCAGCGCTCTTCGCGCAGATGGCGGATGTGAAACTGGTCGAGGTGCCCTACCGGGGCTCGGGGCCGGCGGCCGTCGACGCGATGGCGGGCCAGATTCCGCTGGCGGTGGTGGACCTGCCCTCGGCGTTGCAGCAAATCAAGGCCGGCAAGCTGCTCGCCTTTGCGGTCACCAGCCCGCAGCGCCTGCCCCTGCTGCCGGACGTCCCGACGGTGGCGGAGGCCGGCCTGCCGGGCTACGACTCCACGGGCTGGTTCGGCGTGGTGGCGCCAGCAGACACGCCGGCGCCCGTCGTCGCGCGCCTGAATGCGGACATCAACGCGGCCCTGAAAGACGAACAGATCCAGGCCGCGATGCGCAACCTGGGCGTGGAGCCCGCGCCCGGCACGGCCAAGGCCTTCGAGGACTACATCCGCGCAGAGACGAAGAAATGGGCCAACGTCATCAAGACCGCGAACATCAAGCTGGACTGAACGCACGACATGCATGAAGAGGAAGAAGTGAACGCCGACGTGCTCGTCGTCGGCGCCGGCCCGGTGGGCCTGACGCTCGCCATGGACCTGGCCTCGCGCGGCGTGAAGGTGCTCGTGGTCGAGACGCGGCGCTACGCCGAGCCGCCCAACGTCAAGTGCAACCACGTGGCGGCGCGCACCATGGAGCAGTTCCGCCGCCTCGGCGTGGCGCGCAAGCTTCGCGACGCAGGTCTGCCGGCCGACTACCCGAACGACGTGGTGTTCCGTACCAGCGTGACGGGCATCGAGCTCACGCGGATCCCCATCCCCTGCCGGCGGGACCGCTACACCGAGACCGAGGGCCCGGACGCCTGGTGGCCGACGCCCGAGCCGCCGCACCGCATCAACCAGCTGTTCCTCGAGCCGATCCTGCTCGAGCACGCGGCCGCGCTGCCGAACGTGAGGCTGCTCAACCGCACGCAGCTCACCGACTTCGAACAGGACGCGGAGGGCGTCACCGCCGCCGCCACCGACCTCGACAGCGGCGACACGCGCCGCATCCGCTGCCGCTACCTGGTGGGCTGCGACGGCGGCAGCTCGGGCGTGCGCAAGGGCATCGGCGCGAAGCTCGAAGGTACGCCCGTGATCCAGCGCGTGCAGTCCACCTACATCCGCGCGCCGCAGCTGCGCGCGATGATCCCGGGCAAGCCGGCCTGGTCCTACTACTCGGTGAACCCGCGGCGCTGCGGCACGATGTTCGCGATCGACGGGCGCGAGACCTGGCTGGTGCACAACCACCTGAATGCCGACGAGCCCGAGTTCGATTCGGTGGACCGCGACCGCTCCATTCGCGAGATCCTCGGCGTGGGCGAGGACTTCCACTACGAGGTGATCAGCAAGGAGGACTGGGTCGGCCGCCGCCTGGTGGCCGACCGCTTCCGCGATCGCCGCGTGTTCATCGCCGGCGACGCGGCACACCTGTGGGTGCCGTATGCGGGCTACGGCATGAACGCAGGCATCGCCGATGCGATCAATCTCTCGTGGCTGCTCGCGGCCTGCGTGCAAGGCTGGGCCGATGAGCGCATCCTCGACGCCTACCAGGCCGAGCGCCAGCCGATCACGGAGCAGGTCTCGCAGTTCGCGATGGACCACGCGCAGAAGATGATTCGCGCGCGGCGCGCCGTCCCTCCCGGCATCGAGGCACCGGGCCACGAAGGCGATGCGTTGCGTGCCGAGATCGGGCGCGAGGCGTACGAGCTGAACGTGCAGCAGTTCTGCTGCGCCGGCCTCAACTTCGGCTACTTCTACACCGGTTCGCCCATCATCGTGGCGGACGGCGAGGCGCCACCCCCGTACAGCATGGGCGACTTCGCGCCTTCGACGGTGCCCGGTTGCCGCGCGCCGCACCTGTGGCTGGCCGACGGGCGTTCGCTGTACGACGCCTTCGGCTCCGGCTACACGTTGCTGCGCTTCGACCGCCGCGTGGACATCCAGGCGCTGGAGGAAGCGGCGCGTGCAGCGCGAGTGCCGCTCTCGGTGCTCGACGTCGAGGCGAAGGAAATTCCGCGGGCCTACCGCCACCGATTGGTGCTGTGCCGGGCCGACCAGCACGTGGCCTGGCGCGGCGATCGCATCCCGGCCGATCCGGTGGCGCTGGTGGCTCAGCTGCGGGGAGTGCTGCCGCCTCAGTGAACGGCCGCAACGGCCGCACCGGCCGCCCGGTTGCGCCGCCAGGCCGCCGGCGGGCAGCCGTACTCACGGCGGAAGGCGCGGCTGAATGCCGTGTCGGTCTGGTAGCCCACGTCCTCCGCGATCCGGGCCAGCGGCGCGTTGCTGCGGCACAGCAGGTTGGCGGCTAGCAGCATGCGCCACTGGGTCAGGTACTGCATGGGCGCGGTGCCCACCAGCTGCTGGAAGCGCTCGGCCAGCACCGAGCGCGAGGTGCCGGCCGTGCGCGCCAGCTCCTCCAGGGTCCAGGCCTGGGCCGGGCGGGCGTGCAGCGCGGTGAGCGCGCTGCCCACGATGCGATCGCCCATGCCCGCCAGCCAGCCGGTGCGGCCCTCGCCCTGCCCGTTCATGTACAGCCGCAGCACCTCGATGAACAGCAGCTCGGCCAGCTTCGCCAGCACGCCGGCGCCGCCGGGGCGCGGCGAGCGCGCCTCGGCCAGCGCATAGCGCACCGAGCTTTCGAGCCAGATGCCGGCGTTCGAGCCGCGCACGTTCACGCGCAGGAGCCGGGGCAGGCCCGCGAGCAGCATGCGCGCCAGCCGCGCATCGCACGCAAGGTAGCCGCAGATCAGGCGGGTGGTCGCGCCGCCGCCGCCGTAGGCCAGCATGCGCGGGCGGCGCGACAGCACTTCGTCGAGGCGCGCGCCGGTCGCCGGAGGCACGCCGGGTTCGGAAGTCATGCGGTGCGCGTCCCCCTGCGGGAACACGACCGCGTCGCCCGCGACCAGGCGCACCGGCGGCTCTCCGGCCAGCTCGACGAAGCATTCGCCTTCGGTGATCAGGTGGAAGATGACCACCCGCTCCGCACCCGGCTCCAGGAAGGGCGCGGCCGCGTCCGCGCTCGGCGACTGGTAGCACCAGGGCGCGGTGAAGCGGCCGTGGATGAAGATCGCGCCCACCAGGCGCACGACACGGAGGACTTCCGACAGCGCGTCCATGGTCATTCCACCTCGATCTGCAGCGCCAGCGGCGTCGCGTTGCGCGTCGCGCTGGGAATGGGCGAACGCCGCACGCCGGCCTCGACCAGCGTGCGCAGGCGCTCGGGCGAAACCCCCTCGGCTGCGATGCGCACCTGCAGCTGCATGTCGCGCGGCCCGGCGTCGACCTCCTGGCCGTCGCTGTCTGCGAGGCCCAACAGCCCGCGGGTGTCGGAGCGGCTGCCCACCCGCACCTCGAGCGCGCCCAGCGCGATGCCTTCAGCCGCGGCGGACATGGCAATGGAAGTGGCTGCGCACGACGCGATGCCGGCGCGGAACAGCCAGCCGGGCGTGACGCGGTCGCCGCTGCCGCCGAGCTCGCACGGCATGTCGGTCACCATGGCCGTGCCGTTGGCATGGCTGGATTCGACGCGCGTGCCGCCTTGCCAGCGAGCGGTGGCCGGCGCGTCGTCGTGAAGGCCCATGTCCGGGCGGCGCTCCAGCGCCGCCTCCACGCGCTGCAAGGCCGCAGCGATGTCATGCATGCTCATGTCGATGCTCTCCGGTCGGCCGAGGACGATGCGAAATTGTGGGTGCGTCGCCTCCGCAGGCCAACTAGGCCGAACAGCCGATGCCGTCGCGCGGACGCCCGGTCAGCAATCCCGGACGCTGCGCCAGCTTGGCGGCCGGCCGCAGCCGGCGGAGGACGATCGGGCAAACACGGGCGACGCGCGGGCAGGACGCCGCGGCCGCTGCGGTGGTCCAGTAGCGGCAGGCCGGCACCGCATGGCGGCCGCCGTCCTTCCCCAGACCATAGACCCGCGCCGGATCTCCGGCCCAGCCCAAGGAGCCCATCGCATGAACGCACCCGTCGACCTCAATGCCGTCAAGACCCGCCAGCACGCCGCCTGGTCCAGCGGCGACTACGCCATCATCGGCACCACCCTGCAGATCGTCGGCGAGCAGCTGGCCGAGGCCTGCGACCTGCGCTGCGACGAAGCGGTGCTCGACGTCGCGGCCGGCAACGGCAACGCCACGCTCGCGGCGGCGCGCCGCGGTTGCAGGGTCACCTCCACCGACTACGTAGCTTCGCTGCTCGACCGCGGCGCGGAGCGCGCCAAGGCCGAGCGCCTGGAGGTGAAGTTCCAGGTCGCCGACGTGGAGGCCCTGCCTTTTGAAGACGCGAGCTTCGACGCCGTGCTCTCCACCTTCGGCGTGATGTTCGCCCCCGACCATGCCAAGTCCGCTGCCGAGATGCTGCGCGTGTGCCGCCCGGGCGGGCGCATCGGGATGGCCAACTGGACGCCCGAGGGCTTCATCGGCCAGTTGTTCAAGACACTGGGCCGCCACCTGCCGCCGCCGGCGGGTGTGCAGCCGCCCGCCCTGTGGGGCACGGAAGCGCACCTGCGTTCGCTGTTCGGCGAGCAGGCGGCCTCGATCCAGGCGACGCCGCGCCTGTTCAACTTCCGCTACCGCTCGGCCGCGCATTTCATCGAGGTGTTCCGCACCTGGTACGGACCGGTGCTCAAGGCGTTCGCCGCCCTGCCGCCCGACAAGGCGGCGGCACTGGAGCAGGACCTGGGCGAGCTGCTGAATCGCCTGAACCGCGCCGGGCCGGACTCGCTGGTGGTGCCCGGCGAGTACCTCGAGATCGTCATCACGCGCCGTTGAGGGTTCGAGCCATGGAACCGCGGCTGCAGCGACGGATCCAGCGCTACGGTTGGGACCTGGCAGCCGCGGAGTACGAATCGCTCTGGCAGGCGCAGCTGGCGCCGGCGCACCAGGCCCTGATGGCGCTCGCCGCGCCGCGGCCGGGGGAGCAGGTGCTCGACGTGGCCTGCGGCACCGGCCTGGTCGCGCTGGCTGCGGCGGAGGCCGTCGGTCCGCGGGGCCGGGTTCTCGGCACCGACCTGTCGGATCACATGGTCGATGCGGCCCGGGAGCGTGCCGCGCAGCGAGGCCTGGGCCAGCTCGCCTTCGCGCGCATGGATGCGGAGCAACTGGCGCTGCCCGATGGCGGTTTCGACCTCGCGCTGTGCGCGCTCGGCCTCATGTACGTGCCCGAGCCCGCGCAGGCCCTGCGCGAGATGCGGCGCGTGCTGCGCCCCGGCGGCCGCGCGGCGCTGGCCGTATGGGGTGAACGGGCGCGCTGTGGCTGGTCGGCCGTGTTTCCCATCGTCGACGACGAGGTGCGCAGCGAGGTCTGCCCGTTGTTCTTCCGCCTCGGGCAGCAGGACGCGCTGGCCCGCCTGTGCGCCGAAGCCGGCTTCGAGCGCATCGTGCAGCAGCGCTTGGCGAGCACCTTGCAGTACGCCGATGGCAAGGAGGCTTGCGGCGCGGCCTTCGTGGGCGGTCCGGTCGCGCTGGCCTGGTCGCGCTTCGGCAGCGAGACGCGCCTGCGGGTGCAGGAGCGGTATCTGGCGGCCATCGAGCCGTGGCGGGAGGGCAGCGGCTATCGCATCCCGGGGGAGTTCGTCGTCGTGGCGGCCGAGGCGCCGGCACATCCCTCCTCATGAGGAGGGGCGCTGCTTGCGCGAAGCGCGGCCCTGTCCGACCATCGTCGCAACGCCGATCCAGGAGACGCGAATGATCGAGACCGACGTCTGGGCTGCAGGCAATCTCTACGAGCCCTACATGGGCCGCTGGAGCCGCAAGGTTGCGGCCCGCTTCGTGCACTGGCTCGGGCTCGACCCCGAGCTCAAGTGGCTCGATGTCGGCTGCGGCACGGGCGCGCTGACGCAAACCCTGCTCGGCCAGGCGCGGCCCGCGTCCGTGCTGGGCATCGATGCCTCGGCCGGTTTTGTCGCCCATGCCCGGGCGCATACCGCGGGTGCGCGGGCCTCGTTCGAGGTCGGCGATGCACAGGCGCTGGCGGTCGAGCCCGGATCCTTCGATGCCGCGGTCTCGGCGCTGATGCTGAACTTCCTGCCCGATCCTGGTCGCGCGGTGGCCGGCATGGCCCGCGCGGTCAAGCCCGGCGGGACGGTGGCCGCCTATGTATGGGACTACGCCGGCGGGATGGGCCTGATGCGCTACTTCTGGAAAGAGGCGGTCGAGCTGGATGCGGCGGCCGCGCCGTTGGACGAAGGGCGCCGCTTCCCGTCGCTGTGCGCGCCGGCGCCGCTGGAAGCCTTGTTCGCCGGCGCGGGGCTGGACCGCATCGAGGTGCAGGCCATCGAGATCGAGACACCCTTCAAGGACTTCGACGACTACTGGACGCCGTTCCTCGGGGGCCAGGGGTCAGCGCCCGGCTATGCGATGTCGCTGAGCGAGGAGCACCGGGACCGCTTGCGCGAGCGCATTCGCCGAGCCTTGCCGGTGCGGGATGATGGCGGCATCGCCCTGGACGCGCGCGCCTGGGCGGTGCGCGGCCTCGCCGTGTGAGAAGTCCTAAGGTGTTTCTCATTCTTGAAAAATCGACCTGTTGTCAATGCCATGGGCGTGACCGGCACGCAGGCGCAGGTGTGGCAGCGCGTTCGGGCGCCGAGGCGCGTGCTGGTCTGAGCGCGTCTTGGGCGACACTGTCGTTCCATGCAATCCGCACCTGCCTCCGGCGCCCTCCCGCTCCTGCCCCTGCGGCGCCCCACGCTGCGCTTCCTGCTCGCCCACCCGGCGCACCTGATCGCGCTGGGCTTCGGCGCCGGTCTCGCGCCGCGCGCGCCCGGCACCGTGGGCACGCTGTGGGCCTGGGCCGTCTTCGTGCTCATGCAGCGCTGGCTTCCGGCGGGCGCACTCGGATGGATCATCCTCGCCTCGCTGCCCCTCGGTTGGTGGGCCTGTACCGTGACGGCGCGCCACATGGCCATCGCCGACCCCGGCGCCATCGTCTGGGACGAGGTCGCCGGCTTCTGGCTGGTGCTGTGGCTCGTGATGCCGGCCGGCCTGCTGGCCCAGCTGGTGGCCTTCGCGCTGTTCCGCCTCTTCGATGCCGCCAAGCCAGGGCCGGTGGCCTGGGCAGACCAGCTCTTCAAGCAGCGCCGGGCGACGCCTGCCACCATCTCGTGGAGCGCGGCGGGCTTCGGCATCCTGTTCGATGATCTGGTGGCGGCCTTCTGCACGCTGCTGGTGATCGCCTTCGTCCGCGGTTGGTGAGCCCATGAACGACGCTTCCTCCGCACCCGAATTCGACACGCCTGCGCTGGTGCGGCAACTGGCCGATCTGCTGCAGCATAAGGGCTGGATGCTCGCCACGGCCGAGAGCTGCACCGGCGGGCTGATCGCCGGCGCCTGCACCGATCTTTCCGGCTCCAGCAACTGGTTCGAGCGTGGCTTCGTCACTTATTCCAACGCGGCCAAGAGCGAGATGCTCGGCGTCGATGCGGCGCTCATCACGGCCGAGGGCGCCGTCAGCGAGCCGGTGGCGCGCGCCATGGCCGCGGGCGCGGTGGCGCGGTCGGCCGCGCAGGTCGCGGTGGCCGTGACCGGCGTGGCCGGCCCGACCGGCGGCAGCGCCGAGAAGCCAGTGGGCACCGTGTGGTTCGGCTGGTCGGTGACAGGCCGCGTGCACACCGAGCGCCGGCGTTTCGACGGCGACCGGGCCACGGTGCGGGCGGCCACGGTGCATTACGCCCTGCAGACGCTCCTGACGCTGTTGCGCAATGGGTAGGCGTCTGCGCGACTCCTCGCTCGGCTACGATCGCCTGCGTATGCCCAACGAAGCCACCATCCAGCGTCTCTACGAGGCCTTCGCCCGGCTCGACGCCGACACCATGGCGTCCTGCTACGCGCCGGACGCGCGCTTCGACGACGAAGCCTTCTCCCTGAAAAATGGCCGCGAGGTCGGCGCGATGTGGAAGATGCTCTGCGAGGCCACGCGCGCCAAGGGCGCAGATGTGTGGAAACTCAGCTGGCGCGACGTCCAGGCCGATGGTGCCACCGGCCGTGCCCACTGGGATGCGCACTACCGCTTCAGCACCACCGGCCGCATCGTCGACAACTCGATCGACTCCGAGTTCGGCTTCACGCCCGAGGGGCTGATCGCCACCCAGCGCGACCGCTTCGACTTCTGGGCCTGGTCGCGCCAGGCGCTCGGCCCGCCAGGCCTGCTGCTGGGCTGGACGCCGATGCTCAAGAACAAGGTGCGCGCCGGCGCCGCCAAGAACCTGGCCGCCTACATGGCGCGCACATCATGACGATCACCATCACGAACCATCCCGAGAAGCACCGCTACGAGGCTGCCATCGACGGCCAGCTCGCGGGCTACTGCGAATACAACCTGCTCGCGAACGCGGTGATGTTCACCCACACCGAAGTGCTGCCCGCCTTCGAGGGCCAGGGCGTGGGCTCGGCCATCGCACGGCATGTGCTCGACGAGGCGCGGGCGCAGGGCATGCCGGTCATCCCTGCCTGCCTGTTCATCGCCGGCTATATCCGAAAGCACCGCGAGTACGTGGACCTGGTGCGTCCGGAAACGCAGCGCGCATTCAAGATCTAGGGCTTGCGCGCCACGGCGCCCGGCGGCGCAGGCAGCCAGGCGAAGGCCGCGCAGCCGGCCACCAGCAGCGTGGCGATGGTCGCCAGCACGGCCATGTAAGGCTCGATGCCCTGCGACTGCGCCACCGAAGCCGCCACGCCGGTGAGCCACTGCATCAGCGCCACGCCGAGGAACATGGCCATGGTGAACACCGCCATCGCGCGGCCGGTGAGCACAGCCGGGTAAGCCACCCGCACGTCGGCGTACTCCCAGACGATGAAGCCCGACAACAGTGCGACCAGGATGGCGCATCCGATATCGATCCAGGCCGCGTGGAAGATGCCGATGGCGGCGAACAGCGCCGCATAGACCGCGCAGCAGGCCACGATGCGCCGGCGGCGCGCCGGCCCGTCGCGGTCCAGCCGGCCGAACAGCGGGGGGCCGAACAGCGAGACGACCGACACGACCAGTGCGACGTTGCCGCTCTGCACCAGCGAGTAGCCGTGGCGCTCCACCAGCAGCGGTCCCAGCCATAGCCCGCGCAGCGAGATGAAGGCCGCATAAGACACGGCGCCGAGCAGCAGGATACCCAGCGTGTGCGGCATCGCGAACAGTGCGCCGAACTTGCGCAGCGCGGCGAGCAACGATTCCTTCGGGCGCGCCTCCTCGCGCGCCGGTTCGCGCACCCACAGCAGGATGCTGAGCCAGGCCAGCGCCGAAGCCGCTGCCAGCACCGCGAAGCCCATGCGCCAGGAGTGGGCCTCGATCAGCCAAGCGAGCGGCGTGCCGGTCACCAGCATGCCCAGCCCGCCGATGCCCAGCACCAGCCCCGACACCGAGGCGAAGCGCGCCGCCGGGAAATGCCGTGCGATGAACACGGTGCACACCAGGAAGGCCGGCGCGCAGCCGACGCCGATCAGGACCTGCCCCGTGATCAGCAGCGGGAAGCTGGTCGCCAGCGCGGACAGCAGCCCCCCTGCGATCGCGAGCGGGAAGGCGGTGAGCACCGTGCGCCGCACGCCGTGCAGGTCGATGCCGATGCCCATGAAGAGCTGCATGGCGCCGAAGGCGAAGTGGAAGGCCCCGGAAAACAGGCCCAGGGCCTGCGCCGACAGCCCGAACTCCGCCTGCAGCGGCCCGGCCATGATGGCGCCCACCGTGCGGTAGGCCTGGCTCAGCGCGAAGGCGGTGCACAGCGTCAGCACCATGGCCCAGGCGCTGCGCGCCGGGAGCGTCGGGCTCACGTCATCCGGCCCCGTGGCACTTCTTGTATTTCTTTCCGCTGCCGCAGGGGCAGGGGTCGTTGCGGCCCGGGGTCGCCTCCTTACGGAGGGTCTCCACCCGCGGCCCCTGGCTGCGCCAGAGCCGGCGCAGGTCGTACACCGCCCAGATGGCATCGCCGAAGTCGTCCACCCGCTGCTGGCTCACGCTGGGCGGGCCGTCCTCGCTGTACATCGAGAGCGTGGGCTTGCCGCGGTCGTCCTCCGTCAGGGCGACGATGGCGTCCAGCGCCTCGTCGAGGATGGCAGCCGCCTCCTTGTCGCGCGGCGGGGTCCATTCCTCGGGCCAACTCTCGACCGCGTACATGAAGCCCAGGGCCCAGACCTGCGCGAAGGAGGGGACGTCCTCGTCGGCGATTTCGCCACGCTCTTCCTGCGGCAGCGCCGCAACGGCGCCGCGCGTGTCCAGCACCTCGGGCTGCCAGGCTCGCTCGTCGTCGAGCGACTGCACCTCGGCGTCCAGCCCCTCCTCGGTTTCGCGCCAGCGCCGCTTCCAGCGCCAGGCGAACTCCATGTGCTGGGCCGGCACGAAGGCCTCGCCCAGCAGCACCGGCCAGTACTCCGCGGGCTCCACGGGCCGGCGCATGCAGACCAGCGCAGCCATGAAGCCCTCGCAGAACTCCCACTGCGGGATCTCCTCGTCGTGCTCGCGCATGGCGTCGAGCGCCTGGTCGAGAGCATCGAAGTCTTCAGGGCCGAGGGGAGGCTGGTCGGGGGAGGGCGAGGGGGACGTGGTCATGGCAGGGGCGGTCGGCAGCCCTCTATGATGCAGCAAGCTCCCGGAGACCCGTTATTTCAGCAGCCCCGTCCTCGGCCCTCGGACCCGCACAGGCAGCCCTGGCCCCATGAACTCCGTGAAACGCGGCACGCGCGTGCAGACGCGCAAGAGCCTGGCATCGGCGCCGGCGCCCCTGGAAACGAACCACTCCCCGCTGGAGCCAGGCGACTATGCGGAATTCCTGCGTGCCACGCTGCCGCATCAGCACAAGGCGGTGGCCAGCCACCGGCTCGGCAGCGAGCGCGTCTGGCTCAAGAAGGCCGGCCCGCCGCACGGCAAGCTGGGCTACCACCTGATGGCGATGGTGGCCGGTCTGCTGCGGCTCGATGTGCTGACGCCGGTGCCCAACCCGGGCGGCGAGGCCGCCATCGCCACCGAGGCGCGCCGCCTGCGCGCCCTGGGCGCCGCCGGCCTGCGCGTGCCGGCGGTGCTGGCCCAGCAGCCCGACGGCCTGCTGATCTCCGACCTCGGTGAAAGCGGCCGGCCACCGGTGGTGCTGCAGGAGCG
This sequence comes from Variovorax sp. RA8, assembly GCF_901827175.1. Classification (NCBI taxonomy): domain Bacteria; kingdom Pseudomonadati; phylum Pseudomonadota; class Betaproteobacteria; order Burkholderiales; family Comamonadaceae; genus Variovorax; species Variovorax sp. RA8. The sequence continues at coordinate 5,894,273 of NZ_LR594662.1, read as the reverse complement.
GCTTGACCACGCCGCCGCCATCGGTCCGAGCGCCCTGCTCGCGGTGTGGCGCGAGGGCCTGGACGCCATCGCCACCGTCCACGCGCACGGCACCTATTTGAGCCAGGCCTTCGATCGCAACCTGGTGCTGTGCCCCGACGGCACGATCGGCTACATCGACTTCGAGGACGACCCCGGCGAGACTCTGCCCCTGGCCGAATGCCAGCTGCGCGACTGGCTCAGCTACCTCCACTCCACCGCGATGCTGGTGCGCGCCGCCTCGGCGGGCGCGGCCGGCACGCACTGGCATGCGGCGTTGGCCGATGCCAGCGACGAGGTGCGCGAGCGCCTGGCCCTCGCGGCGCGGCGCATGCGCTGGCTGCGGCATCTGCCGGCGGGGCGGCGCTGGGGGCGGGACACGCAGCGCTCGCGGGCGGTGGCGCGGCTGCTGTGGCGCTGGCATTGCAGCGAGCCACCGCCGCCGGCGCCGACGCGTCGCTAGCACCGGACTTCGGCTGCGCCGGTCTCGCCGCTGAGCTGCGTTCGAACGTGTTGGCACAAGGACGAAGTGCCTCCATCCGGACCCTGCAGGAAGGTCATCGGGCCGAGACCTCGACATCGAGCGCCGCGAGTTGCTTGCGCATCTCGAGCAGCGCCCGGTCCTTGCTGAGCAGCCGCGCGCGTTGCGCGACCGCCAGGTCGATGAAGATCTGGTCGTCGGGGTCGCTGCAGAGGCATGGCGCCCGCGCCGGCGGCTCGTCGATGCGTTGCGCCCTCCGGTCGAAGGCCGCGAGCACGCCCTCGGCATCGCGGCCGTTGCGCGCAAGCCGCGCCGCCACCAGCCGGTAGCCGAGCACGCGCGCCAGCTCTTCGCGCATAGCGGCCGTGGCAATCCATTGCGGCTCCCCGGCCTCGAGCGCGGCGAGCAGCGCCGCGCAACCCGGATCGTCGAAGACCAGCAGGTCGAGGGCGATGTTGGTGTCGATGACGATGCGCATGGAGGGCAATGCTAATACCCCTTCAGAAGCCCCGCAGATCCTCCACCGGCAGCGCCAGCTGCCCGCCAGTGATCCGCTCCAGCGTCCGCGTCATCAGCCCGATGTCATTGTCGAACCCACCATGCGTCGCCGCCTGCAGCAGCGGCTGGCCATCGGCCCCGAGCGCCACCTCGATGCGCGGCCCCTCGATGCGCCGGGTGCGGGCCTCGAGCTTCGAAGCCTTGGCAGCCTGGCGCCACACCGCCAGCGCCTCGCCGGTGTCGGAGGAGCCGTCCCAGCCCGAATCGCCTTCGTCGTTGACGCGGTCCAGGCCGAGGATCGGCGTGTGCAGGTCGGCCTCCAGCGCATTGGAGACCAGGTACAGCAGCGACTTGCGGTAGATCGGGCCCACGGTGTCCCGGCGCTCGGCCTCGTCCGTGAGCACTTCCAGGTGCAGGCGCTCCAGCACGGCCGGGTCGCCGGCGTAGTGGCGGTTCGCAAAGGCGACCGAGCAGGCCGGCGCATGGAGGTTGACCGAGGCCACGCGGTCGCTCAGCCCGCCATCGCGGCCAGCGCGCTTGCGCGCAGCCAGCGCCGAGAGCAGGTGGCCGATGGCGATCGATCCCGCCGAATGGCCGACCAGGTGCAGCTCGAACTGCGGGCCCCAGTTGCCGCAGAGTGCCTGCATTGCGTCCAGCAGCACGTCGCCGCCGCGCCGCTCGGCGAAGGCCAGGCCGGCGTTCTCCTTCATCTCGCTCCACAGCGGCCGCGCCGCAGGGCGGCCGACGGTCTTCTCGATCAGCAGGTCGGTCTGCTCGCTGAACCATTCGCCGAAGCCGGCGCGGGCCGGCTCGCGCCGGAAGGCGTCGGCAATGAGGTTCGTCACCGATTCGAGGAAGCCGGTCTTCCAGACCAGGAAGAGTGGATAGCAGCCGTTGCCGGTGAAGTAGCGGCCCATGGCGCTGGCGCGCTTGATCGCCTCCTCCTCGTTGTTGAGGCCGCCGTGCACGTACAGCACCAGGCGCTTGCGCGCCGCCGCCTGCTTGCGGAACCAGTCGTCCGGCAGCACGCACGCCTGCTGCTGCAGTTTGCGCGGCTGCTCGTCCTCGGTCAGGTAGCGGCTCACGCGGCCGTCGTTGCCCAGCACCACGCTGTGCTGGTAGGCCAGGCCGGTGTCCCACCACTTGCTGCGGTCGGCGCTCGTCAGGCCGGCGGCACCGCTGCCGCCCACGGCCAGCTGGCCGGCGATCACCCCGGGCACGCCCAGCGAGACCACCCAGGCGTCCATCGCATGGGCCAGCCAGTCGAGGTAGCCCAGTACCGCGAAGCCGCCGGCGCCCCAGGTTTTGCCCCAGGAGTTCTGCACGATGAAGCCCTGCGCGTTGAAGCCGATCAGCGCGAAGGCGTGTCCCCCCGTCTCGGAGCGGCGGCCGTCGAAGGCGATGAGCGGCAGCTCGGCATGGCGCTTCGGCGCGGGCCTGATCGGGACCGCGTCCCAGCCCGGGTGGGTGAAGGCCGAGACGAAGACCGCGCGGTGCTGCGCGATCGCGGCCTGCACGTCCGTGATCGAGCGGGTGTCGATGCGGTAGTAGACGCCCAGCGTGTTCTGCGCCGCCCGCGTCGCGAAGCCGTAGTTGGCGGGGTTGGCCTTCTCGGGCAGGTAGGGCCAGTCCGGCTCCAGGCAGACGCCGTGGTTGAACCAGCCCTTGAGCGCCCCGCGGCAGCTCGAGCCCTCGTAGTTCTCGCCTTCGTACTCGTCGTGCCGGCGCGCCAGCGTGTAGAGCATGCGCGGGCTCACCGATTCCATCTTCGCCGGCAGGCCGGACTTGACCCAGCGCAGGTAGTTGATGACGCAGCTGAGGCCGAAGCCGGTGCAGGCGCCTTCGCGGCCCTGGTCGAGGATCAGGCCGGCCCGGGTGTAGGCCGGCAGGTACTGGCGCACTTCCTCGGCCGGCGGGAATTCGTCGGGCAGGGTGAGCGCGCTCGGCAGGAACAGGCGATCGCGCAGGTCGGCCGCGTCCTTGCGCGTGCGGGAGACCGTGGAGCGGCGCGAAGCCGCCTCCTCGGCGGCGGCGGCGGCGGAGGCGGAGGCGCCGCGACGGGCGGCACCCGCGCCCACGCGCAGCGCAGGCCATACCGCGGCGGCGCGCTCGAACACGTCCTTGAAGCGATCGAGGCCATGCACGCCGCCGTTGACCAGCCGGCGTGCCTGCGCGAAGTCGCCTGCGCGGATGGCCGGGCGGAACTTGGCCGCCTTGTCCGCGAGATAGAGCGCGAGCAGCACCGCCGCGACCTCCGGCGCGTTGGCCCGCTCGGGCGCGGCGTCGAGCGGCACGCCGATACGTTGGCCGTAGCGGGTGTAGTTGTCCTTGCCCGTCAGCTGCACGAAGCCGCGGCCGCGGTAGCGCTCGCCGTCGCCCGACCGGCTGTTGCCGAGCGCGGCGCGGGTGTCGTACAGGCTGAAGGGTGCGCCGCCCGGCGGCGTGTTGAACTTGGAAGGCGCCTCCGCGATCGGCACGAAGCCCTCGGTCTCGGCTCGGATGGTGCCCAGGGCGCCCAGGATCATCGCGCGGTCCGTCAGCTGCGCGACGCCGAGCGCGGCCTCGATGTAGGGCAGGTAGCGTGCGATGTTGGCCGGCTTGGTGGCGGGGAACAGCCGGCTCACGTGGCCGACGTTGAGCGTGAGCTCGAACTTGTCGGCGTCGATCGCGAGCAGGTCCAGCAGCAGCTGGCAGCGCGGACCGACCACGCCGTCGCCGATCAGGCCGACACCGGCCTGCCAGCGGCGAATCGCGGCGTCGAAGTCCTCGTCGATCGGCGTGCCCGAGGCTTGTAGCGAGGGGAACAGCTTCGCGTCCTCGCCGAGCGCCTTGGCGAGCGCCCGGCGCAGCCGCTCGACGTCTTCTCCGGTGCTTCCCTTGCTCATCAGGATGTGCATGACGGCTCCTCGACGGCGGTGGTGCCCGCCGCGCGACGCATGGTGCTGCGTGCCCCGGCGGGTGTCCATCCCTCGAACCGGCTAGGCCGTCGGGCCGTGGCATTCGTGTTCATGCCCCCGCTTGCGGGACGTGCATTGCCTCGAGGATGTCGCGTGCAGCGTCTACGATGGGCGCTGGCGCAGCCCTTGCGTGGGCTGCGGCGACCCACCCTCTTCGGGAGCTGCGATCCATGAAACCCGTCTCCGAACTGCTCAAGCGCCGCAACTCGGCCGTCTGGCGCATCGAGCCTGGCGCCACCATGTTCGACGCCCTGGAGGCGTTGGCCCGCCACGAGGTCGGCGCGCTGATGGTGATGACGCACGACAAGCTGGTCGGCGTGATCTCCGAGCGCGACTACACGCGCAAGGTCGCGCTGCAGGGGCGCAACTCGAAGGAAGTGCTGGTGGCCGAGCTGATGACGGCCGACGTGCTGACCGTGACGCCGTCCAGCCGCACGCGCGAGTGCATGACACTGATGAGCCAGAAGCGGATCCGCCACCTGCCGGTGGTGGACGGCGACCGGGTGGTCGGCATGATCTCCATCCGCGACCTGATGGACGACATCATCGCGGACCACGAAGAGACCATCGAGCAGCTGCGCAACTACATCCAGAGCTGAAGGCCGTGGCATGCTGCGCAACGATGGCGTCGAGGTCGGCGCAGGCGAAGTATTCACAACATGTCTCATCCGGATGACTGCGCGGCGAGCGAACTGGTCTGGCCCGCGCGCAAATATCTTTCCAGCTATGTTGCGGCGCTCGAGCGCGGCTGGTCGCCCAACAACCTGTGGCCCGCGGCCGGGTTCGAGGAGCTGGCGCGGATCCGGGCGGATCCCGCGCGCTTTCTCGAAGGGATGGTCGACCGCGACGCCAAGGGGCTGCCTGTCGCCTTGCCGGACGGCACCGTCGTGCCCCGGCTGCCCGGCTATCGCCGCTGGATCTGGGACGGCGAGTTCTGCGGCAGCATTTCCTTGCGCTGGCAGCGCGGCAGCAACGCCCTGCCTGCCTATTGCCTGGGCCACATCGGCTATGCCGTGGTGCCATGGAAGAGCGGCCGGGGCCATGCCACGCGGGCGCTCGGGCTGATGCTGCGCGAGGCCCGCGCCGAAGGCCTGGCCTATGTCGAGATCACCACCAGTCCCGACAACCTGGCATCGCAGCGGGTGATCTGCGCCAACGGCGGGGTTCTCGTCGAGAAGTTCATCAAGATGCCTGAGCTGGGCGGCACGCCCGAGTGGCGCTACCGCATCGATCTCTGAGCGTTTGCTCCGTGCGCCGCGCCCTCGGCTACTTCAGCGCCGCGCCGCGCGCGGGCTGCTGCGCCAGCAGGAAGTTGCGGATGCGCCGGCAGGGCCACAGGCCGCTCCGGTCCAGCGACTGGGCCTGGTCCAGCGCGCTTTCCTTCTCGGCAGGGCTGGGCGAAGAAGTCGCCCGATCACGCGTGTGAGCGGGCGGATGGGCATTCGTCCGTAGGCACATGACAAGGCTCCTTCGCAGTGAAGAGCCGCGGCGGGAACGATCCAGGCAGCTGCAGCCGTGCGATGCGCGGCTGCGCACCGATGCTGCATGCATCAACGACGGGAAGCGGACCGGGGAAACAAGAAGCGCCTGCGGGTAACAGGCTTTGCGCTGCGGCGGATTCGGCGTGCAGCGCATGGGAGCTGCGCTACTGGGGTGCCGAAGATGCCGCAAACGACGGGGTTCGCGTCACATCGCTGATTCGACTGGCACTGTCCACGCACGAGGCTCCGAAATAAAGATGCGAGATTGTTGCAAGGCAACATGGCAGGGTCAACCGAGGGTGGTCGTATTCCTTGCGCCCTGTGTGCTTTATGCAACCGTCCTGCTGCCGCGCGCGGAGCCTGCGACCATGTCGAAGCGGAACAGCCGGCACTCGATCGGCCCGTTCCACATCGGCACGCGGCGCGATTCCTTGAGCCGCATGCGCTTGGGCAGCTGCAGGTCGGGCGTGAGCACCCAGGCGGTCCAGCCGGCGTAGTGCTTCTTCCAGTGGCTGGCGAGCTGCACGAAGAACTCGCCGCCGTCCTCGGTCTGGGCCTCTTCACGGCTGCTGCGGCTGCCGCGATTGCCGCGGCCATCGCCCGCCACGCCGCCGACCTCGATGCGCTCGCCATAGGGCGGGTTGAGCACGATCACGCCCGACTCGGCGGGCGGCATGCGCTGCAGCGCATCGCCGCCGCGCAGCTGCACGGCGCTGGCCACGCCCGCGCGCTCGGCATTGCGTTCGGCGAAGTCGACCATGCGGTGCGACACGTCGGAGCCGAAGATGGGGGCCGGCAGCGCCTGCCTCACCGCGGCCTGCGCCTCGGCCTTGAGGGCCTGCCACACATGCGCCTGGAAGGGCAGCAGCTTCTCGAAGCCGAAGCGCCGCTGGGTGCCGGGCGCGATGCCCAGCGCCAGCTGCGCGGCCTCGATGACGATGGTGCCGCTGCCGCAGCAGGGGTCGTAGAGCGGCACCGGCGAGACCTCGCCGCGCTCGGGGTTCCACCAGCCGCTGGCGGCCAGCATGGCCGCGGCCAGCGTCTCCTTCAGCGGCGCGTCGCCCTTGTCCTGGCGCCAGCCGCGCTTGAAGAGCGGCTCGCCGGAAGTGTCGATGTAGAGGGTGCAGTGCTCCGCGTCGAGGTGCGCGAAGACGCGCGCGTCGGGCCACTGGGTCTCGATGCTGGGGCGCACGCCGTTCGCCTTGGCGCGGAAGCGGTCGGCGATCGCGTCCTTGATGCGCAGGGTCGCGAAGTTGAGGCTCTTGAGCGGACTGTGCTGGGCCGTGGTCTCGATCTTGAAGGTGTTCTTCGGCGTGAACCAGAGCTCCCAGGCCACGCCGCCGGCGATGTCGTAGAGATCGTGCTCGCTGCGGTAGGGCGCATGGGCCAGCTCGATCAGCACGCGCTGCGCGAGCCGGCTGTGCAGGTTGAGCTTCAGGGCCTGGCGCCAGTCGGCGCGCACGCGCACGCCGCCGCGCAGGACCAGGAGCTCATCGCCGGCGCGGCCGGTCAGCGCGTGCACCTCCTGGGCCAGGAAGTCCTCCACGCCGGCGGCGCAGGGCAGGAAAAGGGAAAGATCGTTCATGTCGGGGGGATGGCCGGCCAGTATCCCATGCGTCCCGTACCGCGTTTGCGCTATGGCCGGGCGCAAGCCCGGTGGGAAAATCCCCCGCGTGCATTGCCGCATTGCAACAGGGGCTGCCATGACCACCAGCGTGCTGATCGTCGAAGACACACCCGAGTTCATGCGCCGCTTCTCGGAGGCGGTGCTCGCCGACCCGGGCCTCGCCCTGGCGGGCGTGGTGGGAACCGGGCGCGCGGCGATCGCGATGCTGGACGCCCAGCCGCCCGACGTGATGCTGGTCGACCTGGGCCTGCCCGACATCGACGGCGTGGAGGTGATCCGCCACGCGGCGCGTCACCATCCGCAGTGCGACGTGCTGGTGGTCACCATGTTCGGCGACGACCAGCACGTGGTGGCCTCGATCGAGGCCGGCGCCACCGGCTACCTGCTGAAGGATGCGGGCGCCGGGCGCATCGCCGCCAGCATCCACGAGCTGCGGGCCGGCGGCTCGCCCATCAGCCCCAGCATCGCGCGGCGCGTGCTGGCGCGCTTCCGCATCAGCGCGGCGCCGACGCCGCCCAAGCAGCCCGCGCCCAGGGAGGCGCCGCCTTCGCCGCTGACGGAGCGCGAGACCGAGATCCTGCGGCTGGCCGCCAAGGGCCTGAGCTTCGAGACCATCGGGGAGCTGACCGAGATCTCGCCCCACACCGTGGTGGCGCATGTGAAGAAGATCTACCGCAAGCTCGCCGTGCATTCGCGTGGCGAGGCGGTCTACGAAGCGAGCCAGATGGGGCTTCTGTGATGCCCGGAGCGCGCCGCCCCGGCGCGCGGGCGGCAGGGCTGGTGCTGCTCCTCCTGGTCCTGGCCTGCCTCGCGGACGGCGCCGCGGCGGCGCTGCAGTCGCCACGCCACGCCGTCGTGCTCTCGGCGCCGACGGTGGAGCGCACGCCGCCGCCGCCCGGCGCCGGCTGGCAGCCGGTGACCTTGCCCGACGACGCCGGCTATTCGCGCCCGGCGCTGGCGCGCGCGCCCGCCTGGTACCGCATCGGCCTCGACTACCCGGACGACCCCGCGCGCCAGTTGCAATGGGCCGTGTATGTGCCCTACTTCTACGACGGCGGCGAGATCTGGCTCAACGGCAGCCTGATCGGCAGCGTAGCGGAGCGCAGCGCGACGGTCCATGCGCGCACCTACCGGCCCCAGACGGCGCTGCTGCCCGCCTCGCTGCTGCGCCCGGGCTACAACGAGCTGGCGATCCGCGCCATGCCCTCCCTGGACTATCCGCTGCGCTTCCCGCAGGTCAGCGTCGGGCCGCAGGACGAGATCCAGCCGCTGCACAACCGGCGCCTGTTTTGGGTGCGCACGGTGCCCGAGCTCACGGTGCTGGTGTCGCTGCTGGTGGCCGGCTTCGTCGCCTTCATCTGGTGGCGCCGCCCGGACGAGTCGCTCTACGGCCTGTTCGGGCTGGCGGCGGTGCTGTGGGCCGTGCGAACCATGACCTTCCTCATCGACACGCTGCCCGTCGGCCTCTGGCAGTGGTGGCGCGTGCTCTACCAGTGCGCCACCGGCGGCTTCGTGATCGTGATGGCGGTGTTCACGCTGCACTACGCGGGCATGCGCCGGCCCTGGCTGGACCGGGCGCTGGTCGCCTACGGGCTGGTCGGGCCGCTGTGGTTCGCGCTCGGCGGCTTCGGGGCCGAGCAGGCCATTGCGCGCTGGTGGCTGGGCGGCATGGTGGGCGTGGGGCTGCTGATCATCGCGGTCGCATTCGTCTATGCGCGGCGTCGCGGCACGCTGACGGCCGCCGCGCTCTCGGCCGTCATGGCCTTCGCCGTGCTGGTGGGCATCCACGACTACCTGCTGACTTGGGACCCGCGCCTGCTCGGGCGCTTCTTCCCGGAATGGACCGGCCATCGCATCCACCTGCTGCACTACGGGTCCAACACCCTGCTGCTGGCCATGGGCGCGCTGCTGACGGCGCGCTTCCTGCGCACCCTGCATTCGCTGGAGGAGCTCAACCGCACGCTGGAGACGCGGGTGGCGGACCGCGAGCGCGCGCTGGCCGAAAACTATGCGCGCGTGGCCGCGCTGGAGCGCGAGCATGCCGCTGCGGAGGAGCGCCAGCTGATCATGCGCGACCTGCACGATGGCCTGGGCTCGCAGCTCTTCACCTCGCTGTCGCGGGTGGAACGCGGCGACATGGACGAGGCGCAGATCGCCGGCGCGCTGCGCGCCTGCATCGCCGACATGCGGCTGGCGCTGGACGCGCTGGCTTCCGGCGAGCACGACCTGGGCGCGGCGCTGGGCAACTTCATGTTCCGCTGGGAGGGCCAGCTGCTCGCGGCCGGCGTGCGCTCGGGCTGGGACATCGACATGCCCGAGGACGGGAGGACGCTCTCGCCGCATGCCGCGCTGCAATTGCTGCGCGTAGCGCAGGAGGCGCTGACCAACGTGCTCAAGCACGCCGGCGCCACGCGGGTCCAGGTGCGGCTGCGGCGCGCGGGCGAGATGCTGGAGATGGAGATCGAGGACAACGGCCGCGGCCTGGACCCCGAGCCCGGACGGCAGGGCGGCCGTGGCCTGCACAACATGCGCTCGCGCGCCGAGCGGCTGGGCGGCAGCCTGGAGCTGCGCTCAGTGGTCGCCGGCGGCTGCTGCGTCGTGTTGCGCCTGCCGATGACGGTACCTGCGGCAGCGGCGGCCTGAGCACCGACGGCGCGGTCCTCCCGCGAATGCGGGATGCCCGGCGTGAATGCGGAATTTCCCAGTGCGCGCTTCCCTTCTAGATTGGATGCATGCGCACGTCGCGCATCTCGAGCAAGGAAGGAATCGCCATGCAGCCGCATCCGCATACCGTCTTCGTCAATCGGCCCGCCCGCCTGCGGTGCCGCATGCCGCAACTGCTGTTTTCCGCGACGCTGGCCATTGCCCTGCTCGCGGCAATGGTCCTGCTTGGTCATTGGGAGGTGGGAGCGAGCCATCCCGACGCATCGACGGGCGCCGCGCCCGCGGCCACGGGTGTGTGGGACTCCGCGGTCCCGGCCGCGAGCGAGGTGCTGCGCAATGCCGAACCGGTGCCGGATGAAGCGGTTGCCACCTTTTGAGTGTCCGCCATCCAAGGAAGATCGCCATGAAGAGACTGGACAACCCCGAGCAGCACGACGCGTCCTGGTTGGTCGTGCCCTTCGTGCTGCTGCTGGTGCTGGGCCCGGGCCTGCTGCTGATCGCGCGCTGGAGCCTCGGATAGTGTGCAGCCGGAGCGCTTGCCTTCTTCATCGAGAAGCCGGGCGACGTGGTGGGCCTGTGCCTGAACACGTCAACCCGCAATTCCGGCAACCTTGTTCAGCCCGGAAATGTCGATCACACGAATCTGCCCGTACTCGACAGCGATCAAGCCGACCTGCTGCAGCCGATGCAGTCCACTGCTGACGACCTGACGCGAGAGCCCACACAGCTTGCCAAGCTCTTCCTGCGAAATGCGAACCTTTCGGCCTGCCGACGGATTGAGAAGCGGATCGAACAAGCTGGCGAGCCCGAAGGCGACCTGTGCGGAGGTATCGCCCATTCGAGCCCGCTCAACAACTGAAATGAACTGGCCGAGCCGAGCATTCAGTTGCGAGATGAGGAAGTGGTTGAACGAAAGGCTGGTTTCGTAAAGCCACATGAAAGTCCTGCGAGGCATGAAGGCGATCCGGCTTTCCTGCAATGCCACGACTTCGTAGGGGCGCAACTCGCTCTTGAGGACCGAACCCTCCCCGAGCCACCCGCCGCGCGACACCCCGATGAAGGTGGTGCTTCGCCCGTCCTCCTCCATGGTGTCGACCTTCACCATGCCGCTCACGACGCCGATCCAGTGATCCGAGGGCTCGCCCTTCCGGATCACGACCGATCCTGCGGCGAACCTTCGCTCGTGCACGCTTTGCTCCACGGCGACGAGGTCGGCCTCTGAGAGTCCGTGAGCCCAGCTGGCTTCCCGGAGTGCACTTGAGAGTTCGGCGCTTCCTTCGATTCGCATGGGGTGGGGTATCCGTTTGCACCTTTGTCATTCTCACTACGGCATGCGTGGGTGTAAACGCCAAGCGCCTGGGCTAGGGACTTCCCCTTGGAATGTTCGCGCGACAACAGTCAGCGCCGGTACACGTGGCTCCAATGCCGGCAGCAGTTCGTCACCGGTGAGCTGCGCAACGTCAAGAGGAGACATAGCATGAGACCGTTCCTGTCGCACCTGCCTGCATCGTTGGCACTCGCCTTCGCCGCGCTGCTTGCCGCCTGTGGCGGCGGATCGAATCACGGTGGGGGGTTTTTCCCGCCTCCTTCCGCCCCCGCCGCCGCCGCACCGACCGCCGTCAAGACGGTGTCGAATCGAGCCGATCTGATAAGTGACGGCGATGCACTTATCGAGATCGTCCTGCCTCAGGGTGCCAGCGCGACAGGCATCAAGGTCGATCTCAATGGCGGGACGGACGTTACCTCGCAATTTGCCGTGCGCGCCGACGGGCGCATGCTCGGCGTGGTCTCCGGACTCAAGCCGGGCACCAACACGGTCGCCGCAACCGGCGGCAACGGGAAAGGCGCGAAGCTCGTCATCACGAACCACGATCGTGGGGGGCCGGTATTCGCGGGGGTCCAGGTCGAGCCGTGGATCTGCGCGACAGCCGACGGCAAGGCGATCAATCTGGCCGTCGAAGGCACGAATCTCTCCGACAGCGTGACCACCCGGGTCAACGGGCTCGGCGCCGATCCGTCCGACGACAAGTGCAACGCGCCCACCAAGTTCTTCTACTACTACCAGCCGAAGGCAAAGCAGGGGACCGCGTGCACGTACACGACGACCGGTGCAGATCCGTGCTTCGTCGAGTACCAGGCAGGAGCCAGGCCGGCCGACGCCGACATCGCGGACTTCACCAACGACAGGGGCCAGGTCGCCAAGCGCCTGCTGCGGCTCGAACTCGGAACGATGGGACGCGGGATGTACAGCATCCTCGCCTATTTCGACCCCGCGCAGCCGTGGGCACCCTGGTCCCCGCAGAAGGCCTGGAACGGAAAGCTTTTTTGGAAGTTCGGCGCATCGGCGTCCGGCAATCGCTTTCAGCAAGCGCCCGCCATGTCCCCTGCCGGAGGGTCCGTGTTCGATGCGAATGCACTGGCGGCGGGCTTCATGGTTGCGAACGCCCAACTGACCAATCACAACGACAACAACAACGAACTACTCGCCGCCGAAAACATGATGATGGTCAAGGAGCACATCATCGACACCTACGGAGAAATCCGCTACACGATGTCCGATGGCGGCTCCGGCGGCTCGATGATGCAGACGGTGATCGCGTCGGTCATGCCTGGATTGCTGCAAGGGCTGCAGACGGGCGTGAGCTATCCGGATGCGGTGTCCACGTGGATCGAGACTCGCGACTGCGGGCTGCTGGGGCGCTACTACCAGACATCCAACGGAAGCGCGCTGGCAGACAGCGCGCGCGCCGCGATCAACGGCCACCCCACGACCTACTGCCAGACCTGGATCAACTCGTTCATCAACCCGCAGGATCCGACGCGTGCGGCCAATTGCGGCGCGGGGTTCCCTGCATCGCTGGTCTATGTGCCCGGCTCGCGGCCGAACGGGGTTCGGTGCTCGATTCACGACATGATGATTGCGATCTTCGGCACCGTGACGGACATCGACGGTAGCGTGAAGCCGAAGCTTCCGTACGACAACACCGGCGTGCAGTACGGGCTGAAGGCACTGCAGGACGGTGCCATATCGGCCGAGCAATTCGTCCAGCTCAACGAGAGCGTCGGGGCCTATACGAGCGACATGGCCTGGACCGGTGGCGATGCCGCAGCGCCGACGATCCCGGCGCCGCGCTTCCGGGCATTGCCCGACCTCTTGCCGCAGATCTACCGCAGCGGGCTGCACAGCAACGCAAGGAACCTCGCGAAGGTACCCATCATCGACCTGCGGCCCGAGAGAGGTGCGGACATCCACATGACATGGCGCAGCTACGAAGCCCGCGCGCGCCTGGATGCGGCCAACGGCCATCATGCCAACCATGTGATGCGCGGAAGCAATACTGTCACCGGCGCCGCGCTGACGGCCCAGTCCTTCAAGATGATGGACCGTTGGCTCTCGGCCATGGAAAACGACGCCAGCGACGCGCCTTTGGAGGCAAAGGTCATCAGCAACAAGCCTTCGGACGTGAAGGACGGGTGCTTCACGACGAGCGGCGCCACCGAGGCCGACCTGGCCGCCGAACTCGCGTTGACAGATCCGGCCTGTCCCTTGAGGCCGACCCTGTCGCCGCGGCGGGTCGCAGGCGGGCCAACCGCTGAGGACGTCTACCAGTGCCAACTGAAGCCGCTCGTGCCGACCAGCCCCGACTACGGAGGCATCGTATTCAGCGGGGGCCAACTCGCACGCCTCGCGGCCGCGTTCCCGTCGGGCGTGTGCGACTGGTCCAAGCCGGGCGTCGGCCAAACCCCGGAATGGCAATTTACCAACTTCAACGCTGGACCGAGTGGCGTGCCGATCGGTCCCGAGCCGGGTTCCGTGGCCTTCTGAGCGCTTTGCGGATCACGGTTCCCAGGGAGTCGCGAGGTCCGTAGCGGGCCGGTGCAGGGCGCCCGTGGCCTTATGCTCCGCCCATGCCCGCCGAGCCGTTGAAACCCCAGGCTGCAACCGCCCACCGCGTCCCCGCCCGCCGCTACGGCGCGGTCGCGATGACGCTGCACTGGCTGCTCGCGCTGATGATCGTCACCTCCTTCAGCGTCGGCCTCTACATGGGCGGCCTGCCCTTCTCGCCGCTGCGGCTCAAGCTCTTCAACTGGCACAAGTGGGCCGGCATCGCCATCCTGGGGCTGACGGCGCTGCGGCTGCTTTGGCGCTTGTCGCACCCGCCGCCGCCGCTGCCGGCCTGCATTGCGGCGGCCATGCCGGGCTGGCAGCTGGTGGCGCACCGCGGCACGCACCTGCTGCTCTACCTGCTGCTCTTCGCCGTGCCGCTGGCCGGATGGGCCTACAGCTCGGCGCTCGGCTTTCCCGTCGTCTGGCTGGGCCTGGTGCCGCTGCCGGACTTCGTGCCGGTGGACAAGGCCTTCGCCGAGGCGGTGCTGAAGCCGCTGCACCAGGGCAGCGCCTTCGCGCTGGGGGCCGTGGTGCTGCTGCATGCGGCGGCAGCGCTCAAGCATCACTTCATCGACCACGACGGCCTGCTGGATCGCATGTGGCCGTTCTCGCACCAGGGACACGCCCGATGAGCCTTCTTCGCCCCGCGTGGCGCGCCCTGTGTGCAGCCGCGCTGATCCTCGTTGCTTCGGCCGCCGCCGTGGCTGGCGCCGAGCCCATGGCCCAGCTCGCGCCGGGCTACAGCCAGATCGGCTTCGTCAGCAAGCAGATGGGCGTGCCGGTCGAGGGCCGGTTCCGGAAGTTCGATGCCCAGGTTGCCTTCGACCCGAAGAAGCCCGAGGGCGGCACCGTGGCGCTGCAGGTCGACATGGCGAGCGCCACGCTGGGCGTCCCGCAGAGCGATGCCGAACTGCCCAAGGCGCCCTGGTTCGACACGGCGCGCTTTCCCAAGGCCACCTTCCAGTCCAGCGCGATCAGGGGCCTGGGCGGCGGCCGCTTCGAGATCGCGGGCCGGTTGACCATCAAGGGCCAGACGCAGGAACTCGTGGTGCCGGTAACGATCACCCAGTCCGCGGATCGCTCCACCGCCGCCGGAAGCTTTACGATCCAGCGCCTCGCCTTCAAGGTCGGCGAGGGCGAATGGGCTGACACCGCGATGATCGGCGACGAAGTGCAGGTGCGCTTTAAGCTCGTCCTGACAGGCCTGCGTCCACTCTGACTTTGCCATGCACGCATCCACCGCCACGCCCAAGCCCGCCATGAAGATGATCAAGTCCGTTGTTGCCGCCGCACTGCTGGCTGCCGCCTCCCTGGCCGCCGCGCAGACCGCGCCGGAAATGGCCGCGCAGCCCGCCGGCGGACCGGTCAAGGGCGCGAGCTATGTGGTCGACCCCACGCACACCTTCGTGATGTACGAGATGGGCCACTACGGCACCACCACCAACCGCGGCCGCTTCAGCACGAAGGACGGCACCATCAAGATCGACGGCACGGGCAAGGGCGGCAAGATCGACATCACGATGGACATCGGCTCCATCAACACCGGCGTCGACCTGCTCAACCGCCATGTGCTGAGCAAGGATTTCTTCAACGTCGCCGAGTTTCCGGTGGCCCGTTTCGTGGCCGAGAAGATCGACTTCAGCGGCGACAAGGTGACCGAGGTCGACGGCTCGCTCACGATGATGGGCCAGACCCGGCCGGTCAAGCTCAAGGCCAACCGCTTCGGCTGCTACCTGAGCCCGCTCATCAAGCGCCAGGTCTGCGGCGGCGACTTCGAGACGACGGTGGAGCGCAGCAGCTGGGGCATCACCTGGGGCATCCCCTTCGGGTTCGAGGACAAGGTGCGGCTGCTGGTGCAGGTGGAGGCGGTGAACATCACGGGCGGGCCGGGCTGAGTCCGAAGCCGGCTGGTTGGAAAGCGGAACTTCCCGAACTGGTCACAGGTTGTGGCCACCTCGGCCTTCTCTACAGCAAACTCTCCGGCGCCAGCGGCGCCAGGATCTCCAGCATCACGCGGTCCCAGAGGGTGGAGTCGGGCTCGCTGGTCAGCACCTGCTCGACGCCGGCCTCCTCGCTGACCCATTCGATGCGCTCGGTGCCCGGCGCGAAGCGCACCTTGTAGGCGCCCTGCTGCTTGAGCACCTCGATCAGCTTGAGCACCTGCTGCGCCATCTGGGGGCTGAAGATGATCAGCCCGATCTCGGTGTTGTGCATGTCGGAGCGCGGATCGAAGTTCATCGAGCCGACGAACAGCGTGCGTCCGTCGATCACCGCCGACTTGGCATGCAGGCGCCCGATCTGCGTGCCGAAGAGGCCGAGGCGCACGCTGCGCCGGGTGCGCTGGGAGCTGAGTTCGTAGATCTCGGCGCCGAGCCTGAGCATGTCTTCGCGGTAACGGCGGTAGCCGGTGTGCACCACCGGCTCGTCGGTGGCGGCCAGCGAGTTGGTGACCACGCTGATCTTCATGCCGCGCCGGCGCACCTCGCGCATCGCCTCCAGCCCGCCCTTGCCGGGGATCAGGTAGGGCGAGACGATGGTCACGTCGGAGCGCCCACGGCGGATCTGCTCGATCACGTTGTAGCGCACGCTGTCGACGTCCAGCAGCGGGATGCCGCCATAGGTCACCTGCCTGCCGATCACCCGGTCGGGCGAATCGGCGTAGGCCTCTGCCCGGGTCCAGATCAGGTCCAGCCTGCCGGCCTTGATGTCCTCCACGAGGGGGCTGTAGCCCAGCACGTCGTTGGGTGCGGGCGGGCGCGGGGGTGGCGTGGTCTGCGGACCGCTCAGCGCCTCGAAGCGGCGCTGGCGTTCCTCGCGCGGCACGGAGGATGCCACCACGGTCTCAATGGGGCGCACGTACTCGCTGTTCCAGTATTGGTCGAACAGGCTGGCCAGCCGCGGGATGAGCGCCCCGGCGACGAAGGTGTCGAGGTCGATGAAATTGGCGCCCGCCGTCTGCGTGAAGTACTCGTTGCCGATGTTGCGCCCGCCGGCCACCGCCATCGCGCCGTCGGCGATGAAGAGCTTGTTGTGCATGCGCCGGTTCACGCGGCTGAAGTCGAACAGTGACGCGGAGAAGCGCCCGAGCATGCTGCCGCGCCCGGCCGGGAAGGGATTGAACAGGCGCAGCTCCAGGTTGGGCGTGGCGGCCAGCGCCAGCAGCAGATCGTCCTCGCCCGAGGTGTAGAGATCGTCCATCAGCAGGCGCACGCGCACGCCGCGCAGGGCGGCGTCGCGCAGCGTGCGCAGCAGGTAGCGGCCGGTCTCGTCGTTGTGGATCTGGTAGTACTGCACGTCCAGCGTGCGCTGGGCCCGGCGCGCCAGCTCGAGCCGGGTGTCGAGCGCGAAATCGCCGCCGGGCATCAGGCGGAAGCCGCTCAGGTCGGGGTCGGGCTGCGAGCTTTTCGCGATGCGGCCCAGCGCAGTGTCAGGAGACAGCGGCACCGCCCTGGAGGGCGTGCGCTCGAACTCGGCAGGCAGCACGGCACAGCCGCTGGCCAGGAAGAGTAGCGCCCCCAATGCCAAGCCCAGGCGCACCCACTGCGGCCAGCGGCTCCGGCGCGCGCGCATCGCTACAAGGCCTTGCGCAGGTTGGCAGGCGCGATGCGCAGCGCCTCGCGGTACTTGGCCACCGTGCGGCGCGCGCACTCGATGCCCTGCTCCTTGAGCATCTCGGAAACCTGGCTGTCCGACAGCGGCTTCTTCACGTCCTCGGCGCTCACGAACTGCTTGATCAGGGCGCGCACCGCGGTGCTGGAGGCGTTGCCGCCGGTCTCGGTGCCCAGCGCCGAGCCGAAGAAGTACTTGAGCTCGACCGTGCCGTAGGGCGTGGACATGTACTTGGCAGTGGTCACGCGGCTGATGGTGGATTCGTGCAGGCCCAGCTCGTCGGCGATCTCGCGCAGCACCAGCGGGCGCATGGCGAGCTCGCCGTGGACGAAGTAGTTCTTCTGCCGCTCCACGATCGCGTTCGACACGCGCAGGATGGTGTCGAAGCGCTGCTGGATGTTCTTGATGAACCAGCGCGCCTCCTGCAGCCGCTGCGACAGCGCCTGGCTGCCCTCACCCTTGTGCGCCTTCAGCGCGCCGGCGTAGATGTCGTGCACGCGCAGCCGCGGCATCACCTCGGGGTTGAGCATGACGCGGAACCTGGCGCTGGTGCCGTGGCCCACGCGCGTGACGATCACGTCGGGGATGACGATGTTGCGCTCGACGTTGGCGAAGCGGCGTCCGGGCTTGGGCTCCAGCCGCGCGATAAGCTGCAGGGCGGCGCGCACTTCCTCCTCGTTGCTGCGGGTGAGCGTGGCCAGGCGCTTGAAGTCGCGCTTGGCGAGCAGCTCCATCGGCTGCTTGCAGATTGCGATCGCGGTCCGGCGCACCTGCTTCTCGTCCTCGGTGTCGTCCTCTTCCTGCTGCGCGCGCAGCTGGATGGCGAGGCACTCGGCCAGGCTGCGGGCACCGACGCCGACCGGCTCCAGGTTCTGCAGCAGGCCGAGCGCGACCTGGAAGTGGTGCACCAGCTCGTCGAACTGTTCGTTGTCGTCGCCGGCCAGGCCGGAGGCCAGGGCCGGCAGCGAGTCCTCGAGGTAGCCGTCGTCGTTGAGCGACTCGATCAGGAAGCGCAGCGCGGCGCGGTCGTTCTCCTCCAGGCGCAGGCTCAGTGCCTGGCGATGCAGGAAGGACTGCAGCGACTCCTGGCTGCTGGCGAGTTCGGTCGCATCGGGGCGCTCGTTGTCGCCGGTGCCGCTGTTGCGCGCGGGCGCGTCGCCGCCCCATTCGCTGTCGTCCGGCGCGAGGTCGACCGTGCCGTCGCCTTCCCAGTCGGGCTCGCTCTCCGGGCCTTCGGCGGCCGCGGCTGTCTCGCTGTCGGCGGGGGAGGCCGGCGCACTGTCGGCGGACGCCGCAGCGGGGGTCGCGACGAACTCGGACTCGCTGTCGACCTGGCGGTCATCGTCGCGCACCGGCGCGTCGGCCGAGTCGAGCCCGAACTCTTCGCGCGGCGCCTCGTCGGCCGTGCGCTCCAGGAAAGGGTTCTCGTCGAGCATCTGCTCGACTTCCTGGCTCAACTCGAGCGTCGACAGCTGCAGCAGCCGGATCGACTGCTGCAATTGCGGCGTCAGCGCGAGGTGCTGCGAGACGCGCAGCGAGAGCCCTTGCTTCATTGAATGACAAGCCCTTACATCCGGAAGTGCTCGCCGAGGTAGACGCGCCGCACCTCGGCGTTGTCGACGATCTCCGATGGCGTGCCTTGTGCCAGCACATGCCCGTCGCTGATGATGAAGGCGTGATCGCAGATGCCCAGCGTCTCACGCACGTTGTGGTCCGTGATGAGAACGCCGATGCCGCGCTCCTTCAGGAAGTTGATGATCCGCTGGATCTCGATCACCGCGATCGGATCGATGCCGGCGAAGGGCTCGTCCAGCAGGATGAAGCGCGGCTGGGTGGCCAGCGCGCGCGCGATTTCGACGCGGCGGCGCTCGCCGCCCGACAGCGCCAGCGCAGGAGAATCGCGCAGGTGGTCCACGCGCAGGTCGTGCAGCAGCTCGCTCAGGCGTTCCTCGATGCGCTGCTTCGACAGCGGCAGCGGCCGGCCGTCGCCGTTCGGCTCGCGCTGCAGTTCGAGCACCGCGCGCACGTTCTCCTCGACCGTCAACTTGCGGAAGATCGAGGCCTCCTGCGGCAGGTAGCTCAAGCCCATGCGGGAGCGGCGGTGGATCGGCATGTGCGCGATCGGCACTCCGTCGATGCTGATCTCGCCCGCGTCCGCACGCACCAGGCCGACGATCATGTAGAAAGAGGTGGTCTTGCCGGCGCCGTTGGGACCCAGCAGGCCGACCACCTCGCCCTTGTCGACGCCCAGCGAGACGTCCTTGACGACCTTGCGGCTGCCGTAGGTCTTCTGCAGGCCGCGCGCCTCGAGGCGGCTGCCCGTCGCTTCGCCGGGGCCATGGGGGGCCATATCGGGGTCCGCCCTCACTTGCGTTCTTCCCCGCCGAGGGTGGTGGTCGAGCGCAGGCCGCTGCCGCTCGCCGGTGCTGCGGCAGGCGCCGCGGGCGGCCGGGTGCCGGGAGCCGGCGCCGAGGCGGCCGGCTTGGGCGTGAGGATGGCCCGCACGCGGCCGCCCTGCGCCGCGACGCCCGCATTGGGCGGCAGCGAGGAGCCGTTGACGGTGAAGGTGTCGTTGCTCTGGTCGTAGACGATCAGCGGCCCGCTGCTCTCGTCGTTGACGGTGGCGCCGTAGAGGCGGCGCATCACGGCGCGCCGGATGAATTTCACGTTGTCGGCACGGCTGTCGTACTCGATCACCTCCGATTCGCCCTCGATCCACTCGTCGGTGCCGGCGTCGCGCTTCTGCTTGTAATAGGCCAGCTTGCCGGGCGCTGCCGTGACCACGCCGTACTGGTAGCCCTCCGGGTCCTGCCGCACGTCGATGCGGGCGCCGCGGATGATGATCGTCCCCTTGGTCACCACCACGTTGCCGGTGAAGACGCTGGTCTGCTTGAGGTCGTCATAGCGCATCGCGTCGGCCTCGATGTTCATCGGCTTGGTGCGGTCGGCCTTCTCGGCCTGCGCCAGCGGGAAGAGCCCGGCCAGCATCAGGACGAATACGAAAGCACGACAGAAGTGGGTAGGGCGGAGGGGAATTGCGAACGAAGTCATAAAGGCACGAAACTTGCTGCGATTGTATGCGTGCTCACGAACCGGACTTCGAGCACCCGGATGAAAAATGGCCCCCACGCTCCCTCACTTCGTGTGGTCGCTGCCTCCCAAAAAAGGGGGCGTTTTTCATCTTGGGGCGGCCCGGCGATGAAAAAGCCCACCGAGGCGGGCTTGTTGCGGGGGAAGAGGAGCGGCCTCAGGCGCTCTTGCGCGCTTCGCCGACCAGGTAGTCGGTGACCTGCAGGGCGCGCTCCATGCTCTTTGCGAGGTCGCCATCCACATACCAGCGCCCGGCGATGCCGATCGAGGGCACGCCGGCGACCTGATAGGCGTCCTGCAGCTGCTTGGCGCGCTGGATCTTGCTTGCCACGCTGAAGGACTTGTACTGCTCGGTGAACTTGGCCTTGTCGAGGCCATTGGCGGCAGCCCAGTCGATGATCTGCTGCTCGCCCGAGAGGTTCTGCCGCTGCTGGTGGATGGCGGCGAAGACCTTGCGCTGGTATTCGTCGACCTTGCCCATGGCCTCGAGCGCGTAGTAGAGCTTCTGCTGCGGCTGGAAGCTGGCCTGGAAGGCGACCGGCACGCGCTTGAAGGCCACGTGGGGCGGCAGCTTCCTGATCCAGCTCTCGAGCGTGGGCTCGAACGCGTTGCAGTGCGGGCAGTTGTACCAGAAGAATTCGATCACCTCGACCTTGCCGGCCGGCGCATCGACCGGCACGCGCTTGTCGAGCACTGCGTAGTCGGTGCCCGCCTTGGGCGCCAGCGTCTGCGCGTGCGCGGGGGTGATCAGGGGAAGCAGCCCCAGCGAGGTGGCAGCCAGCGAAAAGTCACGGCGTTTCATGTGTAAGGTTCTCCTGTGCGGCTGACAGAGCCCGCGATGGCGCCGGGAGTTCCCCGGGGACGGCGCGGGCATCAAAAGACGAGGCTCAGCGCTGCACGCGCACCAGGGCTGATTCGAGGCCGCCGCCGTCGAGCCGTTCCTTGAGCCTGTCGGCATCTTCCTTCTTGTTGAAAGGCCCCGCACGCACCCGGTAGACGGTGCGGCCGGCCTGCTCGCGCTCGGTGACCCGCGCCTCCACGCCCATCAGCGAGAGCCTGGCGCGCTGCGTCTCGGCATCCTCGGGAGTGCGGAAGGCGCCGGCCTGCACGAAGTACATGAAGGGATCGCTGCTGCTGGGCGGGGCGACGGCCGTGGTGGTGCCGGCGCCCGAACGCGAACGTGCGAGATCGCCGATCGGGTCGTTGGACGGTGGCAGCGCGTTGGCTTCGGCCGGCACTGGCGGGCGCGCGCGTTGTTGCTGTTGCTGAGCGGCCGGCGGCACCACCACCGGGGCCGGCGCGGTCTGCGGCACGCCCGGCGCGGCGGCGGACGGCTGCGGCGCCGCGGGCGGGGCCGGCGGTTCCGGCGGACGCACGGCGCCAGCCTTGCCGGCCAGCGGGGCGTTGGGGTTCCAGTCGCGGTTCTTGCGCGCCTCGGCCTCGTCCTGCTCGGGGCCGCCGCGTTGGGTCTTGGTCATGAAGGGGATGGGCACCTTGGTCACGTAGACCGCGATGCCCAGTGCCACGCCGAGGCCCAGCACCAGCCCGATGATCAGGCCGATGACGATGTTGCCGCGTTGTCGTCTTTGAGTCATGGTGAGGGTAGCAATCACATCTTGCGCGGCGCGCTCACGCCGAGAATCGCGAGGCCATTGTGCAGCACCTGCGCGGTGGCGGCGACCAGCGCCAGGCGGGCCAGTTTCACCGGCTCGTCGTCGACGAGGATGCGCTCGGCATCGTAGTAGCTGTGGTAGGCCGCGGCCAGCTCGCGCAGGTAGAAGGTGACGTCGTGCGGCGCGAAGTCCTGGGCCGCGGCGGCCAGCATGTCGGGGTACTTGGCCAGCATCAGCAGCAGCGACTGCGCGGCCGGGCTCCCGAGCGGCGAAAGCTCCGCCTGCGCGAGTGCCGCCGTGTCGCCGCCCCAGGCCGCGAGCACCGAGCAGATGCGCGCGTGGGCGTACTGCACGTAGTAGACCGGGTTGTCGTTGTTCTGCGCCAGCGCGAGGTCGATGTCGAAGGTGTACTCGGTGTCGGGCTTGCGGCTCAGCAGGAAGAAGCGCACGGCATCGGTGCTGGTCCACTCGATCAGGTCGCGCAGCGTGACGTAGCTGCCGGCGCGCTTGCTGATCTTGACCTCCTCGCCGCCGCGCATCACGCGCACCATGGTGTGCAGCACGTAGTCGGGGTAGCCGGGCGGGATGCCCAATTTGTCGAACTCACTCACCGCCTGCAGGCCGGCCTTCACGCGCGCGATCGTGCCGTGGTGGTCGGTGCCCTGGATGTTCACCACCTTGTGGAAGCCGCGCTCCCACTTGGCGATGTGATAGGCGACGTCGGGCACGAAGTAGGTGTAGCTGCCGTCCCCCTTGCGCATGACGCGGTCCTTGTCGTCGCCGTAGTCGGTCGACTTCAGCCACAGCGCGCCGTCCTGCTCATAGGTCTTGCCGGCCTCGACGAGCTTCATCACCGTGGCCTCGACCCGGCCGCTGGTGTAAAGGCTGGACTCGAGGTAGTAGTTGTCGAAGCGCACCTGGAACGCCCTGAGGTCCAGGTCCTGCTCGTGGCGCAGGTAGGCCACCGCGAACTGGCGGATCGAATCGATGTCCTCCACGTCGCCGCTGGCGGTGTATTCGCGATCGTCCGAGCGCACCGTCTTCCTCGCCTTGAAGTCCTCGGCGATGTCGGCGATGTACTCGCCGTTGTAGGCCTGCTCGGGCCATTGCGGATCGCCCGGCTTGAAGCCCTTGGCGCGCAGCTGGGTGCTGGCGGCCAGGGTCTGGATCTGCACGCCTGCGTCGTTGTAGTAGAACTCGCGATACACCTGCGCGCCTTGCGTCGCGAGCAGGTTGCAGATGGCATCGCCCAGCGCGGCCTGGCGGCCGTGGCCGACGTGCAGCGGACCGGTGGGATTGGCGGAGACGAATTCGACCAGCACGCGATCGCCCGTGTCCGCCTCGCGGCCGAAGGCCTCGCCCGCGGCGAGCACCTCGCGCACCACCTGCTGCTTGGCGGCGGTCTTGAGGCGGATGTTGAGGAAGCCCGGGCCGGCGATCTCGATGGCATCGACCCATTGCTGGAAGGCAGGCGTGTCGCGCAGTGCGGTGCTGATGTCCTCGGCCAGCTCGCGTGGCTTGCGCCCGAGCGGCTTGGCGAGCTGCATGGCGGCCGTGCAGGCGAGGTCGCCATGGGCCGCGACCTTGGGCGATTCGAAGACCGCCTTGGCGCCGGAGCCGGGGGAGAGGGATTCGAGCGTGTTCGCGAGTGCCGCGAGCAGCTCCTGTTTGACCAATAGCATCGCGGGATTTTACCGGGGGCAAACCGGACCCCCGGGGCGAAGGTCATCCGCCGGTCAGGGGCGCCCGTTAGCATGGGTGGCCCCGGCCGGGGCTGCCTTCACAACCCACCCCGAGGACATCACACCATGAAGAAGCTTCTCCCCCTGATGGCCATGGCCGCCTGTCTTTCCATCGGCGCCGTGCACGCGCAGGACAAGGCCCCGACGGCCCAGCAGAGCAAGATGGCGACCTGCAACAAGGAAGCTGGCGACAAAAAGGGCGATGAGCGCAAGGCGTTCATGAAGTCCTGCCTCTCTGCCAAGCCGGTGACGCAGCAGGACAAGATGAAGACCTGCAACGCCGACCCCAAGGCCAAGACGCTGAAGGGCGACGAGCGCAAGGCCTTCATGAAGGAATGTCTCTCGGCCAAGCCTGCGGCCTGAGCCCCGCTTCCCCGATCCGGCCCCGCGGCAGCTCCGCGGGGCTTTTTCATGAGCCCGCGCCGATGAACTGCCTGGCGACTACCTCAATACGCTGAACAGGTTGTTGAAGTCGTCGGTCCACGGCGCCAGGTCCGCGGCCGGCTCGGGCTGCGTGGCGACGCTGCGCACCGGCTCGCTCTGAAGGGCCTGCGGGTCGCTTGCCACCAGCATCCAGATGCTGCGCTCCGCATCGACCGCGTCCGGGTCGTCGTCGATCAGCGCGGTGTGCAGCCCGCGCACCTGCGCGAGCTTCGCCACCACCGCGTCGAGATGGAGGTAGCGGTTGGACACGTGGAAGGCGATCACGCCGCCGGGCTTCATGTGGCGCAGGTAGATGTCGATGGCCTGCACGGTCAGCAGGTGCGCCGGCACCGAGTCGGCCGAGAAGGCGTCCACGGCCAGCAGGTCGAAGGCCTGCGGCGCCTCGCGCTCCAGCGCCAGGCGGGCGTCGCCGAGCACGCGCTCGATGCGCGCCTCGCTGTCGCGCAGGTAGCTGAACTCCGTGTCGGCCAGCTCGAAGACGCGCGGGTTGATCTCGTAGACGCGGTACACATCCCCCGGCCGGCCGTAGGCTGCCAGCGTGCCCGCGCCCAGCCCGATGAGACCGACGCGGCGCGGGCCGGCGGGCGCCGCCTCGATCGCGCGGCCCACGCCGGAGCTGCTGCTGTAGTAGGAGCCGGGCCAGCGCCGGTTCGCGCTCGACAGGTACTGCTCGCCGTGCAGGGTCGCGCCGTGGTAGAGGCGCCGCACCCGGTCGTCGGGCAGGACGCCGGAGTCGACCACCATCATCGCGCCGTAGAAGTTGCGGTCCATGCGCCTCGCGCGCGCGTCGTCGCGCAGCTCCTCGGCCAGGAACCAGCCGCAGCAGGCCGCCATCGCCAGCGATGCCAGCACCCCCATGCGCCGGTGCCGCCACACCAGCGCCGCCGCGAGCGCGCACAGCACGAGCCCGATGCCCAGCTCGTAGAAGGTGGGCAGCACATGCGGTGCCACGAGGCCGACCAGCGCGCCGCCGGCCGCGCCGCCCAGCGAGAGCATCAGGTAGAAGCGGGTCAGGTAGGCGGATGCCGGCCGCAGGCGCGCCGTCTCGCCGTGCAGGCAGAGGCACAGCAGGAACAGCCCGATGAGGTAGATCGGCAACCCTGTGCGCAGGTGTGAGCCGATGCTGTCCTGCAGCCCGTAGGCGCACAGCGCCAGCATCGCGGCGGTCAGCGGGAGGACCACCGCGCGGCGGTACCAGCGATCGCTTTCGAAGCTCAGGATGAAGGACAGCAGGTAGACCGACAGCGGCAGCACCCAGAGGAAAGGCACCGGCGCCACGTTCTGCGTGACGTGGTTGGTCACGGCCAGCAGCAGCCAGGACCCGAGCGCGGGCAGCAGGAGCCACAGCAGCTGGTCGATGACGCGCGGCTTCGTTTCCGGGCCGCCCGCCGGGGCCGGGCCGGCGCCGGCCTGTGGCGCGGCCGGCATCGCCGCCGGCCAGCGCGCTGCGACGTAGATGGCGGTTGCCGCGCACAGCAGCACGAACAGGCCATAGCCCGCCGACCAGGCCCAGGCCTGTTGCTGCACGGTGCTGTGCGGCTCGATCAGCACGGGATAGCACAGCAGCGCCGCCAGCGAGGCCAGGTTGGACAGCGAGAAGTAGCGGTACACCTGCGCACCCCACGGCGTGCGCGTGATCCACGCCTGCACCAGCGGCCCGGTGGTGGACAGCAGGAAGTACGGCAGCCCGATGGTCGCGACCAGCAGGCCGAGGATGCGCAGCGTCGGCTCCTCGCCGCCGCCGGGCTTCCAGGACGCGTCCGCCAGCACCGGCATGAAGGCCAGGCTCGCCAGCAGCAGCGCGCCATGCAGCTTCGCCTGCGTGCGCGGACGCAGCCTGCGGGAGATCCAGTCGGCATAGGCGTAGCCCGCCAGCAATGCGACCTGGAAGAACACCATGCAGACGGACCACACCGCCGCCGAGCCGCCGAACCAGGGCAGGATCTGCTTGGCGACCAGCGGCTGCACCAGGAACAGCAGGAAGGCGCTGATGAAGATGGTGCCGGCGAACAGCGCCTTGGTCGACGCCGGCTGCATGTCGCTACCCTCGCGCGCCGAAGCCGCGCGCCAGGAACACGGCCACCAGCGGGATCAGCGCGATCAGGTGGGCCTGGATCATCACCAGCTTGCGCGTCTTCTTGATCTCGGCCGCATCGGGCAGCGTCCCGCTGGCGCGCACCGCCTTGCGCCAGCGGAAGTAGGTGAGCGTCGGGAAGATCGAGAGCACCCCGACGATGATGAAGAGCCCCAGCTTCACGTGCAGCAGCGGATTGGTCCAGTACCAGGCCGTGCCCTTGATGCCCCACCAGGTGCGGGCCAGGCCGCTCAGGAGCACGGCGATGGCCGCGATCCCGTACACCATGTCGACCCGCGCGATGCGTTCGACCGCCGCCGCGTTGAGCCATTCGACGCGGCACAGGGCGGCCTCGCTGGCGATGAAGACCACCATCGTGAGGATGGCCAGGAAATGCACGTACGCAAGGATCGCTTCGAGGGTCATCGGGTTCTTTCCGTTGAAGTCGCGGGCGCAGCGATTGTGCCGCCCCAGAACTCGGGCCGTGCGTATTGCACCTTCAGGAAGTCCAGCCACAGCCGCACTCGCAGCGGCAGGTGCTTGCGCTCGGGAAAGACGGCATAGATGCCGTTGGGCGGCGCGGCGAACTCGTCCAGCAGCGGCACCAGCAGGCCGGCGTCGATCTCGGCCTCCACCTCCCAGGTGCTGCGCCAGGCGATGCCGTGGCCCGCCAGGCACCAGTCGTGCAGCACCTGGCCGTCGGAGCAGTCCAGCGGGCCGCTGGGCTTCAGGTAGACGACCTCGTGCTCGCCCGCCTCCGCCGGCACGAGAAAGGCCCAGCCGCGGGTCTGCGAGGCGTCGCTGGAGAGGGTCAGGCAGGCGAAGCGCGCCAGCTCGTCCGGATGCCGCGGTGCGCCATGCCTGCGGATGAACTCCGGCGTGGCCACGCAGCGGCGGCGGTTGTCGGCCAGCCGCAGGCTGACCAGCGAGGAGTCGGGCAGGTCGCCCACGCGCACCGCGCAGTCGAAGTTCTCGCCGGCCACGTCGATCACGCGGTCGCTGAGGTTGAGCGAGATCGTGACCTCCGGATGCAGCGCGTGGAAACGTGGCACCAGCGGAGCCACATGGCGGCGGCCGAAGCCCGCGGGCGCCGTCACCCGCAGGTGGCCGCTGGCCTTGACGCCGCCCGCGCTCACGCTGGCCTCGGCATTGGCGAGCTCGACCAGCAGGCGCTGGCAGTCCTCCAGGAAGGCACTGCCCTCGTGCGTCAGCGTGATGCGGCGCGTGGTGCGCAACAGCAGCTTGACGCCCAGCCGTTCCTCCAGCGCATCGAGGCGCCGGCCCATGATCGCGGGCGCGACGCCCTCGGCCTTGGCGGCGGCGGTGAGGCTGCCGCGGGCGGCGATCGCGACGAAGGATTCGAGCTGCTTCAGGCGGTCCATCGGCGGGGATTATCCGGAGCGGGCACGCAGGCACCGCCCGAGCGCGCTCCGAATTCCTTGCCGATGCTTCCGGCTGCGTCCTCCTCAGGCGAAGTCCGTCCAGGAAGGAGGCGGCGCAGCGTTGCCGCTTCGGTGGCAAGCGGCACCACGCCGAAGACGCAGTACGCAAACAGACCGGCGGGCTTGCTGAGCGGGCGCGCAGTCGGGCGCGATTCAGGAAGACACGCGCCCGGCGCGCCGCGTCGACAGCAGCGCCCGGAGCTTGGCCGGCGCCACCGGCTTGGTCAGTAGCGTGACGCCGCCCTGGCGCAGGCGCTGCAGCGCCTCGGGCCCGGTGGCGCCCGAGACCAGCACGGCCAGTGCGTGGGGCTGCAGGCGGCGTGCGGCCTCGATCACTTCCATGCCGTCCTCGGCGTCGGCCAGCTGCAGGTCGCACAGCAGTACGTCGAAGCGCGTCTCGGGGTCGGCCAGGCGGCGCATCGCCTCGCTGCCGCTGTCCACGCACGCCACCTCGCAGTCCCACTGCGTGAGCAGCGAGCGGGTGGCGTCGAGGATGGCGGGATCGTCGTCCACCACCAGGCAGCGCAGCCCGGCCAGCGGCGAACTGGCCACCGGTTCCGGTGCCGGCGGCGGCACGTCGCGTGGATCGGCACCGGGCAGCTCCAGCGAGAAGGTGCTGCCGGCCTGCAGCGCGGAGCGCAGCCCGATGCGCGTGCCCAGCAGCGCCGCGATGCGGGCGCAGATGGCCAGCCCGAGGCCGAAGCCCTGGCGCCGGTCGCGCTCGGTGTTCGCCACCTGGTAGAACTCCTCGAAGATGCGCGCCTGGTGGATCGGCGCGATGCCCACGCCGTTGTCGCGCACCTCGATGCGCACTTGGCCGCCGCGGCGCCGCGCCGCCACCAGCACCGTGCCGTCGAGCCCGCTGTGGGTGATCGCATTGCCGACCAGGTTGCCGAGGATGCGCAGCAGCAGCGCGGGGTCGGAGCGCACCGCGAGGCCGCGGTCCTGCCACACCAGCCGCACCTGCGAGGCTGCGGCGCGCGCCGCATGCTGGGCGCCGAGCTGGTCGAACAGCATCGCCAGCGAGACGTTGCCGATGGCCGGCGTCAGCACCTGCGCATCCAGGCGCGAGATCTCGAGCAGGTCGTCGAGCAGCACGCCCATGAACTCGGCGCCTTCCTGCAGCCGCAGCACCGCGGGGCGCTGCGTCGCGCTGGCGGTGGGCAGCAGGCCATCGATGAACAGGCCCATCGCATGCAGCGGCTGGCGCAGGTCGTGGCTGGCCGCGGCCAGGAAGCGGGCGCGCGAGAGCGCGGCCTGCTCGGCCTCGGCCATGCGCTGCAGCGCGACGGCGGTGGCCTCGCGCACCTGTTCTTCGCTCTGCTGCCGGTTGCGCTGCAGGCGCTCGGCGAGGCGGTTGATGTCGTGCGCCAGGCTGGCGAGCTCGTGCTGCGCGCGGCGCGCGCGCTTTTCGCCGCCCGCCTGCGCCGCGGCGCCCTCGCGCACGACCACGTTGCAGCGCGCATCGAACTGGCCGGCCTCGAGCGCGGCCACGGTGCGCGAGATGCGGCGCAGCGGCTGCGCGACGGTGCGCGCGGTGTGCCGCACCCAGGCCCAGGCCGCGATCAGCGCAATCATCGCGATGCCGATGCCTGCCATCAGCGAGCGCGTGCGCTCGTGCGCGTAGGCGGTGGTGTCGCGGAAGGCCTGCACCAGGCCGATGGGCTGCTCGCCCGCAGCGGTCGCGCCCTCGGGCGCGAACGCGCTGGCCTTCGAGGCCTCGCGCAGCGTCACCGGCGCGGTGAACATGCGCAGCTGCCCCATGGGCGCAGCCTTGGAGCCCGCCGTCACGTAGATGCCGGCGCTGTTGCTGATCTCCACCCGCGTCACCTGGCCGCCGCGCAGGGCTGCGTTCGCCACGTTCTGCAGCGCCGGCAGGTCGCCGGCATAGAGGCTCAGGTCGGACATCGCGGCGACCTGGCGCGCCACCGCCTGGCCCTCGGCATTGAAGGCGGCGTCCAGCGTGTCGAGGCGGCTGTGGGTGAACCAGGCGGTGAGCGCCAGGGCCACTGCCGCGCAGGGCACCACGCCGAGCCGGAACAGGTCGCGCCGCAGGCTGCCGCCGACCACCACCGCCCGGGCATCTGCGGCGGGTTCGGCGAGGCGTGCGGCGGTGGCCACGGCCAGAGGGGGGATGGAGGAAATCATCGGGCGGCGGTCACCCGCTCGGTCAGCTCGCGCTCTTCGGGCAGGCGCAGGCCCAGGCCGCGTGCGACGGTCGCGTTGACGCGCACCGTGGAGGGGGTCGCCGCCTCCACCAGCAGCCCGCCGGCAACGGGCCCCATGGCCAGCTTCTGCCCGAGTGCGCGCGCCTGCTGCGCGAGCTGCCCGGGCGTCGAGACCGCGGCTGCCAGCCCGCCGGAACGCACCAGGCCGTCGCTGGTGCCGAACACCGGCAGGCCGGCCGTGGCGCCGGCACGCAGCACCGAGAGGGTGGCGGGCTGGCTGTCGCCGATCAGGTCGGGCAGCACCATCAGCGCATCGCTGCGCGGCACCAGCGTGCGCAGCACCGAGGCCAGCGACCTGGCATCCGGCGCGTACTCGACCTGCAGGTCCCACCCCTGGGCGGCGCGCTGCAGCTCTCGCACGATCGGCTCCGACTCGGCGGTCGCCACCACGCCGAGCCGGCGCTTCTGCGGCAGCACGGCGTCGATGAGCGCGAGCTGATCGGCCATCGCCGGCTCGCGCAGCAGCACCCCGACCTGGCGATCGCCGCGCTTGAGTGCGGGGTTGCTCTTGAGACTCTCGTAGTCGAGCCGGCTCAGCATCGCGAGCACCAGCGGGTCCTGGCCCGGCCGTTCGATCGCGCTGCGCGCCGCGGCCACGCCGACCGCCATGGTGACCGGCAGGTCCACCGGCGGATTGGGGCGAAGGCTGCGGGTGCGCACGGCCGCGTTCACGCGATCCTCGCCGCCGGACGCCACGCGGTCCGCGGGCGTGCCGTCGGCGGGCAGGCGCACCAGCTCGAAGCGGCTGCTCGCGTCCTGCGACTCGCGCAGGAGGCGCACGAATTCTGCGTGGGCCGCGTTGTCGTCGGCCAGCAGCACCGTGAGTCCGGCTGCGTGCGCGCCGGCAGCGAGCACGGCCGCGCAGGCCGCGCCCGCGATGGCGCGCAGCCCCCGAAGGAGCCAAGAGGAAGGATTCACGAACATGAAGTGCACCGGCTGTGGGTGATGGAGCCAATGTACGGAGCCGGCTCTTTCCGCGCGATAAGGCAGAGGGCTTATGTCGGCCCGTGCGACGAGGCATTGCGCCGTGGAACGCGGCAAGTTCGCGGCTTCTCGGCCTATGCCTTATTTCGTATCTCTTGGACCGTCGCCTGGCGCACCGCTGCCAGCTGCGCGCCGATGGCCTGCCGCAGCAGCTTGGGCGACACCGGCTTGTAGAGCACGGCCACGCCCGCGCTGGCGACTTCGCGCAGCCGGTCGGGCTTGGTCTCGCCGGTCACCAGCAGGCGCGCGGTCGACGCGCCGATGCCGCGGGGATGGCGCTCCAGCGCGGCCAGCACATCCAGGCCGTTGTCGCCGCCCTGCAGCAGCAGGTCGCTCACCACCAGGTCGGGCGGCCGCTCCCAGCTGTCGGCGAAAGCCAGCGCCTCGCTGCGCGTCTGCGCGGTCATCACCTCGGCGCCCCAGTTGCTGAGCACCACCTGCAGCCCTTCGAGGATGCTGCGCTCGTCGTCGATCACCAGCGCGCGCACGTGGCGCAGGCTCGGCTCCTCCTCGACAGCTGCGGCGGCCGGCACCGCGCCGGGCGCCGGCAGCGCCGGCTCGGCGGCGCGCACCAGGACGCGCACGCAGGTGCCCTTGTGCGGGCGCGAGCTCAGCTCGACCTGCGTGTTCAGCAGGGAGGCCAGCCGCTGCACGGTGGCCAGGCCCAGCCCCATGCCACGCGCGTCGCGGCCCTGGCGCGGCTGGGGCTCGACCTGGTAGAACTCCTCGAAGACCCGCAACTGGTGGTGCTCCGCGATGCCGACGCCGGTGTCCACCACGTCGATGCGCACGCTGCGCCCGCGCCGCCGCGCGCCGACCAGCACGCCGCCCTGCGTGGTGTGGCGCAGCGAGTTCGACACCAGGTTGTTGAGGATGCGCGAGAGCATCACGTAGTCGCTGCGCACCCACAGCTCGGTCTTGCGCACCACCAGCCGCAGGTTCTGCTGCTCGGCCACCGGCCGGAAGTTGCGGCTGATCTCGTCGAACAGCTGGTCCAGCGCGAAATCCGCCCACTGCGGCTGCAGCACGCCGGCATCGAGCTGAGAAAGATTGAGCAGGCCCGAGAACAGGCGGTCCAGCGAATCCACGCATTCGCGGATGTGGCCAATGCGCTGCAGGCGCACCGGGTCGGTCTCGCCGTTGGCCAGGCCGTCGGAGAACAGCGTGAGCGCATGCAGCGGCTGGCGCAGGTCGTGGCTGGCGGCGGCCAGTAGCCGCGTCTTGGCCTGGCTCGCCACCTCGAGCTGCTGGTTCTTGCTGGCCAGCTCGGCGGTGGCATGGGCGATGCGGCTCTCGAGCAGCGCGCGGCTTTCGGACAACGCGGCGGCTGCCTCGTTGAAGCCGTGCTGCAGCCGCCGCACCTCGGCCGTGCCCTCGACCGCCACCTGCACTTCCTCGCCGGCGCCCAGGCGGTCCACCGCCTCGCCCAGCGCCCGGATCGGTGCGCTGATGCGGCGCGCCGCCCACCAGCCCGCCAGCCCCACGCCCACCAGGCTGGCCGCCAGCACCAGCACCACGTTGAGCCAGACCGAGCGCTTGGCGCGCTCCACCGCGTCGAGGCTGATCTCCACCATCACCTTGCCGGCATGCCGGCCGTCGTCGGCCACGATCGGCGCCACCACCTGCAGGCCCTCGCCGCGCTCGCGGTCCTGGGTCTCGGAGTTGGCCAGGATCTCGCCGTCCTCCGACCAGATCTGCACCTGCTGCACGTGCGGCTGGTAGCTGCCGGACTGGGCGGTGCGCTGCAGCGCGCGACGGTCCATGCGCTGCAGCTGCGACTGGGCCACGGTGGCCACCTGCAGCGCCACGGTCTGGGCGTTGGCGCGCATCAGCTCCGTCACGTTCGTGAGGTGCTGGCGCGTCAGCACCGCGATGGCGCCCAGCGTGGCCACGGTGGCCGGCAGCAGCGCCAGCAGCACCAATTGCTGCGCCAGCGTCAGGCGCACCAGCAGGCGCAGGGCGCGGAAGGGCCAATTCATCGTTGGATCAGCCGCGCGCCCGCGTGGCGCCGGGGCTTCGACTGAAGTGACTGAAGTACATGTCCAGGGGAAAAAGTCACGGAATCTGCCAAAGTTGGTTTCTAATTGTGTTCTCGAGAGAACAGCTTTGACCAGCCCGTTGTCGGAGCCCCAGCCCAACGTGTTCCCCAAGAAGATGCAGGCCCCTGTCCATGCCGCCCCCTGGAGTACCTTCGCCTTCGGCTACGGTGCTGTTCGCCTTCGGAGCGGCCATGCGGCTCACTGGATGACCCTGCGTTCAAAGCTCGCTTTGCACATGATGGCACGGCGCCTGTCGGCGCTTGCATGGCGCTGCATCCTCGCTGCCTTGCTGGGCCTGCCGCTCGCGGCCACGATGCAGGCCGCTTCCGCCGCGGACGAGGCCCCGCTGCGCTTCGGCATCCTGCCCCTGGGCGGCGCCTTCGAATCGCGCAACGACTGGGAGCCGCTGCTGACGGACCTGAGCCGCGCCATCGGCCGGCCGGTGAGCGTGCTCTCGGTCAACTCGTACGAGGCGCTCGAGCAGGCGATCCAGCGCGACCAGGTCGACATGGCTTTTCTCTCCGGCAAGATGGCCCTCGATGCCGTCTCGCAACGGCGTATGAACGTGGTCGGGCAGGTCACGCGCCACGACGGCCTGCCGGGCTACCGCGCCCTGCTGCTCACGCGCAAGACCGGGCCGCGCACCACGCTCAAGGGCCTGCTGGCCGAGCCCGAGAGCTGGCGCCTGGCGCGCGGCGAGAGCCGCTCGGTCTCGGGCTTCATCGTGCCGCAGCTGCAGCTCTTCCTGCCCAACCACATCGTGATGGAAACCCGCTTCGCGAGCGAGGTGGTCGGCACGCACCAGGCCACCGCCCTGGCCGTGGCCAATGGCGAAGCCGACGTGGCGACCAACAACACCGCCGACTTCGAACGCTTCCGGCTCCAGTTCCCGGTCGAGGCCGAGCGCCTCCAGGTGATCTGGGAATCGGAGCTGATCCCACATGCGCAGATCGTGGTGCGGCGCGACTACAGCCCCGAGTTCCAGAAGAAGGTGCAGGCCTTCCTGGTCGACTACGCGCGCAGCAAGGGCCCGCGCGGCGATGCCGAGCGCGCCGTGCTCAAGTCGCTGCACGACCTCGCGGGCTTCGTGCCGGCCGACAACACCTCGCTGCTGCCGGCCGCCAAGCTGGCCTACCAGCTGGCACGCCAGAGCGCGATGACCTCGCAGTGGGTCAACGAGGCTGCGCGGCAGGCGCGGCTGCAGCGCATCGAAAACGCCTATGCAGAGCAGTTGGCGGTCTTGCGCGGCAATGCACCCTGAAGCGGGCGCGCGGCGGCGCTTCATGGCGCTGGCCGCGGCGGTGCTGCTCGCCTTGCCTGCGACCCCGTCCTTTGCACAGCGCGCGCGCACCGAGGCGGCTGCTCCCCTGCGCTTCGGCGTGCTGCCGGTCGGCGGAGCGGTCGAGTCGCGCGAGAGCTGGACGCCGCTGCTGGGCGACCTGAGCCGCGCGCTCGGCCGGCCGGTGAGCGTGCTGTCCGTGAGCTCCTATGAATCGCTGGACCAGGCGATCCGGCGCGGCGAGGTGGACTTCGCCCTCCTGTCTGCCAAGCTGGCGCTCGACGCCGTCTCGACGCAGCGGATGAGCACCGCACGGCCGCCCGAAGGCGGACGTCCTCCAATGCTCGTCGTGGCGCAGGTGAAGCGCAACCCCGGCGTGTCCGCGCATCGGGCAGTGCTGCTCACCCGCACGGGCGCCCCGCCCCGCACGCTGAAGGAGGTTCTGGACTCACCCGAGCGATGGCGCCTGGCGCGCGGCGACAGCCGCTCGATCTCCGGCTTCATCGTGCCGCAGCAGGAACTCTTCCTTCCCCACGGCATCGCCATGGAGCGCTTCCGCAGCGAGCTGGTCGATACCCACCAGGGCACGGCGCTGGCGGTGGCCAACGGCGATGCCGACGTCGCCACCAACAACACCACCGACTTCGAGCGCTTCAGGCTGCAGTTCCCGGTCGAGGCGGCGCGGCTGCAGGTGATCTGGGAATCCGGCCCCACGCCGCCGGCCCTGTTCGTGGCGCGGCGCGACCAGCCCGCGGCGCTGCAGAAGGCCTTGCAGGATTTCCTGGTGGGCTACGGCCAGGCGCGGGGTCCGCGCGGCGACGCCGAGCGCGAAGTGCTGAAGCAACTGCAGGCACCCCTGGGCTACGTGGCGCAGGACAACAGCGCGCTGCTGTCGACCGCCGCCCTGGACTATCAGCTCGCCCGGCAGCGCGCGCTCAACGCGAAATGGGTCAGCCCGGCGGCGCGCGAGGCCCGGCTCGAGCGCATCGAGCGCAGCTACGCGCAGC
Source organism: Variovorax sp. RA8 (assembly GCF_901827175.1). Lineage (NCBI taxonomy): Bacteria > Pseudomonadati > Pseudomonadota > Betaproteobacteria > Burkholderiales > Comamonadaceae > Variovorax > Variovorax sp. RA8. The sequence continues at coordinate 5,859,107 of NZ_LR594662.1, read as the reverse complement.
AGGTGGCGACGCTGCGTGGCGCCGCGCCCTGAGCGGCCCATGGCTGCGCGCCATTGTTCGCGCAGCAGCTCTACTTGGCACATAGATTTCATGCTCCCCGAGCCGCTTCGGTCGGCCACGCATTGATTGCCCCAAATCTAGAGTTTTCTGACGCGGCTGCCAATGTTGCGGCGCCGCGCACCAGAATCCGGCCCTTCAAAAACAACAAGGGTCGACGTGATGAGTGTCAGGGGAGGTTCCGGGCCTGTGGCCCGGAACAATACGCGCACCTATGGGAGGAAGCGCAAGACATGGGCGATGGCCCTGCCGGCCGCGGCCGCGCTGGCGGCTCTGGCGCACGCCCAGACGGCCCCGCTGCCCGCGGCGCCCAACCCTTTCGTCGAGGAGCAGCGCCAGCAGGAACGCGAGCGCGCCCTGCGCCGGCAGCAGGAGCGTACCGTCGACACCCGCCTGCAGCCCGACGCCCGGCCCGAGGATCGCCGGCTGCCGAAGGACGAGGCGCCGTGCCTTCGCATCGATCGCATCGTGCTGGCCGGCGAGCGCGCCCAGGACTTCCAGTGGGCGCTGGCCGCCGCCGGCGAGGACGGCAGCGACGATCCGCGTGGCCGCTGCATCGGCACCGAGGGCATCGACATCGTGATCGCGCGGCTGCAGCGGGCGGTGGTTGCGCGCGGCTACGTCACCACCCGCGTGCTCGCCGCGCCGCAGCAGCTGGCCCAGGGCACACTGACCCTGACGCTGATCCCCGGCCGCATCGCCGCCATTCGATTCGCCGAAGGCAACGAGGGGCGCACCCGCCTTGCCGCCGCCATCCCCGCGCGCCCCGGCGGTCTGATCAACCTGCGCGACATGGAGCAGGGCCTGGAGAACCTGAAGCGCGCGCCCACGGCCGAGGCCGATATCCAGATCGAGCCTTCGACTGCCGCCGACGCGCGCCCCGGCGACAGCGACCTGGTCGTCAAGTACGCGCAGCGCTTTCCGCTGCGCACCACCTTGAGCCTCGACGACAGCGGCACCCAGGCCACCGGCAAGACGCAGGCCGGCGCCACCGTCGCCTGGGACAACCCGCTGGGACTCAACGACCTGATCTACGTCAGCCTCAACCACGACGCCTTCAACCACCCGGGGCAGGGCACCAGCGGCCAGACCGTGCACTACTCGCTGCCCTGGGGCTATTGGCTCGCGAGCGCCACCGCCTCGCAGGGCAGGTACCACCAGACCGTGCACGGCGCGGACCAGGCTTACGTCTATGCAGGCGAGTCGGCCAATGCCGAGCTCAAGCTCTCGCGCCTGGTCTACCGCGACCAGCGCCGCAAGACCACGCTGGCCCTGCGCGCCTTCCGGCGCAGCGCGCACAACTTCGTCGAGGACGCCGAGCTCCCGGTGCAGCGGCGCGCTACCGCCGGCTGGGAGCTGGGCCTGGCGCACCGCGAATTCATCGGCGAGGCGACGCTCGATGCCAGCCTGGCGGGGCGGCGCGGCACCGGCGCCTTCGGGGCACTGCATGCGCCCGAGGAGAAATTTGGCGACGGCACTTCGCGCTTCCGGATCGCCACGGCCGAGCTCGGCCTCAATGCGCCCTTCCAGCTCGGCGCGCAGAAGCTGCGCTTCGTGGGCCTGTGGCGCGCGCAGTGGAGCCCGGGCGCGCTCACTCCCCAGGATCGCTTCTCGATCGGCGGGCGCTACACCGTGCGCGGCTTCGACGGTGAGTCGAGCCTGATGGGCGAGCGTGGCTGGCTGCTGCGCAACGACATCGGCTGGGCGCTGGGCGCGAGCGGCGCCGAGCTCTACCTCGGCCTCGACCACGGGCAGGTCGCCGGGCCTTCCACGCGGCAATTGGAGGGTCGCCGACTGAGCGGCGGCGTGGTCGGACTGCGCGGCGTATGGAAGGGGCTGAGCTACGACTTCTTCGTCGGTGCGCCCATTGCGAAGCCCGAGGGCTTCCGCACGGCTGCGACCACGGCGGGATTCAACCTGAACTACAGCTTTTGACGCGTACGCAGGAAGAAAAAGAATATGAACAAGCATCTTCACAGGGTCGTCTTCAACGCCGCAACCCCACGCAATTGCGCGGCGCCATCGAGGTCAGCGGCCAGCGCGCCGAGGTCATCGTGGCCAACCCCGCGGGCATCGCCGTCGATGGCGGCACCTTCATCCGCCATCCGCGCCACCAACGGTTATGAGGCGCTGCGTTCGGTCCAACCCGGCACAGCCAAGCTGGTCGTACGAAGCCGCGGGCACCCCGCGCATTTCTACGTCAGCACATCGCCGCAACCCTGCCAAGAGTTCCAGTCCTTGGGTCTCGTCGAACGAGGTCGGCATGCATTCCGCGCGCTTCTCGGTGGACTATGTGCCGCGCGTCAACCTGAGCGCCTATCTCATCAGGCCCGGGGAGCAAGAGACCGTCTACGACGAGACCATCTACTACGGCGCCGATTCAAGCGGCAACGCATCCTGGAGCGTGCCTGCCAATCCCGCCCACCGCTGGTCGAGCTTCGGCGAGCTGGTCGCGAAGCCGCAGGAAGTCGCTCGCAGCTATGACGAGGCGCTCGAGGCCTTGGCGGCGAGGATTGCGCAGAACATCCGGCAGCAATTCAGGCCGGCGTCCGCGCGGATCTCCGCTGCGCCCTGATACACGCGACACGGCGAATCGGCCAACCCGCTTGCCGGCAGAGCAGGACCCGGTTCACACACCCTGTATCACCGCCATGATGTTCCCCTCCGTATCCTTGAACCAGGCCGCCTTCGCCCCGCCCTCGTTCACGATCCCGTTGGCGTCCTGCCCCGGCATCCCGTAGTCCTCGAACACCACCCCGCGCTTCTTCAGCTCGGCCACTTCGCTCTCGATATCCGCCACTTGCCAAAAGGCTTGGCTGGCCTGCGAGGTGCCCGCATTGGGCGTGGGGTACAGGAAGCAGCTGGTGCCGCCGGCGCAGTCGTAGACCACGCCGCCGGCGATCTCCGCCTTGGGTTGGAAGCCCAGCTTCTGCTCGTAGAACCGGCGCGCCCGGTCGACGTCCTTCGCGGGGATGTAGGCATACATCGGGGATTTCTGAAGCATGGCATTTCTCCTGTAACACCCAGGCCCGCATTCTGCGACCCGAACGGCGCGCCGTTGTAGAAGGGCTGCCCCTGCCGCTCGAGAGGCGCGGTGGCGCCGTCCTTACACGAACGATGGCCGCGCGCTGACAGGGCCGCGGGGCCGCGCGTGAGCTGATGTAACCATGACGACTAGCCGGCGATTCCTCCTCTCTTCCTACAACGTGATGGGCCGTGCGCTTGCGGCCTTTTCCTGCGCAGCCATCGCGGCCTGCGGTGGTGGCGGCGGAGGCGGTGGGGGTGCGCTGCCTGTGCTCGCGTCGACACCCGCCAGCAACGCCGGCGCTCCAGCCACCACCCCGCCCGCGACGGCGACACCCAACGACGGCGTACAACCCGCGACGCTGGTCGCGTCCGTCCCGCCCGCCACCTATGGCGCGGGCTCGGAAGGCCGCCAAGCCTTCGAACTGCTGAACGCAGAGCGCGGGCGCTGCGGCTTCGGCCTGGTCGCGCAGAACGCCCAGCTCGACGCGGCCGCGCAGGCGCATGCGGACTGGCAGATTCTCAACAACCAGCTCAGCCACACCGAAGTGACGGGCACGCCCGGCTTCACGGGCGTCACCCCCCTGGACCGGGTTTCGGCCGCGGGTTATGTGGCCGCCGGCGTAGGCGAAGAGATCTCGAGCTTGTTCTATTCCGGCTCGATCGCCGGCACGGGCGTCTTCGGTGTGCGGGCGCTGCTCGCGCTGCCCTACCACCAGCTCGGAATGCTCAGCGGCTATCGCGACGTGGGCATCGCGCTGCGTGGCAGTGACCAACTCGGCACCACCGCCAGCAGGGGTCCGCGCACGGTGCAGCAGTTCAACCTCGGCTTCACGCGCTCGGCCGGCCGCCAGGAGCCCGCTGGCGACCAGGTGCTCACCTATCCCTGCGAAGGGACGACGGGTGTCTTCTACGAGATCACCAACGAGACGCCCAACCCGGTGCCGGGCCGCGACCTGCGGGCCAGCCCGCTCGGCCCGGGCGTGGTGGTCGCCGTGCGAAGCGGACAGACGCTCACGATCTCCTCGGCCACGATGACCACGCTGTCGGGCCGCGCGCCCGTCGCGTTGCGGCCGCCGCTGACCAAGAACAGCGACCCGAACGCGGTGCTGGCGCCCCACCAGGCGGTGCTCATTCCCGACGCCTCCCTCATGCCGAACACCAGCTACACCGTGAGCGTCGCCGGGACCAACGACGGCACGCCTTTCGAGAAGACCTTCAACTTCGCGACCGGCGCCGGCGCGGCCCGTTGACTGCGCCTCTGCGCCCGCCGGGCAGCGCCGCCGCCTAGCCCCTTCGCACTATCCCGCCCTCGCCGGCTAGGCCGTTAGCCAGATTTGCCGCGCGCTCCTCGCGCCGGAAACTAGATGTTTCCTACCCCGGCGGAACGGCCCGCCATCGACGGAGCGTGGATGACCTGGCGAACTAAAGTGGTTTGGAGCGAGGGGATGCTGCTGCAGCCCCAGCACCTGCAGCAAAGCGAGCGCCATGCCGACCACGCGCGGCATCTGTTGTTGCGGACCACCGCGCCCTATGCCTGGGGATTCGCCGAACTCGAGATCGACGCCGCCGCGCTCACGCTGGGCAAGCTGGCGCTGGTGCGTGCCGTGGGCGTGTTCGGCGACGGCACGGTGTTCGACATGCCGGCGGTCGACCCGCTGCCCGAATCCATCGACATCCCTTCCACGATGCGCGACGAGGCGGTGGTGCTGGCCCTGCCGCTGCGCCGCGCGGGCGCGCGCGAGGCCGATGCCGAGGCCTACGAGGACCTGGTGCGCCACCGCGTGCTCGAGACCGAGGTGCCCGACTCCAATACCGCTGGCGAGCGCACCGCCGTGCTGCAGCTGGGAGCGCTCAATGCGCGCCTGCTGCGCGCCGGCGACGCCACCGACGCCTGGACCACGCTCACCGTCGCCCGCGTGGTCGAGCGCCGTGCCGACAACCAGGTGCAGCTCGACCGCGCCCTGCTGCCGCCCCTGCTCGACGTGGCCGCCCATCCCGCGATTCGCGGCTGGCTCGACGAGTTGCTGGGCCTCTTGCGCCAGCGCGGCGAGGCGCTGGCCGGGCGCATGACGCAGGGTGGCACCGGCGGCGTCGCCGAGATCGCCGACTTCCTGCTGCTGCAGACCGTCAACCGTAACGAGGCGGTGTTCGCGCATCTCGCGAAGAGTGCGACCCTGCACCCGCAGCGCTTCTTCGAGCAGGCGCTGGCGCTGGCCGGCGACCTCGCGAGCTTTCGCGATGCCCGCCGCGTGGCGCGCTTTCCGCCCTACGTGCACGACGAGCTCGCGATGAGCTTCAAGCCGCTGATGGACGACCTGCGCCGCAGCCTCTCGATGGTGCTGGAGCAGTCGGCCATCCGCATCGAGCTGCATGACCGCAAGCACGGCGTGCGCGTGGCGCTGATCCCCGACGTGGAGCTGCAGCGCAACGCCACCTTCGTGCTCGCGGTCAACGCGCAGATGCCCGGCGAGGCCCTGCGCGCGCGCTTCCCCACGCAGGTCAAGATCGGCCCGGTCGAGCGCATCCGCGATCTCGTCAACCTCGCCCTGCCCGGCGTCACGCTGATGCCGCTGCCGGTGGCGCCGCGGCAGATCCCCTTCCATGCGGGCGCCAACTACTTCGAGCTCGAAACGCGCAACAGCGACCTCTGGCGCCAGCTCGAGCAGTCGGGCGGCATGGCGATGCACATCGCGGGCGACTTCCCCGGGCTGGACTTGGCCTTCTGGGCGATTCGATCATGACGACCCCCGACCCCTTCGCCGCTTTCGAGTCGGAGCGCACGGTCATCAAGCCGAAGCCGCGTGCGCCGGGCGGTGCGGCGCCGCTGCCGCCGCCTGCCTCCATGGGCAGCGCCGAACCGCTGCCGGCCGAGCTCGGCGAGCTGGGCCTGCTCAATCCGGTGGTCTCGGCGGCCGGCAAGCTGCTGGTGCTGATGGGCCAGCTGCGCAACATGGTCCACGCGCCCAACGTGCCGGCACTGCGCGCCTCGGCCGCCGACGCCGTCAACCAGTTCGATGCCGCCGTGCGGCGCGCCGGCGTCTCCAACGACTCTGTGATGGCGGCGCGCTACGTGTTGTGCACCGCGCTCGACGAGGCGGTGGCCAACACCCCGTGGGGCGCACAGGCCGGCTGGAACAAGCAGAGCCTGCTGGTGCAGTTCCACAACGAGACCTGGGGCGGCGAGAAGGTGTTCCAGCTGCTGGCCCGGCTCGCGCAGGACGTGCCCACCCACCGCCACCTGCTGGAGCTGATCTACAGCGTGCTGGCGCTGGGCTTCGAGGGCCGCTACCGCGTGGTGGAGAACGGCCGCGCCCAACTCGACAGCGTGCGCCAGCGCCTGGCCGAGTTGATCGCCAAGGAGCGCCCGCCGGTCGAGGCCGAGCTCTCGCCGCACTGGCGCGGGCAGGGCGCCGGCACCGTGCGGCTGCGCGAGTCGCTGCCGATGTGGGTGTTCGCGGCCGGCTTCGCGCTGCTGCTCGCGCTGGCCTGGTTCGGCTTCCGGCTGGCGCTCAACCAGCGCTCCGACGCCACCTATGCGGCCGTCTCCGGCCTGCGCGTGCCCAACGTGCAGATCGCGCCGCCGGCCATCCTGGCCAAGTCGCCGCGGCTCGCGAAGTTCCTCGAGGCGGAGATCAGGCAGGGCCTGGTCACGGTCACCGACGAAGCCGATCGCAGCACCGTGCGGCTGCGCGGCGACAGCTTCTTCGGCTCGGGCAGCGCCGACCCCATGTCGCAGTCGCTGCCCGTGCTGCACCGCATCGGCCAGGCGCTGGCCGAGGTCAAGGGCGAGGTGCTGATCACCGGCCATTCCGACAACCAGCCGATCCGCTCGATGCGCTATCCCTCCAACTGGCACCTCTCGGCCGCGCGCGCCGAAGCGGTGAAGGGCGCACTCTCCACGCTGGTCGAGCCCGCCCGCATGCGCGCCGACGGCAGGGCCGATGCCGAGCCCGTCGCGGCCAACGACACGCCCGCAAACCGCGCGCGCAATCGGCGCGTCGAGATCGTTCTGCTCTCCCCGTCCGAGCGTGTGGCCGCCGAGCTGTCGGAGTCCAAGCGATGATCAAGAAGCTCTTCGGATGGCTCTTCCATCCCGTGCTGCTGGCGCTGCTGGCGCTCATCGTCGTCGCGTTGCTGGTCTGGTGGATCGGCCCGCTGGTGCGCATCGGCGAGCTGGCTCCGCTGGAAAGCGAGCTCGCGCGCGCCGTGCTGGTCGGCGCGATCGTGCTGCTGGTGTTGCTGCGCGCCGCCTGGCGCCGCTGGCGCGTGCGCAAGGCCAGCCAGCACCTCACCGACGGGCTGATGAAGGCACCGGCCGCGCCAACCGCCGCCACGGGCGACGACGGCGGCGAGCGCCAGGTGCTGGACGCGCGCTTCACCGAAGCCGTCGCCACGCTCAAGAAGATGCGCCTGCACGCCGCCGGCCGCAAGCCGGGTTGGCGCGATTGGCTCTCGCTCTCGGGCGGCAGCTATCTCTACGACCTGCCCTGGTACGTCTTCATCGGCGCGCCCGGCGCGGGCAAGACCACGGCGCTGGTCAACTCGGGCCTGTCCTTCCCGTTGGCCGAGAAGTTCGGCCCCGGCGCGATCCGCGGCATCGGCGGCACGCGCAACTGCGACTGGTGGTTCACCGACGACGCGGTGCTGATCGACACCGCCGGGCGCTACACCACCCAGGACAGCCACCAGGCCGAGGACAAGGGCGCATGGGAGAGCTTCCTCGGCCTGCTGAAGAAGGTGCGCCCGCGGCGTCCGCTCAACGGCGTGTTCCTCACCGTCAGCGTGCAGGACCTGCTGTCGCAGAACGCGGAGGCGCGCAGCACGCTCGCGGCCTCGATCCGCGCGCGCCTGCTGGAGCTCGACGCCAAGCTCGCCACGCGCCTGCCGGTGTATGTGCTGGTCACCAAGAGCGACCTGCTCTACGGCTTCGCCGAGTACTTCGCCGACCTCGGCAAGGAGCAGCGCGCGCAGGTCTTCGGCTTCACGCTGCCGGCGCAGGAGGGCGCGGTGGTCGACGAGAAGGGACTCGCCGCTGCCTTCCATCGCGAGTTCGGCCTGCTGCACGGGCGCGTCAACGATGCGCTGATCCAGCGCATGCAGCGCGAGACCGAGGGCACGCGGCGCGCCGCGATCTTCGGCTTCCCGGCCCAGTTCGGTTCCGTCGAGCCGCTGCTCGCGGACCTGCTCGACCAGGTCTTCACCGGCTCGCGCTTCACCCAGCCGCCCTGGGTGCGCGGCGTCTACTTCACCAGCGGCACGCAGGAGGGCAGCCCGATCGACCGCGTGATGGGCGCGCTCTCGCGCAGCTTCGGGCTGGAGCGCGCGATGCTGCCGCCGCAGAAGAGCAGCGGGCGCAGCTACTTCCTCACCTCGCTGCTGCGCGACGTGGTCTTCCCCGAACAGCGCCTGGCCGGCGCCGACGTCAAGCTGGAGCGCCGCCGCCATGCGCTGCGCGTGGCCGGGCTGGCGGCGATGGCGGGGGTCACGCTCGCCCTGCTGGCGGGCTGGGGCTGGAGCGGCTGGCGCAACCTCGAGTACCTGGAGGCGGTCGATGCGCGCATCGCGCCCGCGCGCCAGCAGCTCGCCGCGCTGCCGGCGCGCGTGTCGAACCTGGTCGAGGTCGCGCCCGTGCTGCAGGGCCTGCGCAACATCTGGAAGGTGCCCGAGAACCGCGAGGGCGACGAGCCGTTGTCGATGACCCTGGGCCTCTACCAGGGCGGCAAGCTCGACGCCGCCGCCATGCTGGCGCATCAGCGCGCGCTCAACGAGGTCTTCCTGCCGCAACTGGCCAAGCGCATCGAGGACCAGCTGCGCACCGCGCAGAAGGACAACCTCGAGTTCAGCTACGAGGCGCTCAAGACCTACCTGATGCTGCACCAGCCCGAGCGCTTCGACGCCGAAGCACTGAAGGCCTGGATCACGCTCGACTGGGCGCGCAACCTGGACCGCGGCATCCCCGAGGACCAGCGCAAGCTGCTGGAGGACCAGCTCGACGTGCTCATCGCGCAGGGCCCGCCGCGCTCGCCGCTCAAGATGGACGAGGCCCTGGTGCGCAACGTGCGCGCCGTGCTCGCCAGCTACCCGCTGGAGCAGCGCGTCTTCAGCCGCCTCAAGCGCCAGCGCCTGGGCAAGGACATCCCGCCCTTCAGCGTCGCCGCGGCTGCCGGTCCCGCCGGCCCGCTGGTCTTCGAGCGTGCCAGCGGCAAGCCGCTCGCCGACGGTGTGCCGGGCATGTTCACCTACGACGGCTACCACAAGCGATTCCAGAACGAGGTGACGGTGGTCACCGGCCTGCTGGCCAGCGAGGACCCGTGGGTGCTCGGCCAGGAGCGTGCTGCGGCCGACCGGCTGCGCGACGCCGCCGCGCTGGGCGCGCTGACCGACCGCGTGCGCCGGCTCTACCTCGAGGAATACGTGAAGGTGTGGGAGGCCCTGCTGGCCGATGTGCGCCTCGTGCGCGCCACCGGGCTCGAGAAGAACATCGAGAGCGCACGCATCCTCTCGGGCGTCGGCTCGCCGCTCGCAAGCTTCCTGCGCGCAGTGGTCAAGGAGACCACGCTGACGCCGGCCGAGCAGCAGGGCAGGGATGTCGTCACCAAGGCCAGCGAGACCGTGCGCAACACCCGCAAGGGCCTGGAGGAGCTGTTCGGCGGCGATCCCAACAAGCCGGTGGCCACGGGCAAGCGCATCGAGAGCATCGTGGATGATCGCTTCGAGCCGCTGCGCCGCATGGTCACCTCGCCCACGCCCGGTGGCCCCGCGCCCATCGACGACGCGCTCAAGCTCTTCAACGAGGTCTACGTCTACCTCACGGCGGTCGACACCGCGGTCAAGAGCCGCACCTCGCCGCCGCCCGGCGACGTCGCGGGCAAGCTCAAGTCCGATGCCGGCCGGCTGCCCGAGCCGGTGCGCTCGATGGTCGAGAACCTGAGCCAGTCCGGCGCCACCCAGGCCCGCCTGGCCGAGCGCGGCAGCCTGAGCCTGGACCTGCGGCCGGTCACCGAGTTCTGCAACCGCGCGATTGCCGGGCGCTACCCCTTCGTGCTCGCCAGCAAGCGCGACGTGCTGCCCGAGGACTTCGGCCAGATGTTCGGCCCCGGCGGGCTGATGGACGAGTTCTTCCAGAAGCGCCTGGCCGCGCTGGTCGACACCAGCACCCGGCCGTGGCGCTACAGGCCGGTGGCGGAGCAGGGCGCCATCACGGCGCAGGCCATCGCGCAGTTCGAGCGCGCCGCGCGCATCAAGGAAATCTTCTTCCGCGCCGCCGGTCGCACGCCGGCGATGCGGCTGGACTTCAAGCCGGTGGAGATGGACGCCGGCATCACCCAGTTCATCCTCGACGTCGATGGCCAGCTGGTGAAGTACGCGCACGGCCCGGTGGTGCCGATGGCCGTGCAGTGGCCCGGGCCCAAGGGCAGCAACCAGGTGCGGGTGCAGGTCGCCCCGCCGTCGGCCAGCGGGCCGTCGGGCATGGCGGTCGATGGACCGTGGGCGCTGTTCCGCGTGCTCGACGATGGGCAGCTGGAGGCCGGCGACGCGCCGGAGAAGTTCTTCATCACCTTCCAGGTGGGCGCGCGCAAGACCCGATTCGAGGTCACGACCAACAGCGTGCAGCATCCGATCCGCTTGCGCGAGTTGCGCGAGTTCGCTTGTCCGGAGGGCCTGTGATGCAAGACGAGGGCTCGACGGCCGCGCCGGGCTGGTTCGGCAAGCTGCCCGGCATGGGCGACTTCGCCCAGCGCCGCATGCCCATCGTGTTCCGCGATGCGTGGGACCGCTGGCTGCAGAACGGCTTCGCCAGGCTGCGCGCGTGGCACCCCGACTGGACCGAGCGCTACCTCAAGGCGCCGCTGTGGTGCTTCGTGCTGGGCGAGGGCGTGATCGACGCCTCCAGCTGGCTCGGCGTGCTGATGCCTTCGGTCGACGGCGTCGGACGCTACTTCCCGTTGACGCTGACGGCCGAGCTGGTGTCCTCGCGCACCGCGCTGGAGGGGGAGGTGCTGGCGCGCACACAGCGCTGGTGGACCCTGGCCGCGCAGGCTGCGCTCGAGGGGCTGGAGCACGATCTCGATGCGCTGCGTTTCGATGCGCGTCTTGAAGAGCTGTTCGCCGGCTACGGGGCCGAGGTCGCGGCGGGAGAGCGCTCGCCGCTGGCGCTGCCGGAGGTGGGGCACTCGCTGTGGTTCACCGATCCGGGGGGCGAACGGGGGCTGGGCATGACGAGCCAGGGGTTGCCGCAGGACGAGCAGTTCGCGGCGCTGTTCGGGATTGGGGGGGAGACGGGGGTGCGGCAGGAGGCGGGGTCATGAGCGCAGTCCGGTCGCCTGATTTTTGCCTTGCAGTTGGCGTGAGGCAGGAGCCGGGAATTCGCCCCGGCTCCTGCCTCGGAACGAGCGCAAGGTCCGAAAGAGCCCCGGAAGAGGTTGCCCCATGACCGAGCCGAACCCCAACCCGCGGACCCTGCCACCGAACGGCGCCGACGACCCCACCCAGGTCATCACCAACCGCCCGATGCAGGACGAAGGCGCCACCGTCATCACCGGTGCCGGCCCGACGCTCCTGTCCACCCAGGCACCCACCGTGGCACCGACCTCGCGCACATCGTCTAGCGCCAACGACCAGGCCGGCCTGCTCCCCATCGGCAGCCACCTCGCCGAATTCGAGGTCACGCGCGTCGTCGGCCAGGGCGGCTTCGGCGTGGTCTACGAGGCGTGGGACCCCACGCTGGAACGCGTGGTCGCGATCAAGGAGTACCTGCCCAGCTCGCTGTCCACCCGCCAGGGCGACGGCACCGTCGCGCCATTGTCGGAGCGGCACCGCGAGACCTTCGAGCTCGGCATGCGCAGCTTCATCAACGAGGCGCGCCTGCTGGCCCAGTTCGACCATCCCTCGCTGCTCAAGGTCTACCGCTTCTGGCAGGAACGCGGCACCGCCTACATGGTGATGCCCTTCTACCGCGGCGACACCCTGCGCCAGGCCCTGCACGCGATGCCGGGCGGCGCCGACGAGGGCTGGCTGCTGCACATCATGGACGGCGTGACGCAGGCGCTGTCGGTGATGCATGCGGCCCACTGCTACCACCGCGACATCGCGCCGGACAACATCCTCCTGCTCGAGAACTCGGGCCGGCCGGTGGTGCTGGACTTTGGCGCCGCGCGGCGCGTGATCACCGACAAGACGCAGGCCATCACCGTCATCCTCAAGCCCGGCTACGCGCCCATCGAGCAGTACGCCGAGATGCCCGACATGACGCAAGGCGCCTGGACCGATGTCTACGCACTCGCGGCCGTGATGCACGTCGCCGTGAGCGGGCGCGCGCCGCCGCCCTCGGTGGCGCGGCTGCTGGCCGACAGCTACGTGCCGCTCTCGGGCAACGAGGCGCTGCGCGAACGCTACGGCGCCCGGCTGCTCGCCGCCATCGACGCCGGCCTGGGCGTGCGGCCCGAGTCGCGGCCGCAGTCCATGGCGGCGCTGCGCGAGGCGCTGGGCCTGGACGGTGGCGCGACGCTGATCCGGCCGCCACCCGGGCCTTCGCTCACATCGGCAGGGGCGCGCATGCCGCCGCCTCCTGCGCCCGCGGCACCCGCCAAGGGCAAGGGCGCGGCCCTCGCCGGCGTGGCCGCGGTGGCCGTGCTGGCCGCGGCCGGTGGATGGTGGTGGTGGCAAGGCCGCGCCGTCGGCGTCGACGACGGCAAGCCGCCCATCGTCGCCGCGCCATCGCCGCCCGCCGAGGTCGCGCAGGCGCCCGCGCCGCCACCGCCACCGCAGGCCGTCCAGCCGCGCACGCCGGCCGAGTCGTTGCAGTCGCTGGCCGAGGGCGCCGCGCCCGGCTTCGAGGTGACGGCGAGCCCGCGCAAGAGCGAGGTCGCCATCGGCAAGGACAAGCTGGGCTTCGAGCTGCGCAGCAAGCGCGAGGGCTACGTCTACGTCTACCTGCTGTCCAGCAGCGGCGAGCTGTTCCTGCTGTTCCCCAACCTGCTCGACAAGCACAACAAGATCGCCGCCGGCCAGAGCTTCGCGTTGCCGCGCGCCTCCTGGCCGATGGACGCGGGCGGACCGGCCGGCGTCAACCAGTTCGCAGTGCTGGTCAGTGCGCAGGAGCGCGACTTCAGCGGCTCGGGCATCCAGAGCGAGGGCGTGTTCCCGCAATTCCCGCTGCCGGTACTGGCTGCGCTGGAGGCCGCACGCGGCAGCGGCCCCCCACCGCTGCTGGGCAAGCCGGTATGTGCCCCAGGCACGCCGTGCAACGACGCCTACGGCACGGCTTTTTTCAAGATCACGGAGAAGTAATCGTCTTCAAGGCGGCGGGCACTCGCACCCCTCCCTCCAGACCAGGAGATTTCGCATGAACAGCACCCAGCCTCTCGTCCCGAAGCCTCTCGCGACCCTGCGCCTGGTCATCGCCGCGGCCGTCTCGACCCTGCTCGCTGGCTGCGCCACGATGCCGGCACCCAACGCTGCGTCGGCCGCGTCGACCGTACCGACTGCGCCCATTGCGCCGGCGGCGGCCGCGCCGGCATCGGCGCTCGCGCCCGCCGCGCCGGAGCCTGTGGCGTCGCGCCCGTCCAGCGCCAACGCCAGCGTGGCCGGCCAGGCGCGCAGCTTCTCCACCCAGCTCGCGACCTACACCGCCGTGACCTACGAGGCCCTGCCGGGCTGGGGCCGCGACGACTTCTCCGAGACCTGGCCGGCCTTCCTCGGCAGCTGCAAGGTGCTGACCGGCCGCGGTGCCGAGTGGCGGCAGGTCTGCCAGCGCGCGCTGGCGGTGGACGCGAAGAGCAACCCGGCCATCCGCGGCTTCTTCGAGCGCGAGTTCTCGGCCTACCAGATCCGCGACGACGACCGCCGGCCGGACGGCGTGGTCACCGGCTACTTCGAGCCCGAGATCGCGGGCAGCCGCAACTACGCGCCGCCGCACATCTACCCCGTCTACGGCCAACCCGAGGACATGCTGTTCGCCGACGCGCGCAAGCTGCCGCGCGGCAGCGGCACGGTGGCCGCGCGCGTGCAAGGCCGCAGCGTGGTGGTGCAGCAGGGCCTCTCCACGCGCGACATGGGCGCGCCGGGCCTCTACGCGCTCGACCTCTCGGGCATCACGCGCGACACGCTGGACCGCAAGGTGCGCCTGCGCATCGAGGGCCGCAGCCTGCTGCCCTACTACACCCGCGAGGAGATCGAGACCAAGGGCGCGCCCAACGCCCGCGTGCTGGCCTTCGTGAGCAGCGCCACCGCCCTCTACGAAATGCAGATCCAGGGCTCGGGCCGCATCCGCCTGCCCAGCGGCGAGATCATCCGCGTCGCCTATGCCGAGCAGAACGGCCAGCCCTTCCGGCCCACGCTCGCGCAGTCGAAATCGGGCAAGGCCCTCAGCCGGGTGAAGACGCGCGGCCTGTCGCTCGAACTCGAGCTGGACGACGGCGACGACGAGGTGGAGGACACGCCCGCCATTCGCACACGCGGCTTCACCTTGGCGCTGCCGGCGTCCAGCGGCGCGGTGGTGGTGCCGGGGCGGCGCTCCGCCGGCCCGGTGATCGGCTCGGGCATCAAGGACCCGAGCTACGTCTTCTTCAAGGAAGCAGGCGGCGGCACCGGCGGGCCGGTCGGCGCCTTCGGCGTGCCGCTGTCGGCCGGGCGCTCGATCGCGGTCGATCCGCGCAGCACGCCGCTGGGCTTCCCCGTCTTCGTCTCCACGCGCACACCGGACGGCGGCGCGCCGATGCAGCGGCTCACCATCGCGCAGGACACCGGCGGCGCGATCCGCGGCGCGGTGCGGGCCGACTACTTCTTCGGCAACGGCCAGCAGGCTGCGGCTCAGGCGCGGCGCATGAAGGAGCGGGGGCAGCTGTGGATCCTGCTGCCGCGCGGGCTTGCGGTGGCGGCGGCGGCGAGCTCGTCGATCCGCACGCGCGGCGCGGCGGTGGGGGCGGATCTGCCGCAGTGCCTGGTGGAGCAAGAGGACGCCTGTGTCGATGACTAGGCTTACTTGCTTCGTCTGGGGTCTTGGCGGGAGGCGTTCGTTTGATTTCGGACGTTGCTGTTGGTGTGAGTCCGGAGCCCGGAATTCGCCCCGGCGGGCGAGTCACTTTCTTTGTCTCGCCAAAGAAAGTAACCAAAGAAGGGCGACCCCACTGCGCGAGTCCCTTCGCTTCGCTACGGGCAACCTGCGGTGCTCGCTTCAGGCGGGGTCCGCGCAAACTCGCTTCGCTCAAGCACGCGCGGCCCTTTTTCCGCCTGAAGCTGCGCTCCTCGGCACGCGCAGAGGGGAATGGATCGGGCCATCGCTTCGCTCGGCCGCCAACGGACTCGCTGCGCGAGGCCTGGAACAGGGGCATGCGGATGCGCTCGAAGGTGAGCACAAGCACAAGCACGAGCACGAGCACGAGCACGAGCATGCGGATGTGCATGTGCATGTGCGCGAGTGCCAGCGCCAGCGAGGACCAGAAGCTCACGCCCACCTGCACTCCACACAAGGACGCGCCATGGCGCGTTGGATTCCAAGTCCCCTCTGGCCGCGCCGAGGAGCGGAGCTTTTCGCGGATCAGGGCCGCGCGTGTTTGAGCGAAGCGAGTTTGCGCGGACCCCGCGAAAAGCGAGCACCGCAGGTTGCCCGCACCTTCGCTGCGGGTCGCGGCCAGTGGGGTCGCCTTTCTTTGGTTACTTTCTTTGGCGAAGCAAAGAAAGTGACTCGCCCGCCGGGGCGAATTCCCGGCTCCTGCCTCAAACCAACAGCAACGTACGAAATTCCCCTGCTGTTTTGCCCGCGTTCGAATTCTTGAGGAGAAAGCCATGGGTTGGACAATGGATGGAGCCGTGGACCCCGACGAGGGCCTGCGCCTGCTCGACCTCGTGCCCGGCGAGCACGGCGACGACTTCTGGATGCTGGTCGAGGCCAAGGGCAAGCCGATCGAAGGCGAGGCGAAGCGCGAGTTCGAGGACGGCAAGCCGCGCCTGGAGGTGGCCGGCTTCCGCTACCAGATGGACGTGGTCTCGCCGCCGGGCTCCACCAAGGGCCAGCTGCGTGCGGCCGCCATCTTCGTGGTGCGCGACTGCGACGCCTCCACCGCCTCGCTCGCCAGCCTGCTGCGCGACCAGGTGAGCGACCTGAAGGTGGTGCTCTCCGTCTTCCATGCCGGCGGCGACACCGCCAAGGACATGCAGGCGCAGCTCGAGATCGAGCTCGGGCAGGCACGGCTGCTGAACCACACCATCCTGACCGGCCCCGGTCCCAAGCGGCCGCGCGAGATCCTGCAGATCGAGTACCGCGATCTCGAGATCCGCACGGCGCCGCAAGGCGGCAGCGGCCTGCGCGGCGCGGTGCGCACCTGCAGCTTCAAGAAGTGAAGAAGGAACGAGGGCAATCGCCATGACCGCCACCAGCGCCGCCGAATACCTGCAATCCGCCGATCCCGCCGGCGCGCTCAAGGCCCTGACCGAGGAGGTGCGCGCGAGGCCGGCCGACAGCAAGCTGCGCGTCTTCCTCGCGCAGCTGCTGTGCGTGCTGGGGCAGTGGGAGCGCGCGCTCAACCAGCTCGGCGTCGCGGCCGAGCTCGATGCGCTGGCCGTGCCGATGAAGCAGGTCTACGGCGAGGCGATCCGCTGCGAGGGCCTGCGCGCGGAGGTCTTCGCCGGCACCCGCACGCCCATGGTCTTCGGCCAGCCCGACGAATGGCTTGCGCTGCTGATCGAGTCGCTGCTGCGCCGCGGCCGCGGCGAAGCCGAGCTGGCCGAGGACCTGCGCCGGCGCGCCTTCGATGCCGCGCCCGCCACCGCCGGCACGCTCGACGGCCAGCACTTCGAGTGGCTGGCCGATGCAGACATGCGCCTGGGCCCGGTGCTCGAGGCCTTCGTCAACGGCCGCTACTACTGGATTCCGTTCGCGCGCCTGGCGCAGGTCCAGTTCGAGCCGCCGGAGGACTTGCGCGACTGCGTCTGGCTGCCCGCGCACCTGCAGTTCGAGAACGGCGGCGAGAGCCTCGCGCTGGTGCCCGTGCGCTACGAGGGCAGTGAGAAGAGTGCCGACGGCGCGCTGCAACTCGCGCGCAAGACCGAGTGGCGCGATCTCGGCTCCGAGGCCTGGGCCGGGCTCGGGCAGCGCATGCTCGGCAGCGATGCCGGCGACCATGCCGTGCTCGACGTGCGCGAGATCGTCTTCGCGCCCCAGGAACAAGCGGAAGAAGAGGGCGGCGCGAATGCCTGAGCTCACCGTCCAGGAGCGCCTGCAGCCCTCGCTGCTCGACCGCCTCGTGGACCATGCGCCCGGCGAGCAGCGCGAGAGCGACGACAAGCGCACGCTGACGCGGCAGGCGCTGCGCCAGGCCGTGCTGCGCGACCTGGGCTGGCTCTTCAATGCCACCGGCCATGGCCTCGCGTACGACGACAAGCGCTATCCGCACGCGGCGCGCTCGGTGCTCAACTACGGATTGCCTATGCTGTCCGGCCAGTTCACTTCATCCGTTCAGCGTGTCAGCATGGAACAGGCTCTGAAGAACGCCATCCTGCAGTTCGAGCCTCGCATCCTGGCTCGCACACTCGAAGTTGAACTCGTCATGGAAGGCTCGGCACTCGACTCCCACAACCGGATCGGCCTGCAGATACGCGGGATGCTCTGGGCCCAGCCCGTGCCGCTGGAGTTCCTGATGCGCAGCCGGATCGACCTGGAAGAGGGCCGCATCGAGATCCAGGACATGTCCAATCCAGGGGCGCAGCGCTAGGAAATGGACCCGCGCCTCTTGTCCTTGTACGAGCAGGAGCTGCGCTATTTCCGCGAGAGCTCGGCCGAGTTCGCGCGGGCCTTCCCGAAGATCGCCAACCGCCTCGGCATCGAGGGCCAGGAGGTCGCCGACCCTTATGTCGAACGGCTGATCGAGGCCACCGCCTTCCTGTCGGCGCGCGTGGCCCTCAAGCTCGATGCCGAATACCCGCGCTTCACCGGGCACCTGCTGGACATCGTCTATCCGAACTTCATGGCGCCGACGCCCTCGATGGCGGTGGTTTCCATGGCCATCGATCCCGACGACGCCAGCCTCGCCACCGGACCCACGCTGCCGCGCGGCAGCGGCCTGCGCGCGCGCGCGGCGGTGGGGCAGAACACGCATTGCGAGTTCCGCACCTCGCGCGCGCTGCGGCTCTGGCCGATCGAGGTGCGGCGCGTGCAGTACTTCAGCTACGCGCCCGACCTGCCGCTGGCGCAGCATCCGCAGTCGCGCGAGATCCGCGGCGGCCTGCGCATCGCGCTCGCCGCCACCGCCGGCCTGCGCTTCGACCAGATCCCGATGGACGAGCTCGTGCTCCATTTCGGCGGCGCGGAGGACGTGGCCTGGCAACTGCACGAGTGCATGCTCGGCAAGCCGCTGGGCGTGCTGGTGCAGCCGCTGGCCGCCGGCGGCAGCGCCTCCGGTGCGGCCGGCAGCGCGGTGCGATCGCTGCCCGCGAGCGCGGTGCACCCCATCGGCTTCGAGGACGACGAGGCGCTGCTGCCCGTCACCGCCACCGGCTTCTCCGGCCATCGGCTGGTGCAGGAGTACTTCGCCTTTCCGCAGCGCTTCCAGTTCGCGCGCATCGCGGGGCTGCAGTCGCTGCTGTCGTCGATGGCGGTGACCGAGATCGAGATCGTGGTGCTGTTCTCGCGCGGCGATGCCGCGTTGGAGAAGCTGGTCGGCCTCGGCAACGTGCAGCTGCACTGCGTGCCGGTCATCAACCTCTTCGGCAAGCGGCTCGACCGTGTGCCGGTCAGCGAGGGTGTGAGCCAGTTCCACCTGGTGCCGGACCGCACCCGGCCGCAGGACTTCGAGCTGCACACGGTCACCGAGGTGGTGGGCCATGGGGCGCCCGGCGGCGCAGGTGCCCCGCCGGAGCAGGTCTTCCTGCCCTTCTACGCGGCCTTCCACGGCAGCCGCCACAGCCATCCCGCCTACTTCACCACCACGCGCGAGCCGCGCATGATGTCGGCGCGCCAGCGCAGCGAAGGGCGCCGCAGCAGCCACATCGGCTCCGAGCTGTACATGCAGATCGTCGATCCGCAGCAGGCCCCTTACGACGGCTCGCTGCGGCAGCTGGCCGTCAGCGCGCTGGTCACCAACCGCGACCTGCCGCTCTTGATGCCGCTGGGCCGCGACAACGACTTCGACTGCGTCGATGCCTTTCCGGCGCAGCGCGTGCGCATGGTGCGTGGGCCCTCGCGGCCGGTCTCGCCGGTGGTGAGCCAGGGGCTGGGCTGGCGCGTGATCGATCACCTCGCGCTCAACTACCTGTCGCTGGCCGACAGCAGCGCGCAGGAAGGCGCCGCCGCGCTGCGCGAGATGCTGATGCTCTACGCGGCGCATGCCGACGAGATCCGGCAGAGCCAGGTGCGCGGCCTGCTCTCGGTGCGCGCGAAGCCGGTGGCGCGCCGCCTGCCGCTGGGCGGGCCGATCGCCTTCGGCCGCGGGCTCGAGGTCACCCTGGACGTCGACCGCAATGCCTTCCATGGCCACAGTGCCTTCCTCTTCGGCGCGGTGCTAGCGCGCTACCTGGCGCGGCACGTGGAGGTCAATCATTTCGTCGAGACCGTGCTGACGGCCGCGGGCCGGGGCGAGATCATGCGCTGGAGGCCGCTGTGCGGGGCACGCCCGATCCTGTGACGCTGCAGGCCGCTCGCGGCGAGACGGTCGCCGAGCGCCTTCAGGCCTGCGCGGACCAGCCCTGGGCCTACGACTACTTCGCACTGATGCGGCGGCTCGAAAGCCTCTGCGTCACGGCACCCCGCTGGGGCCGCGCGCTGCTGCCCGGGGCCGAGTCCGTGCGGGTGGGACAGGAGCCATCGCTCTCCTTCGCGCCGGCGAGCTTCAGCCGTTTCGAGGCGGCGACGGCCCATTCGCCGCCGCGGCTGCGCCAGCATTTCTTCGGCTACCTCGGGCCCAACGGGCCGCTGCCGGTGCACCTGAGCGACTTCATCCGCGAGCGGGTGCTCAACCACGGCGACCCGACCTGGCTCGCCTTCCTCGACACCTTCTCGCACCGCTTCGCGCTCTTCTTCTACCGGGCCTGGGCACAGGCGCGGCCGGCGGTCGGGCTGGACCGTCCGCAGGAGGACGGCTTTCGCCGCCAGGTCGGCGCGCTGGTCGGCATCGGCACCGCGGCGCGACAGGAGCGCGACGAGATCCACGACGACGCGCGCCTGCATTTCGCGGGCCGCCTGGTGCGCCGGGTGCACAACGCCGAAGGCGTGGAGGCGGTGCTCGCCAGCTACTTCGGCGTGCCGGTCCGGCTGGAGCCCTGGGTCGGCCACTGGATGGCGCTGCCCCCGCAGGAGCTCACCCGCCTGGGCCGTGGCGAGGCCGCCGGTTCGCTGGGCATGGGCGCGATGCTGGGGCGGCGCGCCTGGGACCGCCAGCACCGCGTGCGCCTGCACATCGGGCCGCTCACGCTGGAGCGCTACCGCGATTTCCTGCCCACCGGCTCGGCGCGGCCGGTGCTGCAGCGCTGGATGCAGCAACTGCTGGGCGGCGAGCTGTACTGGGACGCCGAACTGATCCTGGAGAAAGAGGAAGTGCCGCCCACGCGGCTGGGCGCGCACGCGGGCAACGCACCGCGTCTGGGCTGGGTGTCGTGGCTGGGCACGCGCCGCCGGAAGCGCGACGCGGCCGACGTGCGCATCGACGGCGACGCGCCTCTGCTGCTGCGCGCCGCGCTTGAATGAACCACCGGGGCCGTTCGTCCTGACGATGGAGAAACATCATGAGTGAAATCAGCCGCACCGCCTTGTTCGGCAAGCTCAATGCGCTCGCCTACAAGGCGATCGAGGGCGCCACCGTGTTCTGCAAGATGCGGGGCAATGCCTACGTGGAACTCGAGCACTGGTTTGCCCAGCTGCTGCAGCAGCAGGACTCCGACCTGCACCGCGTGATGCAGCACTACGGGCTGGACATTTCGGTGATCGCCAAGGACATGACGGCCGCGCTCGACCGCCTGCCGCGCGGCGCCACCGCCATCAGCGACTTCTCGCCGCACATCGAGAACGCCATCGAACGCGCCTGGACCTATGCCACGCTGCAGTTCGGCGAGGCGCAGGTGCGCACCGGCTACCTGCTGGTGGGCATGCTCAAGACGCCCAGCCTGCGCAATCCGCTGATGGGCCTGTCGAAGCAGTTCGAGAAGGTCAAGGTCGAGGACCTGGCCGACAACTTCGCAAAGATCTGCGACCCTTCGCCCGAATCGAAGATGCGGGCGCAGGACGGCACCGGCATGGGCAGTGCAGCCCCCGGCGAGGACGCCGGCGCGATGGCCCCCGCCGCCATGGGCAAGGGCGATGCGCTCAAGAAGTTTGCTGTCGACCTCACCGAGAAGGCGAGGAAAGGGGGGATGGATCCGGTGACCGGGCGGGACGAGGAAATCCGCCAGATCGTCGACATCCTGATGCGGCGCCGCCAGAACAACCCGCTGCTCACCGGCGAAGCGGGTGTCGGCAAGACCGCGGTGGTGGAAGGCTTCGCCCAGCGGCTGGCGCGCGGCGACGTGCCGCCGCAACTCAAGGAGGTGAAGCTGCTCACGCTGGACATCGGCCTCCTGCAGGCCGGTGCCAGCATGAAGGGCGAGTTCGAGCAGCGGCTGCGGCAGGTGATCGACGAGGTGCAGGCCTCGCCGACACCCATCATCCTGTTCATCGACGAGATCCACACGCTGGTGGGGGCAGGCGGCGCGGCCGGCACCGGCGATGCGGCCAACCTGCTGAAGCCCGCGCTGGCGCGCGGCAACCTGCGCACCATCGGCGCCACCACCTGGGCCGAGTACAAGAAGTACATCGAGAAGGACCCGGCGCTCACGCGCCGCTTCCAGGTGGTGCAGGTGCCCGAGCCCGACGAGACCAAGGCGATCCTCATGCTGCGCGGCGTGGCCAGCGTGCTCGAGAAGCACCACCGCGTGCAGCTGCTGGACGAGGCCATCGAGGCGGCGGTGAAGCTGTCGCACCGCTACATCCCCGCGCGGCAGCTGCCGGACAAGGCCGTGAGCCTGCTCGACACGGCCTGCGCGCGCGTCGCGGTCTCGCAGCATGCGATGCCGCCGGAGGTGGAGGACTGCCAGCGCCGCATCGAGGCGCTGACAGTGGAGCAGGAGATCATCGGCCGCGAGGAGGCGATCGGGATCGACGTGAGCAAGCGTTCGGCGCAGGTGCAGTCGTTGCTGGCCGAGTCGAAGGCGCAGCTCGAGAAGCTCGATGCGCGCTGGAAGGAGGAGAAGGGACTGGTCGACCGCTTGCTCGAATTGCGCGGCAAGCTGCGCGAGGGCAACAAGCCGATCGATGCGGCGACGGCCGAGGGCGTCGCCCCGGACCGCAGCGCACTGCTGGCCGAGCTGCACGAGCTGCAGACGAAGATCAGTAGCGTGCAAGGCGAGTCCCCGCTGATCCTGCCCTCGGTGGATTCGCAGGCCGTGTCGTCGGTGGTCGCCGACTGGACCGGCATCCCGGTCGGCCGCATGCAGCGCAACGAGATCGAGACCGTGCTCAAGCTGCCGGCGCTGCTGGGCCAGCGGGTGATCGGCCAGGACCACGCGATGGAGATGATCGCCAAGCGCATCCAGACCGCGCGCGCCGGCCTCGACAACCCCGGCAAGCCGATCGGCGTCTTCATGCTGGCCGGCACCTCCGGCGTGGGCAAGACCGAGACCGCGATCGCGCTGGCGGAGGCCCTGTACGGCGGCGAGCAGAACATGATCGTCATCAACATGAGCGAGTACCAGGAGGCGCACACCGTCAGCTCGCTCAAGGGCGCGCCGCCCGGCTACGTGGGCTACGGCGAGGGAGGGGTGCTCACCGAAGCCGTGCGCCGCCGGCCCTACAGCGTGGTGCTGCTCGACGAGGTGGAGAAGGCGCACCCCGACGTGCACGAGCTGTTCTTCCAGGTCTTCGACAAGGGCTTCATGGAGGACGGCGAGGGCCGCAGCATCGACTTCAAGAACACGCTGATCCTGCTGACCACCAACGCCGGCACCGA
Source organism: Variovorax sp. RA8 (assembly GCF_901827175.1). Taxonomy (NCBI): domain Bacteria; kingdom Pseudomonadati; phylum Pseudomonadota; class Betaproteobacteria; order Burkholderiales; family Comamonadaceae; genus Variovorax; species Variovorax sp. RA8. The sequence continues at coordinate 5,836,053 of NZ_LR594662.1, read as the reverse complement.
GCTGATCGCCAGCCTGTGCAAGGACCCGGAGTTGATGCCCGACCCCGAGGGCATGGCCAAGGCCCTGCGCGAGCCCCTGTTGAAGATCTTCCCGCCGGCGCTGCTGGGCCGGCTGGTGACCATCCCCTACTACCCGCTGTCCGACGAGATGCTCGGGAAGATCGTCGAGCTGCAGCTCAAACGCATCAAGAAGCGGGTGGAGGCGCGCTACCAGATCCCCTTCGAGTATGGCGACGACGTGGTGAAGCTGGTCGTCAGCCGCTGCACCGAGAGCGAATCGGGCGGCCGGATGATCGACGCGATCCTCACCAACACGATGCTGCCCGACATCAGCCGCGAGTTCCTGAACCGGATGATGGAAGGCAGGCCGATCGAGCGGGTGCAGGTGCGCGTGGCCGAGGGGCAGTTCGCCTACGGGTTCTGAATGCGAAGAAGAGACGCGCCTCGTCGTGGAACCGATCGGGAGTAGTGGCCACTCACCGTCGACACATGACAAGGAGCAGACGCCGATGAGCAACCCTTCAAATTCCATCGTCCAACCCACGCCGTCGGCCGAAGCATTCGGCCCGGCGCTGGAGTGGGCCCGGGCCCGGGCACTGCACGAGGCCGGCCGGTTCGACGAGGCCGAGCAAGGCTACGAGCGCGTCCTCACGGCAGCGCCGGGCCATGCCGAGGCCCTGCATTTCAAGGGCCTGGCGGCGCACCAACGCGGCGACCATGCGCGGGCGATCACGCTGATCCGGGCGGCCATCGCGCTCGACGGCCGGCATTTCGGCTGGTACATCAATCTCGGCAATGTCCTGCTGCTGGCCGACCAGGCCGACGCGGCGGGCGAGGCCTACGCGCAGGCCCTGCGGCTGGCGCCGCAGCGCGCCGACATCCACAACAACCTCGGCGTGTTCCAGAACGAGCGGGGGCGGCTCGGGGAAGCGGAGTCCACCCTGCGCCGCGCCCTCGCACTGGACCCGGACAAGGCCGAGATCCATGCCAACCTCGGGCGCGTGCTGCTGCGCCTGTCGCGCAACGAGGAGGCACGCAGCTGCCTCGACGAGGCCCTGCGCCTGAACCCCGAGCTCATGATGGCGCGCCCCTTGCTCGGACTGATCTACCGCAGGCTCGGGCGGCCGGACGCGGCGGCGCAGGTCTACCGCGACTGGCTGGCGCGGGACCCCGGGGACCCGACGGCGCTCCATCATCTCGCAGGCTGCTCGGGCGAGGCCGTGCCGGAGCGCGCCGCCGACGCCTACGTGGAACGCACCTTCAATGCCTTTGCCAACACCTTCGACAAGACGCTGGCGGAGCTGGACTACCGCGGGCCGGCGCAGGTTGCCGAGGCCGTGGCACGGCGCCTGGGCGAGCCGAAACGCGCGCTGGACGTGCTGGATGCGGGCTGCGGCACCGGCCTGTGCGGCCCGCTGATCGCACCGTACGCGCGGCACCTGGCCGGCGTCGACCTGTCGCAGCCGATGCTCGACAAGGCGCGGCTGCGGGGGGGCTACGACGCGCTGACGAAGGCCGAGCTCACTGCCTTCCTCGAGGGCGCCCGGGCGGCCTCCTGCGACCTCATCGTATCGGCCGACGTGCTGATCTATTTCGGCGAGCTGGGCAGCCTCTTCCAGGCCGCGGCGAAGGTCCTGCGGCCGGGGGGCTGGCTGGTCTTCACCGTCGAGGCCTTGGCCGGGGAGGAGGCCGCCGGCTTCCGGCTCCACCCTCACGGCCGCTACAGCCATCGTGAGAGCTACTTGCGCAAGGTGCTTGTGGATGCGGGCCTGGTGGTCGAGGAGTTGGAGCGGGCAGATCTGCGCGTGGAGAGCGGCGAGCCCGTGGACGGGTGGGTGGTGTCGTGCAGGAAAGAGGCGCTGTCCCCGGCGGACTAGCAAGCAGAAAGAGAAAGAGGAGCCATGGCCGAAGACACGCAGTTCACCATCAAGAGCGATTCGCCCGTTGCCGGCGAGCTGATGTTCTGGAGCGTGGCCGGCCATGAAGGGCTGTCGCGGCCATCGGTCTACGAACTGACAGTGCTGTCGAAGAACCGGCAGCTCGATGCCAAGGACATCCTCGGCCGCGCCTTCGACGTGGTGATGGAGTTCCTCGATCCCGATGGCGGCAGGCACGAGCGCCACTGCCAGGGCCACGCGGTGCGCTTCATGCGCTGCGGACAGGTGGGACGCTACTTCGAATACCGCATCCAGCTGCGTTCCTGGTTCTGGCTGCTGAGCAAGCGCACGAACTCGCGCATCCTGCAGGACAAGCCGGTGCTGGAAGTGCTCGACGCGGTGTTCGAGGACAGCCCGATCAAGCGCTTCAAGAAGCTCAAGTCCGAGAACGTGATCGGCACGCACAACGCGCGCCGCTACTGCGTGCAGCACCAGGAGAGCGACTACGACTACCTGTCGCGCCTGCTCGAGGACGAGGGCATCTACTACTGGTTCGACGCCCACGAGGCGCCGGGCACCATGCACCTGGCCGACAGCAGCGACGTGGCGCACGCCAAGCTGCCGGTGACGGAGACGCTGCGCTTCGCGCACGACGGCGCCAGCGAGGGCCGCTTCAACGAGATCAGCCGCTGGGTCGCGGCGCGCCGCTTCGAGACCGGCAAGCACGCGGCGCGCGACAGCGACTTCAAGGCGATCCGCAAGAAGCTGGGCGTGGACATCGACGCCTCCGACAACCACGAGCTGGCCGACCTCGAAGCCTTCGAGTTCCCGGGCGGCTACTTCAGCACCGACGACGCCGAGAACACGGCGAAGATCCGCGCCGACGAGCTCACGGCGCGGCGCGACCGCCACTGGGCGCTGACCACCTGGCCGGACGTGGCGGCAGGGCTGGCCTTCAAGTTGGAGGGCGACCCGGACGGCACGCGCGACGGCGAGTACGTCATCGCCGGCTGCACCTTCGTCGCGACCCATCCGGGCTACGAGGGCCTGGAGGGCTACAAGGGCGCCGCGCTTCCCGCCGAGCTGCTGCGCCAGGCGCTGGCCGACGACGCCGTCAACCTCGAGTCGCGCGAGCTGCTGCAGCAGCTGATCGAGGACACGCCGGTCTTGCGCGACGGCGCGCGCGGCGCCAGCGCCTTCCTGCTGACGGTGCTGCCGGTGGAGATCCCTTTCAAGCCGCCGCGCCTGACGCCGCGGGTGCGCATGCCGGGGCCGCAGACCGCGATCGTGGTGGGGCCCGAGGGCGAGGAACTGCACGTGGACGACCATGGCCGCATCAAGGTGCATTTCCACTGGGACCGCTACGGCCAGCGCGACCAGAAGTCGACCTGCTGGGTGCGCGTTTCGCAGCCCTGGGCCGGCAAGGGCTGGGGCGGCTACTTCATCCCGCGCATCGGCCAGGAGGTGATCGTCGACTTCCTCAACGGCGATCCGGACCGCCCGATCGTCGTCGGCCGGGTCTACAACGACGAGCAGCCGATCCCGTACAAGTCCCCCACGCAGAGCGGCTTCCGCAGCCGCTCCACGCCGGGCGGCAACGCCAACAACTACAACGAGATTCAGTTCGAGGACAAGAAGGGCGAGGAGGTGCTCTCCGTCCACGCCGAGCGCAACATGGCGCGCAGCGTGGAGCTGGACGACTCGGCCACCGTCGGGCGCGACCAGAGCCTGGTGGTCCAGCGCGACCAGAGCAGCATCGTGCAGCGCGACCAGACGCTGGCCGTCACGCGTGACCGCAGCATCCACGTCAAGAACAACGAGTCGCACGTGGTGGACCTGGCGCAGAAGCTCAAGGTCGGAACCGACCAGGACAACCACGTGGTCGGCAACCAGAGCACCCAGGTCGACGGGGTGCACACGCTGGTGGTCAAGGGCGCGATCAACACCGACACCAAGGCCACCCGCACCGAGAACACCACCGGCAACGAGTCCCGCACCATCGGCGGCAACCAGACGGTCAACATCACCGGCAACCTGTCGTACAAGGCCGCGAAGATGACCTTCGAGGCCGGCCACATCGAGCACAAGGTGACGGGCGCGAACTCGGTGGTACACACCTCGCCGAACGGCCCGTACACGATCATGGCGAACAAGTTCTCGCTGCTGAGCAACACCGACGCCTCGATCCTCGCCGTCGGCAAGATCAACCAGACCTCGATCGAGAACAACACGACGGTGCTGGGCACCAACACCAGCGGCTACATCGGCCATGCGAGCGAGACCAACATGGGCCTGGCGCGCAGCACCTTCCTCGGGCTGGCGGTGGACACCTTCATGGGCGCGCAGATCAGCACCACGCTGGCGGTGCAGATGGAGGCCGTGGCGGCGGCGAAGATCAGCGCCTCGGTGGGCCCGCACCTGGAGCTGATCACGATGAAGGTCTATTCGCCGGGCGGCGGCGGCGCGGGTGGCGGCGCTGCGCTGGCGGCCGCCGATGCGGCGGTGGCGGCCGAGGTGCTGGGCGTGATGGCGGGCCTCAGCGTGTTCTCTGCCGGCATGGGCTTCTCCGAGCTGTCGGACCAGTACAGCGCGGCGCGCCAGGAGCTGCGCGACGCAGCGCAGGCCGCGGCCGATGCGGGACATCCAGGGCTGGCAGCGCGCCTCAACCGGCTGTCGCAGTCGGGCGGCGCGACCGGCAACGACGTGGGCGCGCTCACCAGCGGGCCGGCGCCGAACAGCACGCAGGCGACCAGCGGCGATGGCATCGCGCCCGCCGATGCCCCCTTCCAGCTGCCGCCGGCGCCGGGGTCCGGCGGTTCGGGCGGCTCGGGTGGCTAGGGGCTGTCCATGCATGTGATCAAGCCCCAGGTGCTCGGCCTGTCGGCGCGGCCGATGGAATACCGCAAGCGCTTCGGCCTGTGCGTCTCGGGTTACCTGCACGTGCCTTTCGCGCAGGCCGCGCGTGGCACGCTGTGGAACGAGCAGTCGATGTGGAACTTCCTCACGGCCGAGATGGCGGTGCCGCTGATCGACGAGGGCATCGCCAAGCTCACGCCGGAATTCCTGGTGCACGGCCATGCCTGGCCCGCGCCCGGGCGGCCGGAGGCGGTGGCGGTGCGCGCGCGGCTCGGCGCACGCGACAAGACGCTGCTGGTCTTCGGCGAGCGCTACTGGGACGCGGGCGCACCCAGCCGGCCGCGTCCCTTCGAGCGGATGCCGCTGGCCTGGACCCACGCCTACGGCGGCCCGGACTTCGCGCCCAATCCGCAGGGCCGCGGACGCAGCGTCGAAGGCGGCGTGCAATGGCTGCCGAACCTGGAGCTGCCGGAGGCGCGCCTGCAACGGCCGGACCAGGCGGTGACGCCGGCCGGCTTCGGGCCGCTCGACGTCATGCATCCGCAGCGCGCCGCCCTGCGCGGCACCTACGACGAGGCCTGGCTTCAGGCGCACGCGCCGGGCTTCCCGCCCGATGTCGACTGGCGCTACTTCAACCTCGCGCCCAGCGACCAGTGGCTGGACGCGCCCTTGCGCGGCGACGAGCCTTACGCGCTCGACCACATGCATCCGGAACGCGCGCGTATCGAGGGCACGCTGCCCGCCCTGCGGGTGCGCGCCTTCGCCAACTACAGGACCAACGGCGACACGCGGCTGCGCGAGATCCCGATGCGGTTGACGACCGTGTGGTTCTTCCCGCACGCCGGGCGCATGGTGCTGATCCACCAGGGCCTGGCCGAGACCGGCGAGGACGACGGCGGCGATGTGCGCCAGCTGCTCGGCGCCGTCGAGCGCCTCGACGAGCCGCGCCCGCCCGAGCACTACCTGGAGGTGCTCGGCAAGCGCCTCGACGGCCGGCGCGCTGCGGTGCAGGCGCTCAACGATGCGGACCTGGTGCCCGCGGGCCTGGACACTGTCGACCCCGGCCAGGAGCAGGCGCAGGCGGTGATGAAGTCCGACGGGCTGCGCGAGGACGCGCAGTACCGGCGTGCGCAGGTCGACGTCGAGATGGCGCGCGACCAGCTGCGCGCGCAGGGCAAGGACCCGGACGCCCTCGGAGTTCGCCTCGCGCCGCGCGAGAAGCCGCCGAGTGCGCAGGAACTGCCGGCGTACCTCGAGAAGCTAGAAGCCGAGATGGAGAAGCAGCAGTGGGCCGCCGTCGAGGACGCGGTGACGCAGCTGGAGAACGCACAGGCCTTCATGCGCGAGAAGAAGCTCGACCCCGAGCGGCTGGTGCATCGCGGGCCGCCCAGCTACCGCGCGAGCGCGCAGCTGGCCGAGATCGAGAAGGGCTTCGCGCTGGGCGAGCGCGTCTTCGACCGGGCGACGATGGCACCGCAGCTCGTGCTGCAGGAAATGGCGCACCACCTCGACTACCTGAAGAACGCCCACATGCAGCCGCCGGTCGCGCCGCTTGCGGGCGAGCGTGCGGCCGAGGCCCGGCGCGAGATCGAATGGCTGCTCGCGCGCGGCACGAAGCAGCTGCCGGGTGCGGACTTCACCGGCGCGGACTTTTCCAATCTCGACCTGCGTGGCATCGACTTCACCGGCGCCTGGCTCGAAAGCGCCCGGCTCGCGGGCGCCAACCTGTCGGGTGCGAACTTCCGCGCCGCCGTGCTGGCCCATGCCGACCTGCGCGGCGCGATCGCGATCGAGACCGTCTTCCAGGCCGCCAACCTGGGCCGCGCGCAGCTGCGCGGTGCCGTCTTCGACCGAGCCGAGTTCTCGGGTGCCAACCTGCAGTACTGCAGCTTCGAGGCGACCCAGCTGCGCCAGGCCCGCCTGGCCGGCGCCGAGCTGATGGACACGCGCTGGGGCGCGGCCGACTGGAGCGGCGCGGTGGGCCCGGGCCTGCTCTTCTACAAGCTGGACATGAAGGGTGTGGTGCTGGCCGAGGCCGAGTTGGCCGCGTGCAACTTCATCGAATGCGACCTGCAGGGGCTGGACTTCCGCGGTGCGAAGCTGGCGGGCAGCAACTTCATCGGGTGCCGGCTCGAACGTGCCGATTTCAGTGGCGCGCACTTGGCCGGCGCGAGCTTCGTGCAGGCCACCACCCTGGCGCACGCCGACTTCACGGGCGCCGGCCTGCAGGGCGCCAACCTCGGCGAATGCAATCTCACCGGCGCGCGGCTGGTGCGCGCCCGGCTCGACGGGGCCAACCTCGGCATGGCGCAACTGACCGATTGCGATGCGCGGCTGGCAAGCGCCAAGGGCGCGCTGCTGCGCAAGGCGGTGCTGGCGCGGGCGCGGCTCGCGGGCGTGGACTTCAAGGACGCGATCCTGCAGCGCGCCGACCTGCGCGGCGCCGATCTGCGCAACGCCAACCTGTTCGGCGCCGACCTGTCGCGCATCCGGCTCGACGGCGATGCGCGCCTCGAAGGCGCGCTGCTGCAGCGGGCCCGCACCTGGCCGCGGCTGGCGCCGGAGCAGCATGCGGGGGGCACGCCATGAAGGCGCAACTGCTGGCCTATGCCGCCGCGCTGGGCGAACCGATCGAAGGCCAGGACCTGCGCAAGGGCTCCTTCGCGAAGAGCTACCTCGGCGGCGGCATCTTCACGCGCACGCAGCTGGCGCAGGCCGACTTCCGCGGCGCCGATGCGCGCGAGACCCTGTTCGACCAGTGCGACCTGCGCGGCGCGCTCTTCAACGGCGCCAACCTGCGCCGCGCCGTCTTCAACCAGTGCGAGCTCGAGCACGTGGATTTCCGCGAGGCCAACCTGCACGGCGCCACCTTCACCGGCTGCCGGCTCCCGCATGGGCAGCTCGCCCGCGCGGCGCTCGACATGGCGACCTTTTCCGCCTGCCGGCTCGACCACGCGGCGCTGGCCGGCTGCTCGCTCGAATCGGCCGCCTTCCTGGGCAGCAGCCTGGTCGACGTCAACGCCGACGACAGCCGCTGGCTGCACACCTCGGTGATGGAATGCGACCTGGCGCGCCTGAGCTGGGAGCGCGCCAGCCTGCGCCGCGTGATCTTCCACAAGACCGGGCTGGCGCAGAAGTCCTTCGCCGGGCTGGCGCTGGACGGCTGCCAGTTCTCCTGCCTCGACCTGAGCGGCGCGCGCTTCGCGCAGGTGGCGATGCCGCAGTGCAACTTCCAGGGCGCGACGCTGGAGGGTGCCGACTTCGCCGGCGTGCAGGCGAACGGCGCCGTGTTCTGCGAGGCCCGCGGAACGGGCGTGAGCTTCGCGGGTGCCCGGCTGCGCCAGGCGCTGTTCACCGCCAGCATCTTTCCGGCCGCGCGCTTCGATGGCGCGGATCTCTACCAGTGCCATTTCGCGCGCGCGCAGCTGCCAGGTGCGGTGCTGCGCGGCGCCGAACTGACCTATGCGGACTTCAGCCATGCCGACCTGCGCGCGGTGGATGCGCGCGAGGCGACGCTTTTCCGCACCGTGCTGCACCGCGCGGCCACGGAGCATGCGCAGTTGCCCGACCGCGTCCGTGCCCTGGAGACCGATCCCGCGCTGGCGCAGGCGGAGGACTGGCAGCCGGTGGGGGGCTGAATCGGATGCAGCACAAGCAAATGACAGGCAATGACCAGGAAATGACAAGGAGCACGCGACCATGAGCGATTCCACATCCATCGCCGGGCAGCCGGCCCGGCGTGGCGTGCCGGGCGGCGCGACGCCGGCGCAGTCCTGCGTCGGCCTGGTGACCGGCGTCGCCGGCCGGGCCTTCTCCATCCGCAGCGGCGGGCTCGAAGCCGTCGGGCGGCGTGCCGCGAGTTGCCTGCTGGAGCCGGTGGCGGGCGACACGGTCGCCTGCCTGCTGGTGGCGCCGGACGAGCTCTGGGTGGTGGCCGTCCTGCAGCGCGAGGAGGGCGCGGCGCACCTGCTGCGCAGCGGGGCGCCGCTCAAGATCGAGGCGCCCGAGCTCAGCTTCGAAATCACGCGTTTTGAACTGCGCGCCGCGCGCGCCGAGATGGTGGTGGGCGAGGCCGAGTTCAGCAGCAGCCGGCTGCGCGTGGTGGCGGGTGCGATCAAGCTGGTGGGCCTGGCGTTGAACAGCGTCTTCGATCGGGTCACGCATTTCAGCAAGCATCACCTGCGCACCACCCAGGGCATCGACCGGGTGCAGGCCACGCACCTGGAGATCGAGGCCGACCAACTGCTGAGGCTGTCGGGCGAGCATGCGCTGATCAACGGCGGCAAGCTGGTCAAGACCCGCGGCGGGCAGATCCACTTCGGGTGACGCCATGTTCGCCAACTGCCAGATGATGGGCACCGACATGGGCTTCCCGGACGTGTGCCTCACGCCCGCGCCGCCTTCGCCCTCGCCGATCCCCATCCCCTATCCCAACATCGCCATGGGGCCGATGGCGGTTCCCAACTGCCCGAACATCCTGATCATGGGCATGCCGGTGCACAACCTCGCGACCACCATTCCCATGACCAACGGCGACAACCCCGGCGTGGCGACCGGTGTGGCCTCGGGCACGGTGATGGGCCCGAGCCGCCACCTGACGGGCGCCTTCACGGTGCTCTACATGGGCATGCCGGCGACGCGCCTCACCAGCATGTCGCTGCAGAACAGCACCAACTGCCCGGGCGCGCGCGTCGTGCCCAGCCAGGCGCTGGTCCTGATGCTGGCGCCATGACGAAGGTGCCCAGGCGCAGGCCTCACTCGACGGAGCCACGATCGTGATTCGCATATCGGTCCTCACCCCCCAGGGCGCCCGTGCGGGCCGCGCGCTGAGCGCGCAATTCGACGTGCAGGGCGGCACCATCGGGCGCGCGCCGGCCAACACGCTGGTGCTTGACGATCCCGACCGGACGGTGTCGCGCGTGCATGCGCAGGTGCTGTGCCGCGACGGGCAGTACTTCATCGTCGACCGCGGCAGCAATCCGATGCTGTGCAATGGCCGGCCGCTGGGCGCGGGCAACGAGGCCGCGCTGTCGCAAGGGATGCGGCTGGTCATCGGTGGCTTCGAGCTGGTGGTGGAGGCGGCGCCTTCCGCGGCGTCCGCAGGCGCTGCCGCGGCTCTTGCCGCAGCGCCGGCCGCCGTCGCGAGGCCTGCGGAGGACGACCCCTTTGCCGACCTGCTTGCCGGGCTCGGGCCTGCCGCGCCGGCGCCGGCTGCGGCTTCGGCCGTGCCGGACCTTCCGCTCGGCGATCCGCTGGGCGCCGGGCGTCCCGCGGCCTCGGCCGAGGATCCCTTCGCGGATCTCCTGGCGCCGTCGCCGGCCGCGCCCGGTGTCGCGACACCGGCGCGCGGCCTGCTCGATGACGACTTCTCCGACCTGGGCCTGGTGTCGCCTGCGGCCAAGGGGACGGGCATCGACGAGCTGTTCGGCGGCGGCGCTGGCGCGGGCCTCGGCGGCGATCCGCTCGCGCTGTCGCCGCTGGCAGACCCGCTGCGCCAGCCCAACACGGCCGCGGCGGCCGATCCGTTTGCGGCGTTGCAGGGCACGCCGCCCGCGGCCGCGGCGCCACGCGCCGACCATCTTCCGATCGGGCAATTCGGCTATGCGCCGCCGCGCGAAGTGCCGGCCGTCGCGCCTTCGTCCGCGCCGCGCTTCGACGACATGACGGGCGAGCCGGTCCTGGCCTCGCCGCCGCCGGGCCCGGCCTCGGCTCCGATGGGCGCCACCTCACCCGACGCGCTGCTCGCCGCCCTCCTGCGCGGCCTCGGCAGCACGCACCAGATGCCGGAGCTGCTGACGCCGGGGCTGATGGAGCGCATCGGCGTGCTGCTGCGCTCGGCCACCGAGGGCACGCTGCAGCTGCTGCTGACACGCCAGGAATTCAAGCGCGAGCTGCGCGCCGAGGTGACGATGATCGCGGCGCAGGCCAACAACCCGCTCAAGTTCTCGCCCACCGCCGAGGTCGCGCTGGCGCATCTGCTGGGGCCCGGCGTGCGCGGCTTCATGCCGGCCGAGGCGGCGATGCGCGATGCCTTCGACGACCTGCGCGCGCACCAGTTCGGCGTGATGGTCGGCATGCGCGCCGCGCTGGCCCAACTCATCGAGCGCTTCGAACCCGGCGAGCTCGAGAAGAAGATCGCCGCGAAGTCCGCCCTCGACAGCCTGTTCGCCGCCAACCGGAAGGCCAAGCTGTGGGACCAGTTCGTTGCGCTCTACGCCGGCATCGCGAGCGAGGCGGAGGACGATTTCCACACCCTCTTCGGCAAGGCCTTCGTGCAGGCCTACGAGGAACAGATGGCACGCCTGAAGTCGGGCGAAGGCCGCAAATAGCAAGAGCAAGAGCAAGTGCAAGAGCAAGAGGGACGAGGACGAGGGAGGCCCCATGGAGATCGAGATCGTCACCCTGTCGAGGCAGGGCGGCCGCAGCTACAACGAGGACGTGTTCGGCCAGTGGAACGACGGCCGCTTCCTGGCCTGCCTGGTGGCCGATGGCGCGGGTGGCCACGGCGGCGGCGACGTGGCCGCGTCGATCGTGCGCAGCAGCGTGCTCGGCGGCTTCGCGGCGGCGCCGGGGCTGGATGCCGAAGGCCTGCGGCGCCTGCTGGAGCAGGCCAACCGCGACGTGGTCGCGCGCCAGGCCGAAGGCGGCAAGCTGGCGGCCATGCGCTCCACCGTGGTGCTGGCCGCCATCGACCTGCACGAGAACGCGGTGGTCTGGGCCCACAGCGGCGACAGCCGCGCCTACCTGTTCCGCGCCGGCGCGCCGGTGGCGCGCACCATCGACCACAGCCTGGTCCAGCAGATGGTGGCGGGCGGCATGATCGACGAGGAGGCCGCGCGCCTGCATCCGAAGCGCAACATGCTGCTGTCGGCGCTGGGCTCGCTCGAGTCGCTGCCGGAGATCACCGTTTCCGAGCGCATGCCACTCGCCGTGGACGATGTGCTGCTGCTGTGCAGCGACGGCGTCTGGGAGCCGCTGGGCGACGCGTGCCTGTGCGAGACGCTGCAGGCCTCGCAGGACCCCAGCCGATGGGTGGAGCAGCTCGACGCCGAGATTCGCGCACGCGCCAAGCCCGGGCACGACAACTACACGGCGGTCGTGCTATGGCTGCACGAGGACGGCGAGGACGACGAGGTCACGCGGCCGCTGCCCGAACCGCCTCGGCCGTAGCGCCGCGCGGTCGCCCGCCTGGCTTTTACTTGTACTTGTACTTGTCGGCTCGGGTCTTGACCGTCTTCAGCGCGTTGCGCAGCTGCAGCGGCATGTCCTGCCGGTTGGGCAGGTCCTGGTAGTAGGTCTCGCGGTTCTGTTCGCACAGCCGGTGGCATCGCTGCACCAGCACGACCAGCGCGTAGGTGGTCCTGGAGATGGTGGACGGCGTCCAGGGCGCGTCGCGGTACGGGTCGGGCCCCACCAGCCGTCGACCTCGATGATGCTGCTATCGCCCGGCGACGGCCCGGGCTTCGCGATGGGTCGGGTGGTGGCCGGGTGGCCAGGTAGTGGCCTCAGGTGACCTTGTTGGCTTCGAGGTCCCAGGTCATCTCGGGGCCGGCGCTGAGCTTGCCCTTGTCGTCCTGGAGCTTGTATTCGATCTTGATCTTCTTGAAGGCGCAGGACACGCTCTCGACCATGTCGCCGCCGCCTCCGCCGCTGAACTGCGTGCTGGTGATGAAGGCGCCGTTCAGGGTGATGATGAGATAGTCCTCCTGGCCATCGCCGGACTTGCGGGCGGTGAGCTTGATCTCGTCGATGTGCGTGCCCTTGGCGCAGAAGCTGGCCAGCACGGGCGAGGCCTTGTCGTAGTTGTGCATGAAGGTGAGCTCGGAGGGCGTGGCCTTGCCCTTGCCGGCGCCGCCGCCCACGCCGGCGCTGGAGGCGTTCGAGACGCCCCAGCTCCAGCTCAGGACCTCGATCTCGTTGACGTGGCCTTCCTTCTTCGACTCGCCGTCGGCCTTCGTGATCTTGGCGAAATAGTCAGAACTCATCTCGATGCTCCTTCAGGAAACCCGTTGCGGCGGGCGGGGGGTTGATCGGCAACTGCAGAGCAAGCTGCGCTTCGTCACGTGCTACTTGCCGCCCTTGACGGACGGCAGCTTGGACACCAGGCGCAGCGACACCGTCAGCCCTTCGAGCTGGTAGTGCGGGCGCAGGAAGAACTTGGAGGTGTAGTAGCCGGGGTTGCCCTCGACCTCCTCCACCACCACCTCGGCCGCCGCCAGCGGCTTGCGCGCCTTGGTCTCCTCGGAGGAGTTGACGGGGTCGCCGTCCACGTAGTTGGTGATCCACTTGTTGAGCCAGCGCTGCATCTCATCGCGCTCCTTGAAGCTGCCGACCTTGTCGCGCACGATGCACTTGAGGTAGTGCGCGAAGCGGTTGCAGGCGAAGAGGTAGGGCAGGCGCGCGGCGAGGTTGGCGTTGGCGGTGGCGTCGGGGTCGTCGTACTCGGTCGGCTTGTTGAGCGACTGCGAGCCGATGAAGGCCGCGAAGTCGGAGTTCTTGCGGTGGATCAGCGAGAGCAGGCCGGCCTTGGACAGCTCGGCCTCGCGCCGGTCGCTGATGGCGATCTCGGTCGGGCACTTCTGGTCCACGCCGCCGTCGTCGCTCGGGAAGGTGTGCAGCGGCAGGTTCTCGACCGCGCCGCCCGATTCGATGCCGCGGATGCGCGAGCCCCAGCCGTAGAGCTTGTAGGAGCGGTTGATGTTGGTGGCCATGGCGTAGGCCGCGTTGGCCCAGGCGTACTTGCTGTGGTCGGCGCCGGCGACGTCTTCCTCGAAGTCGAAGTCCTCAACCGGGTTGGTCTTGGCGCCGTAGGGCGTGCGCGCCAGGAAGCGCGGCATGCACAGGCCGATGTACTTGGAGTCGTCCGACTCGCGCAGGCTGCGCCAGCCGGCGTACTCGGGGGTGGAGAAGATCTTGGTCAGGTCGCGCGGGTTGGCGAGTTCCTGCCAGGACTCCATCTGCATCAGGTTGGGGCTGGCGCCGGTGATGAAGGGCGCGTGGGCCGAAGCCGCGATCTTGGCCATCTCGCCCAGGAGCTCCACGTCGGGCGGGCTCTGGTCGAAGTGGTAGTCGCCCACGATGGCGCCGAAGGGCTCGCCGCCGAACTGGCCGTACTCCTGCTCGTAGATCTTCTTGAACAGCGGGCTCTGGTCCCAGGCCGCGCCCTTGAACTTCTTCAGGGTCTTGTGCAGCTCCTTCTTCGAGACGTCCATCACGCGGATCTTGAGGTTCTCGTCGGTCTCGGTGTTGTTCACCATGTAGTGCAGGCCGCGCCAGGCGCTCTCGAGCTTCTGGAAGTCCTCGTGGTGCAGGATCTTGTTGACCTGCTCGGTGAGCTTCTGGTCGATCGCGGCGATCATGGCCTGGATCGACTTGGTCACGTCCTTGCCGATGACCTGCGTGTTCGCCAGCGCCTGCTGCGCCAGCGTGAGCACGGCCGCCTCCACGGCGCTCTTCGCCTCGTCGCTGCGCGGCTTGAATTCCTTCTGCAGCAGCGACGCGAAGTCGCTGCCCCCGTAGGCGACGTCTTTCAGTGCGCTCTGCTGTTCGAGTGCTTCGGCCATGTTGCTTTCTCCTCGTGATTCGTTTCGTGGGGCGTCAGGCGGCGGAAGCCGTGGACGGGGCGCCCTCTTCGGGCTTCCTGCTGCCGGCGAGCGTCTGCAGCAGGGCCGGGTCCTCCAGCACCTTGGCCAGCAGGTCTTCGGCGCCGCCCTTGCCATCCATGTAGGTGACCAGGTTCGACAGCTGAGTGCGGGCCTCGAGCAGCTTGTTGAGCGCATCCACCTTGCGGGCGACCGCGGCGGGCGAGAAGTCGTCCATGTTCTCGAAGCTGATGTCGACCTTGAGCTCGCCCTCGCCGGTCAGCGTGTTCGGCACAGAGAAGGCGGCGCGCGGCTTCATGGCCTTCATGCGGGCGTCGAAGTTGTCGACGTCGAACTCGAGGAACTTGCGGTCGGTGACCGGCGCCAGCGGGTCCGCCGGCTTGCCGGAGAGGTCCGCCAGAACGCCCATCACGAAGGGCAGCTGGATCTTCTTCTCGGCGCCGTAGAGCTCCACGTCGTACTCGATCTGGACGCGCGGCGCCCGGTTGCGGGCGATGAACTTCTGGCTGCTCTTGGTGGACATGGAGGAACTCCTTGCAGGATGGATGGGAAGACGAGCGCGGCGGCAGGGGCCTTACTCGGTGGTCTGCTTGCCGGTCACGGCTTCGATGGTGTCGAGCGCGTTCGGCGCGAGGTCGGCCATGATCTCGAGGAAGCTCACGCCGATCAGCTTCTTGGCGCGCGCGATCAGGAGCGGCGCCGGGTTGCCCGGCTCGGTCTGTTCGAGATAGCGGATCACGCGGTCCAGGGTCTGGAGCACGTCCTGGCGGGT